>JAOPXL010000177.1 GCA_025965175.1 Aeromicrobium sp.
TGGTGGGTGTAGCTCAGCTGGTAGAGCACCGGCTTGTGGTGCCGGTGGTCGCGGGTTCAAGTCCCGTCACTCACCCCACGAGACCCCCGCAGCCCAGCTGCGGGGGTCTCGCTCATCTCATCGACAGCGCGATGTCCCCGCTGCTGCTCCTGGCGCGGACGAAGTAGCCCTGCTCGCCGCCCTTCGACGGGATCGAGGAGGCCACCTCGCCGGACTTCGACCGGGCCGTCACGGCGTACGAGTGGTCGCCCGACGGCACCTCAGCCGCGATGTCGCCGCTGTCGGTCGTGGCCTTGATCGCGAACGGCTGGCGGGCGAAGGCGGCGGCGACGTCACCCGACGTCGTCTTGACCTCGAGCTCGTCGACCGCCAGGCCTTTGGCGAGTACGTCGCCGGCCCCGGTCACGACTGTCAGCGCGCCCTCCGAGATCGACTGGGCCAAGACATCGCCCGACGTGGTCCGGATGACGACCGGGAAGCCTTCGGGGATCTCCAGGGTCGCGCTCACGCCACAGCCGGGCGACAGCCAGGTCTGGCACGCCGAGACGATCTTGACCTCGTCGCCGCGTCGCCCGATCTGGAAGTCGGTCTTGCGCAGGCCGCTCGTGATGCGGGCCGAGACCTTGACGACCTCGGGATCGCCCTGGACGATTCGCAGATCGGCCGCGCCGGCGTCGATCACGATGAGCCGCGACTGGCCCAGCTCGACGACGCTCGTCGACACCGTGGTGCCGCGCTTGAGCATCGAGGCGCCGAGCACCAGGCCGGCCAGCACCGCGACCACCAGGATCGTGCCGAGCACGGTCAGGAGGGTGCGCGAGGCGGGCGAGCGTACGTCGTAGTCCGCGATGGTCTCTTCCTCGGTCATGAGGCGGCCTCCGTGATCGAGACGGGCACGACGTCCTCGGCACCCATCCGGGCAGCGTCGGCGGTCGCGTCGTCGGGCATGGTCTGGCTCTCACGCTCGGCCTCGACCCGCTTGAGGTAGTGCTCCACCTCGTTGGCGCGCTGCGCCTCGGTCCAGCCCAGGACACCGCCCATGAGCTCGGCGACCTCGACCGCGACGTCGGTCCCCCGGTCGAACGTCTCGATCGAGATCCGGGTGCGACGTGCGATGGCGTCGTCGAGGTGGCGGGCGCCCTCGTGGGACGCGGCGTAGACCATCTCGGCTCTCAGGTAGTCGTCCGCACCCGTCAACGGCTTGGCTAGGTCGGGCTGCTCGGCGATGAGGTCGAGCAGCTCGTCCAGCAGGGAGCCGTAGCGGTGCAGGAGGTGCTCGATCCGGCCGACGCCCAGCCCGCTCGACCGGGCGATCATGTGGCGCTGGTTCCACAGCGCCTCGTACCCGTCGGCGCCCAGCAACGGCACGTCCTCGGTGACCGAGGGCGGTGCGTGCCGGTCGAGCTGGGTCCGCATGCCGTGGACCGCCGCGTCCACGGCGTCCTTGGCCATGACCCGGTACGTCGTGTACTTGCCACCCGCGATGACGACCAGACCCTTGACGATCGTGCTGACGGCGTGTTCCCGGGAGAGCTTGCTGGTCGCCTCGTCCTCCCCCGCGAGCAGTGGGCGCAGGCCCGCGTAGACGCCCTCGACGTCCTCGTGGGTCAGCGGCTCGACCAGCACCCGGTTGACGTGCTCGAGCAGGTAGTCGATGTCGCTGCGACTCGCCGCCGGATGGTCCTTCGAGAGCGACCAGTCGGTGTCGGTCGTACCGATGATCCAGTGCCGGCCCCACGGGATCACGAACAGGACCGACTTCTCGGTGCGCAGGATCAGGCCCGAATCGCTGCGGATCCGATCCCGCGGCACGACCAGGTGCACGCCCTTGCTGGAGCGGACGTGGAACTGGCCCCGCTCCCCCGCGAACGACTGCGTCTCGTCGGTCCACACGCCCGTCGAGTTGACGACCTGCTTGGCGGCGACGTCGAACTCGCGGCCCGACTCGAGGTCCTTGACCCGGGCGCCGGTGACCCGGTCGCCGTCGCGTAGCAGGCCGATCACACGGGTCCGGCTCGCGACGTGAGCGCCGTACGCCGCGGCGGTGCGGGACAGGAACATCGTGTGCCGGGCGTCGTCGACCTGCGCGTCGTGGTACTGCAGCGCGCCGACCAGCGCGTCCTTCCTGAGGGCCGGCACGATCCGGCGGGCGCCGCGGCGGGTCAGGTGTCTGTGCAGCGGGACGCCCGCGCCGTAGCCCGACGCCTTGCTCATCGCGTCGTACAGTGCGACGCCGGAGCCGGCGTAGAACCGCTCCCACACCCGGTGCGTCAGGGGATAGATGAAGGGGATCTCGTGGACCAGGTGCGGGGCAAGCCGCTGCAGGTTGAGCCCGCGCTCCTTGAGCGCCTCGGCAACGAGGCGGAAGTCGAGCATCTCGAGATAGCGCAGCCCGCCGTGCATCAGCTTGCTCGAGCGGCTGGAGGTGCCGGACGCGAAGTCACGGGCCTCGACGAGCCCCACCGTCAGGCCTCGCGTCGCGGCGTCGAGGGCCGCGCCGCCACCGACGACACCACCGCCGATCACCAGGATGTCGAGCGGGGTGGCTGCCATCGCGTCGAGGGCGGCTTGGCGGTTCTCGGGTGACAGGGCGACGGGACGCATGGCCCCAGTCAAGCAGGGCCCCGGTGGAGGAGCGACTTCCAGCGGGACGGATGTGACCTAGTCGACCTCGACCCAGTCGAAGGTCCGCTCGACGGCCTTCTTCCACTGCGCGTGGCCCTTGTCGCGCTGCTCCGCCGTCCACGAAGGCTCCCAGCGGGTCGACTCGTTCCAGTTCGCGACGAGCTCGTCGGTGCTGGCCCAGAAGCCGACCGCGAGGCCCGCCGCGTACGCCGCACCGAGCGCCGTCGTCTCGGCGACGACGGGCCTGCTGACCGGGACCCCGAGGACGTCGGCCTGGATCTGCATGCACAGCTCGTTGGCGGTGACGCCCCCGTCCACTCGGAGGGTCTGCAGGTCGAGGTCCGCGTCCGCGATCATGGCCTCGATAACGTCCTTGCTCTGGTAGCAGATCGCCTCGAGGGCGGCCCGGGCGATGTGCGCAACGGTGTTGTAGCGGGACAGGCCCACGATGACGCCCCGGGCGTCGGACCGCCAGTGCGGTGCGAACAGGCCCGAGAACGCGGGGACGAAGCAGACCCCACCGTTGTCGGCGACGCTCGAGGCCAACGACTCGGAGTCCGCGGCCGCCTTGATGATGCCGAGCTGGTCACGCAGCCACTGGATCGCCGATCCCGTGACGGCGATCGAGCCCTCCAGGGCGTAGACGGGGGCGGCGTCGCCGAACCGGTAAGCCACCGTCGTGATGAGCCCGTTGTCGGACCGGACCATCTCGGTGCCGGTGTTGAGGACCAGGAAGTTGCCGGTGCCGTAGGTGTTCTTGAGGTCGCCGGGCTCGAAGCACACCTGTCCGACCAGCGCGGCGTGCTGGTCGCCGAGATCGCTCGCGATGGCGACCTCGCCGCCGAACGGGCCGTCCGCCACGGTGTGCGCGTAGACCTCGGACGATGACCGGATCTCCGGCAGCATCGACCGGGGCACGTCGAAGATCGCGAGGAGCTCGTCGTCCCACGCGAGCGTCTCGAGGTCCATCAGCATCGTGCGGCTGGCGTTGGTCACGTCGGTCATGTGCAGACCGCCGTCGGGTCCCCCGGTCAGCCACCAGATGAGCCAGCTGTCGGTGTTGCCGAAGATCGCGTGGCCCGCCTCGGCGTCGGCGCGGACCCCGTCGACGTTCTCGAGGATCCACTGGATCTTGCCGGCGGAGAAGTACGG
>JAOPXL010000240.1 GCA_025965175.1 Aeromicrobium sp.
CCGAGGTGTCCCAGTACGAGATCAGCAGGCCGTGGCCGTACTTGTAGTGCTCGGCCCAGTCCGGCTTGGTGTCGGTGAAGCCGAAGTTGTACGGCCCCGTCTGCAGGTACTTGTCGTACGAGACGTACGACCGGTGACCGGCGATGTAGTAGTTGTCGGCCTTGAGCGTCGTGGTCGAACCGACGATCGAGAAGCCGTCGAACGTCCACGCCGGGCCGCCGCTCTCCGCGCCGTCGGCGAGCAGCGTCTCGCTGCCGGCCTTGATGATGACGTCGTCGACGAACAGACCGGCCTGGGCCACGCCACCGTCGGTCTTGTAGTAGAAGCGCAGCTTGATCTTCTGACCGTCGTACGCACCGAGCGGCACCTTCAGGTCTCCCCACGTGGAGAGCGTCCCGTCGATCGCCGGCGAACCGGACGCGTCATCGGCGATGGCGGTGCCGTTGATCGTGCCGTCCAGCGACGTCCAGGTCTTGCCCTGGTCGGTTGAGGCCTGGACGTACGCGTAGTCGTAGCCCTGCTCGATGTCGAAGCGGACCTTGGCCTCGAGGGCGCCACCGGTCTTGCCGGTGAGGTCCACGTCGGTCGTCTGCGAGGTGGCCAGGTCGTCACCGGATCCGGAGAAGAACTGCTTCGAGCCCGACGCGGGTGCGCCGTTGTCGATCACGACGTCCTTCTTGGGCAGGACGACGACGGCCTGGGCCTTCTTGGAGTTGTACTCCTGTGGACCGAGGTCGAGCGTCTTCTTCTGCTTCGCCGTGACCGCCTCGTAGTCGAGCCAGCCGAGCTGCAGCTTGTTCCACGCACCGAGGTCACCCGGACGGGCGCCGAGAGCCTCCCCCTTGGCGTTGAGCCGGCTCTGGGCCATCAGCGTCCAGTACTCGTTGTTGTTGTCTCCTCCACCACTGGTGTCGTAGTCGTCCGGCAGACCGAGGTCGTGACCGTACTCGTGCACGAAGACCGACAGGCCGCCGTTCTCAGGCTGCGCCGTGTAGTCGCCGACCCAGACGCCGGTCTTGCCGACCTGGGTGCCGCCGAGCGGGTTCTGCGACGGCCCGGTCAGGCCGGCGTCCGTCCCGAAGGCGTACCAGCGGTGCGACCAGATGGCGTCCTCACCCTGCTGCGGATCGCCGTCGGCCTCGTCACCGCCGGCGTGCACGATCTGGAAGTGATCGATGTAGCCGTCGGGCTCGTTGAAGTCGCCGTCGCCGTCGAAGTCGTAGCGGTCGTACTTGTCGTACGACTGGATCGTCGCCTTGATCTGCGCGTCCGTCTGGCCCTTGGCCTTCTGGTCGGCGACCCACGCGGTCAGGGAGTCCTGAATCAGGTTCCAGACCGTGCGGTACGACTCGTCGCGCCCGTAGCGCGCCTCGTTGTACGGAACCTTGACCCAGTCCTGGACGACGCCGTCGACCGTGTAGCGGCCGGACGACTGCGTCTCGTAGTAGGTCTTGACCGACTCGGCGTTCTTGCCCTTGCCGAAGTAGAGGTCCTGGTAGTGCTGGCGGCTGTAGTCCTTCTGCCAGAGGGTCGAGTTGTCCTTGGTGCGGTCGGGCTCGGGGATCTTGTTGCGCCAAGGACCGTCGAAGGTGGTCGGTCCGGGCACCGACGGGTCGGTGTCCTTGTCCGGGAAGTCGGGGTGACGCTGGTTGCCGAACTCCGCGAGGATCACGAAGATCTTGTCGGACCGCTCCTGCCGGAGCTCGACGTACTGGTCCTGCCTCTTCTCGCCACGGAGGGCCTTGCGCTCGGCCTTGCTGGTCTTCTCGTTGGCCAGGGCGGCGGCCGCGGCGGGGCTGTATCCCTTGCCGACCTTGACGACCGAGGTGCCGTCCTTCGTGACGGCCTTGGCATCGCCGTTGAGGATCGAGGTGACACCGCTCGTGCGAAGCTCACGACGCTTCGACTCCAGTGGGTTGGGAAGGTCGTCCTTGCCGACCTTCTGGGACGTCTGGCCACCGACGGGCGGTGCGGGTGCTGCGCTGCCCGGCGAGGCATACGCCAGACCGAGTGACGCCGCGAGTGTGAGGCCGACGAGGCCTGAGGTCACACGTTTCAAGGTTCCCCCTTGTTCCAGTTCCTCCGAAGCTGCGGGACGGTCGCCCCACCGCATGCTGCTGCGCGCCTTTGTGGGGTGCGCACGACACAACGGGAGCCAACTTAGGTAATTTTCAGGAAGAACTGCAGTCTTGACTTTGGCCAACCATGACTATAAAGAACTAGTTCTTTGGTACTAGAGCCATGTCGCGTCCTGCGATCCCAGGCGTAGCCTCACATGATGTTCACGTCCACGAAGCTCGCCGCGTTCGTCACGGCAGCAGCCTCGTCGCTGCTTTTCGCCACGATCTCGCCGGCCGCCGCTCTGACCACCTCGAGCTACGAGAAGCAGGTCATCTCGCACACCAACGTCAAGCGCGTCGCCCACGACCGGGTCGAGGTCAGGGTGCAGTCCTGCGCTGACCGATGGGCCGAGGACCAGGCGCGCTGGATGGCCAAGCACCACACGCTGGCGCACCGGGCCGGCCGGCTCAACGAGGTCATGGCCAACTGCAGCTTCACGTCCGCCTCGGAGAACATCGCGTACGGCTACTCGTCCGGCACGAGGGTCGTCGACGCGTGGATGCGCTCCTCCGGCCACCGGGCCAACCTGCTGCGAACGTCCTCTCGCTACGTCGGCGTCGGAGCCTTCCGCGACAGCGACGGCACCTGGTGGGTCGCCCAGGTGTTCGGCGCGAACTAGCGCCGTCGCGTTCACCTGGATTTCGCACGTCGAGTGTCGAAAGCCTTTCCCTTTTCACCGCGAGGTGCCCTAGGCTTGTCGCCAGTTGCACGACGTTGGGCCGCGGAATGACTGAGTTTCCCTCTCGGGTGTCTAGTTCTTCTCGAAGGTTGGATGTACGTCGCGACAGCCGCTCGCGAAAGTCGGGGGC
>JAOPXL010000211.1 GCA_025965175.1 Aeromicrobium sp.
CAGGGCAGCTGGGTGTCGAGGAAGTCGACGACCTGGGTGGCGAACACGTCGTTGTCGTCGCCGGCCACCATGTGGCCCGCCTGGGCCTCCTTGACGACGGCGTGCGGGATGAGGCGCTGCAGCTCGCGCGCCCCCTCGGCCGTCACGACGTCGGAGCTCTGCCCGCGCACCAGCAGGGTCGGCACCGTGATCCTGGCCGCCGCCGCCTCGATCCGGTCCTGCTGCGTCAGGCGTCGGTGCTCCCCACCTCCACCGAGGAACGCGGGGTCCCAGTGCCAGCGCCAACGTCCGTCGTCACCCTGTCGGACGTTCTTGCGGAGCCCGTCGAGCGTCGCCGGGCGGGGCCGGTGCGGGTTGTAGGCGGCGATCGCATCGGCAACCTCCTCGAGCGAGGCGAAGCCGTCGGGCGCCGAGCGCATGAAGTCGATGATGCGCGCGACACCGGCCGGCTCCGACTGGGTGGCGATGTCGACGAGGACAAGGCCGCGGGCCAGATCCGGGTGCTCACCCTGGGCGACCAGCGAGGTCATGCCGCCCATTGAGGCGCCGATCAGCACGGGCTGCGCGCCGACCTGCTCCGCGACACCCAGCAGGTCGGTGACCAGCAGATCCATCGAGTAGTCACCGTCCGGGTCCCAGTCGCTGTCGCCGTGCCCGCGGGAGTCAACGGCGTACGTCGTCCAGCCCGCCTCGGCGAAGCGCGAGCCGCTGCGGCGCCACGAGTGCCGGGTCTGGCCGCCGCCGTGCAGCAGCAGGACCGTGCCTCGGGTTCCCGGGCTCTCCCAGCGGTCCGCGACGATCGTGCCCGCTGAGCCGGCGAGCTTGACGACCTCGGCCGTCACGCCGTGATCTCGGACGCCGCGGCCTCGTCGAGCAGCCACACCGTCTCCGCGATGCCACGGGCACCGACGGCCGGGGTGTCCTCGATCGTGCCGGTGCCCAGCGCGCGGGCCACGGCGGGAGCCTTGCCCTCGCCGGAGACCAGCAGCCAGACGCTGTCGGCGTGGTTGAGCGCCGGATAGGTCAGCGAGATGCGGTGCGGCGGGGGCTTGGGCGAGTCCAGCACCTCCACGGCCCGCCGGGCCGTCTCGTGCAGCTGCGGGAACCCCGGGAACAGCGAGGCGATGTGCCCGTCGGGCCCCATGCCCAGCAGGACCAGGTCGAAGGGGTCGGTCGGCAGCGAGGCGGCGTAGGCATCGGCCGCGTCCGCCATGCTCAGGTCGCACCCGTGCGCCGGCATCGCGTGGACCCGTTCGGCGGGGACGCCGAGCCGGTCCAGGAACGCGTCCCGGGCCTGTTGGTCGTTGCGGTCGTCATGACCCTCCGGCACGAACCGCTCGTCGCCCCAATAGACGTCGACGTCGGTCCAGTCCGCCTCGCCGGCCTCGATGTGCTGATAGGCCTCGATCGCGATCGTGCCACCCGTCAGCACGATGCTGGGACGACGGCCGTGGCCCTGGACCCGGATGAGCCGGTCGGTGATCCGATGGGCGATCGCGCGGGCCAGCACATCGGCGTTGGGCCACACCTGGACCGTCATCAGGCCTCCAGCATGTGGCGGATCGTCGCCTCGTAGACGTCGTCGGCGTCGAGCCGGCGCAGGTCCTCGGCCAGCAGCTCGGCCAGCGTACGAGGGCCCAGCGGGACCTCGCGGGGCGAGGAGTCGGGGACGCTGAAGTGCGACGACGTGGTGGTGACGCGCTCGATGCGGACGTCGCCGTTGGCGGTGTTGAGCACGACGGACGCGATCTGGTCGGTCTTGCTGGGCTTGGTCGTGATCGAGATCTTGAGGCGACTCTCGAGCCAGGCGACGAGCAGGACCGCGGCGGGATTGCCGGGCCCGGCCACGACGGTGCCGCCGGTGACCTTGCCGGGGGACTGGTCCAGGGCAGCGGCGAGCAGCGCGCGCCACGGTGTCAGGCGGGTCCACGACAGGTCCGTGTCGCCCGGGGCGTACGAGCGGGCGACGGCTTTGAGCGACCGGACCGGTGAGCTCGTGGTCTCAGCGTCGGTCAGACGGCGGCGCGCCAGCTGACCGATCGCGTCCTCAGACGGATTGACGGGGGCCTTGCCGGGCCACCAGACGACGACGGGGGAGTCCGGGAGGAGCAGCGGGAGCACGACAGACTCGGCGTGCTGGGTCAGCTCGCCACCGATGCGCAGCAGGATCGACTCACCAGAGGAGTTCTCACCCACCCGCACCTTGGCATCGAGCTTGGCCGCGCCGCGCCCGTCGCCGAGGATCACGCCGATGACCCGCGAGGGATGCTCGCGCGACAGGGTCGTCGCGGTCCTGAGCGCCGCACCGACGTTCTCGTCGTCCGTCACGACCAGCAACGTCAGCACCATGTCCATCGCGGGGCTGCCGGCGGCCACCCGCGCCTTGACCAGAGCGCGCGCGATGCGCGACGAGTTGGTCTTCTCGAGCGTGATCTCCATCAGGGACGTCTCCAGGTCCGGCCGTCACGCGCCATCATCTTGTCGGCACTGGGGGGACCCCAGGTGCCGGCGGCGTACTGGTCGATGTCCTTGTCCCGCTGCCAGTGCGCGATGACGGGGTCGAGGATCTCCCAGGCGAGCTCGACCTCCTCGTGCTGGGGGAACAGCGGCGGGTCACCTAGCAGGACGTCCAGGATCAGCCGTTCGTACGCCTCGGGGCTGCTCTCGACGAACGCCCCGCCGTACGCGAAGTCCATGTTGACGTCGCGGATCTCCATTGTGGTGCCAGGCACCTTG
Source organism: Aeromicrobium sp. (assembly GCA_025965175.1). Taxonomy (GTDB): domain Bacteria; phylum Actinomycetota; class Actinomycetes; order Propionibacteriales; family Nocardioidaceae; genus Aeromicrobium. The sequence continues at coordinate 2,737 of JAOPXL010000211.1, forward strand.
GCGCCGAACCGCAGCGTCACGCCCTCGTCGGGCTGGATGCGCATCACCAGGGCGTTCTGGCCCAGCTCCTCGACATCGTTCTTGCTGAACGGCTGGTGCGGAGCGCGCTTGAAGATCACCGCGACCTCGGTGACGCGGCGGCCGAGGCGCTTGCCGGTGCGCAGGTAGAACGGCACGCCGGCCCAGCGACGGGTCGAGATGTCGATGCGGATCGCGGCGTACGTCTCGGCGCGCGAACCCTCCGGGACGCCGTCCTCCTCGAGATAGCCGCGGACCTTTTCGCCCCCGGCCCAGCCGGCGACGTACTGTGCCTGCGCGGTGTGCAGGTCCATGCGGGCCGGTGGACGGGCGTTGGCGAGGATCTTCTGCTTCTCCAGGCGCAGGCTCTTGGCGTTGAACGAGACCGGCTCCTCCATCGCGATGAGCGCCATGAGCTGGAGCAGGTGGTTCTGGATGACGTCACGGGCCGCGCCGATGCCGTCGTAGTAGCCAGCCCGGGAGCCGATGCCGATGTCCTCGGCCATCGTGATCTGAACGTGGTCGACGTAGTGGCTGTTCCAGATCGGCTCGAACATCCCGTTGGCGAACCGGAACGCCAGGATGTTCTGGACCGTCTCCTTGCCGAGGTAGTGGTCGATCCGGAACACCGACTCGCGGTCGAACACATCACCGACCATGCGGTTGAGCTCCTGCGCCGACTGCAGATCATGGCCGAACGGCTTCTCGATCACCACCCTCCGCCAGCCCTTGTCGGACTCGGCCAGACCGTGCTTCTTGATCTGCGACACCACGACCGGGAACAGGCTTGGCGGGATCGAGAGGTAGAACGCATGGTTGCCGCCCGTGCCCTGCTGCTCGTCGAGCTCGGCCATCGTGTCGGCCAGACGCTCCCACGCCTCGTCGTCGTCGAACTCGCCCGGGACGAAGCGGATGCCGGCAGCGAGCTGCTTCCAGACCGTCTCGCTCCACGGGGTCCGGGCGCCGTCCTGGGCCGCCTGCTTGATCATCGTGGCGAATGAGTCGGTGCCGAAGTCCGCACGGGCGAACCCGACGAGCGCGAAGCCCGGCGGCAGCAGCCCGCGGTTGGCGAGGTCGTAGACCGCCGGGATGAGCTTTTTCTTCGCGAGGTCGCCGGTGACACCGAACATGACCAGGCTGCAGGGCCCCGCGATGCGGGGGAGTCTGCGGTCCTTGGGATCACGCAGCGGGTTCGCTGCGATCACGCGAGGACCTCGCGCACGGTCCGCAGACCCTTCTCGACGTCGTGCAGGTGCAGTCGCAGCACCGGACGGTCGTGGTCCCGTAGCACCGCTGCGTCGCCCGCGGCCTGCGAGTCGATGAAGGTACCGAAGGTGAAGTTCCGGCCCGGCACGTCGAGGTCCTCGGTGGGACTACCCGTGATCTGCAGGAACACGCCGTTGGGGGTGCCGCCCTTGTGGTACTGACCGGTGGAGTGCAGGAACCGCGGTCCCCAGCCGAACGTCACGGGACGGCCGAGCCGCTGCGCGAGCACCTCGCGGACCCCGGCGAAGTCGGCGTACGTGATGCGGTCCAGGTAGACCTGCACGGCGAGGTAGCCGTGGCGCAGGTCGACCTGCTCCAGCAGCTGGTCGACGGCCTCCTTGACCGTCGAGCCGGCGCCGTAGATGTCAATCCCGTCGACCGTCGTGTCGGGCTCGGGGACCGTGCCACCCCCGTCGAGGAGCTCGCGAGCTGCCTTCTTGGCGCTCTCGACGTCGGGCTGGTCGAACGGGTCGATCCCGATGAGCCGGCCGGCCACCGAGACGGCGACCTCCCACAGCAGCATCTGTGCGCCCAACGGGCCCGAGATCGCCGCGGCGAAGCCGGACTGGGCCTCGGCCGGCTCGTCGGCGCCGATCGACACGAGGATCGCGTCGTGGGTGCTGGGGTGGAAGTTGACCGCGTTCTCGAACGGCACGACGACGGGCAGCACACCCTTGCCCTGCTTGCCAGTCGACTCGGCGACGAGCTGCTCGATCCAGTCGCCGACCCCGTGGCGGGTCTGGTCGGCGATCACGAGCTTGTCGACCTGGTAGCGGTTGGCGACGCCAATCATGACCCCGAGGCGCAGCCCCGGGTTGTCGGCGTCGTCGGCGTACAGCCCCGCCTGGGCCGCCTCGGACTCCGCCAGCAAGGCACCGACATCGACGCCGGCCAGGGCGCTCGGGACCAGCCCAAACGCCGTCAGGGCCGAGTAGCGGCCGCCGACGTGGGGATCGGCGCGGAAGACCCGGTAGCCGGCCCGGGTGGCCTCCTCGTCGAGCGGTGAGCCCGGATCGGTCACCACGACGATGTGGTCGGCGGGGTCGTGACCCGCGTCGCGGAACGCCTGCTCGTACGCCCGGCGCTGGCTGTCGGTCTCGACCGTGCCGCCGGACTTGCTCGACACGACCACGATGGTCCGCTCGAGCCGGTCCGCGATGGCGTGGCGGACCATGTCCGGCTGGGACGAGTCGAGCACCGTGAGCTCGACGCCGGCCGCGTCGCAGATGACCTCGGGCGCCAGTGACGAGCCGCCCATGCCGCACAGCACGACGTGGTCGAGGCCGTTGGCGACGAGCTGTTCACGCAGCTCGGCGACCTCGGCGACGATCGGTCGCGAGCTCTCCGGCAGGTGCGTCCAGCTCAGCCGAACGCTGGCCTCTGACTCGGCGTCCGGTCCCCACAAGGTGGGGTCCTCGGCGGCCAGGCGCGATGCGACACGATCCTCGATCGCACCCTGCAACGCCGTGTCGAACTCGTCCTGCGTTGGGACGCTGAGCACAACCTCGACCATGGCTCAGGCCTTGTCGAGCTCTGTCGAGACCGTCTCAAGGAGCTCTTTCCACGACACCTCGAACTTGTCCAGTCCTTCGTCCTCGAGGATCCTGACGACCTCGTCGTACGCGATGCCCTCCCGTTCGAGGGCCGCGATCGCGTCGCGGGACTCCTCGTACGTGCCGTGCACCCGGTCGCCGATGATCTCGCCGTGGTCCGCGACGGCCTGAAGAGTCTTCTCGGGCATCGTGTTGACGGTGTTGGCCACCACGAGCTCGGTCACGTAGAGCGTGTCGGGCAGGTTGGGGTCCTTCACGCCGGTCGACGCCCAGAGCGGACGCTGGGCGTTGGCGCCCTTGGTCTCGAGGGCCTTGAACCGGTCGGAGCCGAAGACGTCCTCGTACGCCTCGTAGGCCAGGCGTGCGTTGGCGAGCGCGGCGGTGCCGCGCAGGGGGCTGTCCTCCGGCAGTCGACGGTCGACCTCGGTGTCGACCCGGCTGACGAAGAACGAGGCGACCGAATGGATCGTCGACAGGTCACGGCCGGCAGCGTCCGCCTTCTCCAGACCTGTGATGTAGGCGTCCATGACCTTGCGGTAGCGCTCGAGGGAGAAGATGAGCGTGACGTTGACGCTGATGCCCTCGGCGATCGTCGCCGTGATCGCCGGAAGGCACTCCTCGGTCGCGGGGATCTTGATCAGCAAATTGGGGCGGGCGACCCGCTCCCACAGCTTGTTGGCCAGGTCGACAGTCCGGTCGGAGTCCCGCGCCGCGCCGGGGTCGACCTCGATCGACACCCGCCCGTCGACGCCGCCGGAGGCCTCGAAGACCGGCATCATGATGTCGCAGCCGTTCTGGACGTCGGTCGTGGTGAGCTCGAAGACCGTGGTGTCGACGTCGGCGCCGGCGGCCTTGAGCTCCTTGACCTGGGGCTCGTACTTCTCTCCCTTGGAGAGCGCCGAGGCGAAGATCGACGGGTTGGTCGTGACGCCCACGACGTTGGACTGGGTGACGAGCTCGGCCAGGTTGCCGGACTCGATCCGCTCGCGGGACAGGTCGTCCAGCCAGATGGAAACTCCCGCGTCGGCGAGGGCCTTGAGACGGTCGTTCATATGTGCTCCTTGGTGAGGAAGATCAGTGCGTCAGTGTGTGGGCGCATCTGCGTTGTCACCCGGGCCGACAGGTCCTGCCGGACGGGCGTGGAACGGTGCGACGGGCTTTCCCGCCGCGGCGGCGATCGAGTCCTTGGCGGCTGCGACGACGGCCTCGGCAGTGATGCCGAACGCGTCGTACAGCGTCTGGTAGTCCGCGGAGGCGCCGTAGTGCTCGATGCTCACGATGCGGCCGGCGTCGCCGACCACGTCACGCCAGCCCAGCGAGATGCCGGCCTCGACGGACACGCGGGCGCGTGACGTCGGCGGGACGACCTGGTCGCGGTAGGACGCATCCTGCTGCTCGAACCACTCGCGGCTCGGCATCGACACGACGCGGGCGCTGATGCCCTCGTCGGCGAGCAGCTCACGGGCCTTGACCGCGATCTGCACCTCCGAGCCGGTCCCGAACAGGATCACGTCAGGATCACCGTCGGTGTCCAGCAGGACGTAGGCACCCTTGGACGTGTTGTCCGCGGTGGCGTAGCCCTCGGTGCCGCGCGGGAACGTCGGCAGGTTCTGCCGGCTGAGCGCGAGCGCCGACGGACGATCGGTGTTGCCCATGATCGTGCGCCAGGCCTGGATGGTCTCGTTGGCGTCGGCCGGACGGATGACGTCCAGGCCGGGGATCGCCCGCAGCGCCGCAAGGTGCTCGATGGGCTGGTGGGTGGGTCCGTCCTCGCCGAGGCCGATCGAGTCGTGGGTCCAGACGTACGTGACGGGGAGCTCCTGCAGGGCCGCGAGGCGGACCGAGGGGCGCATGTAGTCGCTGAACACCAGGAACGTGCCACCGTACGGACGGGTGAGGCCGTGCTGGACGATGCCGTTCATGATCGCGCCCATAGCGTGCTCGCGGATCCCGAAGTGCAGCACGCGCCCGTACCAGTCGCCCTGGAACTTGGCGGACGACCGCTCGGGGGGCAGGAACGACGGCTCGCCCTTGGGGGTCGTGTTGTTCGAGCCGGCGAGGTCGGCCGAGCCGCCCCACAGCTCGGGGACACGCGCAGCGGCGGCGGACAGGAAGTCGCCGGACGCGACACGCGTCGCGACGCCCTTCTGGCTGGCTTCGTACACCGGCAGGTCCGTGTCCCAGCCGTCGGGCAGCTCACGGTTCTTGAGGCGCTCCAGCAGGGCGGCGGCGTCCGGGTTGGCAGCAGTCCAGGCATCGAACGACGTCTGCCATGCCTCGCGCTGGGAGGCGGCGCGATCACGGACCGCCCGGGTGTGCTTGATGACGTCGTCAGCGACGATGAAGGCCTTCTCGGGATCGAAGCCGAGCAGCTTCTTGGTCGCCTTGATCTCGTCGTCACCCAGCGCGGAGCCGTGCGACGCCCCGGTGCCCTGGGCGGACGGGGCGGGCCAGGCGATGATCGTGCGCAGCCGGATGAAGCTCGGGCGGTCCGTGACGGCCTCGGCGGCTTGGTACGCGTCCCACAGCGCCTGCACGTCCTCGACGTACTCGGAGCCGTCGTTGGTCCAGTCGACGGTCTGCACGTGCCAGCCGTAGGCCTCGTAGCGAGCCGCGACGTCCTCGGTGAAGGCGATGTTGGTGTCGTCCTCGATCGAGATGCGGTTGTCGTCCCACAGCAGCGTGAGGTTGCCGAGCTGCTGGGTGCCCGCGAGCGAGGACGCCTCGGCCGACACGCCCTCCTGCAGGTCGCCGTCCGACGCGATGACGTAGACGTGGTGGTCGAACGGGCTCTCGCCATCGGTCGCGGACGGATCCAGCAGGCCACGCTCGCGTCGGGCCGCCATCGCGAAGCCGACGGCGTTCGCGACGCCCTGCCCGAGCGGACCGGTTGTGACCTCGACACCGGGGGTGTGGTTGTACTCCGGGTGCCCCGGCGTCTGGCTGCCCCACGTGCGCAGGCTCTTGAGGTCGTCGAGCGTCATGGAGTAGCCGGCGAGGTAGAGCTGGATGTACTGGGTCAGGCTCGAGTGCCCGCACGACAGCACGAAGCGGTCACGCCCGGCCCAGTGCGGATCGGTCGGGTCGTGACGCATGATCTTCTGGTAGAGCAGGTAGGCCGCCGGGGCGAGGCTCATGGCCGTCCCGGGGTGGCCGTTGCCGACCTTCTGCACGGCATCGGCGGCGAGAAGTCGGACCGTGTCCACGGCCAGCTTGTCGAGGTCTGTCCACTCCAGGGAGGGGGTTCCGGACGTCACAGCAGTGGCTCCTGATCGTCGAACGTTCGTGGGGTTCGGCCGGTTCGCAGGCCGTCATGTTCGAGCCTACTCGCGTCCCTTAGACTGGTGCACGTGCCCGCCGTCGACGTGAAGTCCGCCAGCTCCTCCGGTGTACCCACTTCTCCCGGCTTCAGCGACGTCGTCAAGTCGTACGTCGCACTGACCAAGCCGCGCATCATCGAGCTGCTGCTCCTGACGACCGTCCCGGTCATGTTCCTCGCGGAGCAGGGGGTGCCGTCGCTGTGGCTCGTCATCGCGACGTTCGTCGGTGGCGCCCTCTCGGCAGGCAGTGCCAACGCGCTCAACTGCGTCGTGGACGCCGACATCGACCAGATGATGCGGCGCACCTCGCGCCGCCCGCTGGCCCGTCACCAGATCCCCACCCGCAACGCACTGATCTTCGGGCTCGTGCTGGGTGTCGTGTCGACCGGTGTGCTGGCCTACTGGGTCAACTGGCTGTCGGCCGGGCTCGCGCTCGCTGCCAACGTCTTCTACGTCGTCGGCTACACCATGATCCTCAAGCGCCGCACGTCGCAGAACATCGTGTGGGGCGGAGCTGCGGGCTGCTTCCCGGCCATGATCGGTTGGACCGCCGTCACCGGTGAGCTCGCGTGGGCGCCCGTCGTGCTGTTCCTCGTGGTGTTCTTCTGGACACCGCCGCACTTCTGGTCCCTCGCGATGCGCTACCGCGAGGACTACGCCGCCGCCAGTGTCCCGATGCTGCCGTCCGTCGCGACGTCGGCCGAGGTCGCCCGGCAGATCGTGGCCTACACGTGGGTCATGGTCGGCACGTCGCTGCTGCTGTGGCCGCTGGCGACAGGGTGGTTCTACCCGGCCGTCGCGATCACCCTCGGGATCGTGTTCCTCATCGAGGCGTACGAGCTGAAGTCCCGTGCGGACGACACCGAGGAGCTGTCGGTCATCAAGCCGATGCGGCTGTTCCACTACTCCAACGCCTATCTGGCGCTGCTGTTCGTCGCGGCGGCGATCGACCCGTTCCTCCGCTAGTCGGGGGCGGCATGATTCGCCTCGTCGGTCCTGACGACTGGGCCGACTGGCGTGCGCTGCGGCTCCGGTCGCTCGCCGAGGACCGCGCGGCGTTCGCAGCGTCGGTCACCGCGTGGACGGGGGACCTCGACACCGAGGCCCGTTGGCGTGACCGCCTGGCCGACGGCGACACGTGCTTCCTGGCGTACGAGGACGACCGCGCGGTGGGGATGGTTGCAGCCGAGCACCTGAGCGACGGAGCGGTCGAGCTGATCTCGATGTGGGTCGCGCCGGAGGCGCGCGGCGCCGGTGTCGGGGCCGCACTGATCGATCGAGTCCTCGGCCTGGCGGACGGTGCCCCGGTGGGGCTGCGAGTCATCCCGGGCAACGAGCCGGCGATCCGTGCCTACGAGCGGGCCGGCTTCACCCTGCTGCCGGGGGACCCGGACCGCGACGGCTGCCGACGGATGGAGCGAGCAGTGAGCTTCCCCCACCGGCTCGTGGTCTCCGCGCCGATGCCCGGGCAAGGGCTGCCGGGACGGTTCCGGCGGGTGGGGCTGCTGGGCGCCTTGCTCGACACCAACCGACACGGCGCCCACGTCGATGCCCCGGCGGAGGCGGCGGTCGCCGGCATGGCCTGGCAGGACGGTGACGCGAAGACCGCGCGCTGGTGGCCGCAGGGGATCACGACGTCCGCCGATGCCGTGACCGACCCGCCCGACGGCACCTTCGAGGGCCACGACATCGTGCTGGTGAGCTGGTACGCACGAGGCCGGCTGCGGCGGTTCCTCGGCTCGCGGGTGTCGGTCATCGACTGGCGGGACGACGAGGCGCCGCGCTACCGTCACGTCCTCCTCGTGGAGCCGCGTCGCAAATGGGGCTTCACCCGGCTGCGGCCCGTGAGGGTCCACGCCGGCGGGATCGTCTGGTACGGGCCGCACCTGTTCGTCGCCGGCAGTGCGGGCGGTGTCCGGGTGTTCCGTCTCGACGACATCGTCCGGGTCCGCAACCGGGTCCGCCTCAAGGGCTACCGCTACGCCCTGCCGCAGTCGACGCAGTACGTCGCGGAGGCCGACCAGGACACACCGGGACTGACCTACTCGTTCCTGTCGCTGGAGCGCGACGGCACGCAGGACCGCCTGGTCGCGGGGGAGTACGGCCGCCGCGGCGGGTCCCACCGGCTCCTGCGCTACCCGATCGACCGAGAGACCGGGCTGCTGCATGGCGACGACCGTGGCCGCGTCTCCCCGACCGACCTGAACGACCACCAGGCCGAGCGGATGCAGGGCGCGACCGTCGCGGACGGCGTCTGGTTCATCGTCGCCAGCACCGGCGAGGGCCGGCCGGGCGATCTGTGGGTCGGGCAACCCGGGGACTACACGCATCACCGCGGTGTCCTCCCGCCCGGCCCGGAGGACATCACCTACCTGCCGCAGCGCCGTCAGCTGTGGACCCTGACCGAGTGGCCGCGCCTCCGGTGGCTCCTCTGGATCGACCGTGACCGGTGGAGCCACTAGCCTGCTCGCATGTCTGTCGATCCCACCGGTGCCGACCTCAAGCGCTATCTCGCCGAGGACCAGGGCGGCCGTGTCGTGATGCTCAACCTGCTGAAGTTCACCGAGACGGGTCGGCCGACCTACGAGGAGTACGCGCGCGAGATCCAGCCGTACCTCGACAAGGTCGGCGCCGCTGTCGTCTACCTCGGTGACACCTCGACGGCGCTGGTCGCCCCGGACGGCTTCGACTGGGACGCCGTGCTGCTGGTCGAGTACCCGAGCCGGGCCGCGTTCAGCGCGATGGTCGCCGATCCGGACTACCAGGGCATCACCAGGCTGCGGACCGAGTCGCTGTCCGAGGCCGTCCTGCAAGCCACCACCCCCTGGACCCGCTAGTCCGCTGACGAGTCACGCAGATCCGGTGACGAGTCACGCAGATCCGGTGACGAGTCACTCAGGCGGTGAGCAGCCGGCCGGCGACGTCGATGAGGAAGTGCGCCAGCACGAGCGCGTCGGAGGTAGAACGTCGACACCGCCAGGGCCGCTGACACGCGGGCCAGGACTGATCGTCCCCGCGTCGCGGTGAACGCCACGGCGGCGGCCCAACCGAGCGCCGCCTCGGCCGGTAGGACGTATACCGGTCGGCTCCACAGGCTCAGGAACGGTGCCATGAGCGCTGTCGAGGAAGGTCACCGTGGCGAGGACCACCGCCCATCCCGGCCGTCCTCCAGCGAGCGCGAGCGCGGCGAACAGCGGCGCCACCCACATCCCCGTCATCGCCCGGGGGATGCGTCGTCGACGCGGAGGCCACCGGTGTCAGGGAAGCGCAGCGTCCCGACCAGGTCCGCGAGCACTCAGTCGGGCAGCAACTGGAACACCGACACCGCAGCGAGGAATCCCGCGAGCGCAACCAGGTCCGCGCGGCCCGTCCGGCGGCACGCGGGCTGGAGCGCCACGACTGTCGCGAGCACGCCCACCCCTTCGCCGGGCGTCGAGCGAGAGGACGACGGCACCGGCGACGGCCGGGCCCACGTGCACCCGGAGGATTGGCGCGAGCCCACGCGCCTGGGCAGACAGCGATGATGGTCGGGACGGGCTGGTGGTGGCGATCACGCCGTGACGCTAGTGGTCAGCGGCCGCCGCCGGGAGAGTTCGGGTCTACGCACCGACGGGGGCCGGTGCCTCCTTGCGCGACGTGGCGGCGAGCAGGTGCCGGGTGCCCACCGCGACGAGCCCGGCCGCACCGACCAGGTGGATCGCGACGAGGGCGATCGGGAGGTCCGTGAAGTACTGCACGAATCCGATCGTGCCCTGGCCCAGCTCGGTCACCAGCAGGAGCGCCGACAGCGGGCCCGCGGCGGTGCCATGCAGCAGGACGCAGCAGGCCAGGGTCAGCCCGACCAGCAGGTAGACGCTGAACGCGTGGACATGACTCATGACGTGCGGGTCGAGCCCGTTGCGGGGAGCCTCTTCGTCGCCGGCGTGCGGACCGCTGCCGGTCACGACGGTGCCGAGGTAGACCACGAGCCACAGCGCGAGGTAGGTCGCGACGACGAGCCACCGGCGCCCGGCGGAGACGTCGAGGGCGGTGCCGCCGCGGACGCGGAACACCAGCAGCATCGAGATCGCCACCAACGACATCGACAGGACCAGGTGCAGGGAGACGACCCACGGGTTGAGGTCGGTCAGCACGCTGATGCCTCCGATGACGGCCTGGAACGGGACGCCGAGCGCGATCAGGCCGGCGAGGCGGCGCAGCTCGCGGGTCGTGCCGCTCCAGCGCCACACCGCGACGAACGTCGCGACGACGACGGCCACCAGGACGTACGTCAGCATCCGGTTGCCGAACTCGATGACGCCGTGCACACCCAGCTCGCGGTGCGGCGTGAAGGATTCGTCGGTGCACCGCGGCCAGGTCGGGCAGCCCAGGCCGGAGCCGGTCAGGCGCACGAGCCCGCCGGTCAGGATGATGACCGTGTTGGCGACGACGGCGGCCCAGGCCCACCGCTCGACGGAGGACTGGACGGGGCGCACCACGCCGAGGCTCACTCCCACTTGAAGGTCCTTGCGACGAGGAGGCTGGCGCACACCGTCCAGCCGATCAGCACGACGTATGTGAAGGCTCCCGCGCCGCTGCCGTCGAAAGCGTCGCGCAGGCCCTGGCCGAGGGCGCCGGACGGCAGCAGCTGCAGGGCGTGGCTTGCGGCCTCCGGGTAGCGGCTGAGGGGGACGAGTAGCCCACCGCCGACGAGCAGCAGGACGTAGACCAGGTTGGCGACCGCGAGCGTGGCCTCGGCCCGCAGGGCGCCGGCGATCAGCAGGCCCATGGACCCGAAGGCGGCGGTGCCGAGGATCGCTAGCACGATCATCGCGGCGACCGCCGTGACGCCACCCTGCGGCTCCCAGCCCAGCAGCAGGCCGACGACCGACAGCACCGTGAGCTGGACGATCTCCACCACGACGACGGCGCCGACCTTGCCGAACAGCAGCCCCCAGCGGGGCAGTGGCGAGGCGCCGAGCCGCTTGATGACGCCGTAGCGCCGCTCGAACCCGGTCGCGATCGCGAGGGACGTGAACGACGTGGACAGCACCGCCAGGGCCAGGATGCCCGGCGTGATGATGTCGATCGGGCGACCCGGGCCGAGGTCGACGATCTTGTCCGAGGCCGAGCTCAGCAGCAGCAGGACCAACGGGATGACCAAGGTCAGGAGCAGTTGCTCGCCGTTGCGCATCAGCAGGCGCAGCTCCATCGTCGTCTGGGCTCGCAGCATCGCCGGACGCGGTGCGGCGCCGGGACGAGGGGACAGATCCAGGGTCATCGGAGTGCCTTCCCGGTGAGCTCGAGGAACCGGTCCTCGAGGGTCTGGCGCTCGACCAGCAACGACTCGGTCAACACGCCCTGTCCGGCGCACCACGCCGAGAGGGTCGCCAGGAGCTGGGGGTCCACCTCACCCGCGATGACGTACGACCCGGGGGTCACCTCGTCGACCTTGGTGTCGTGGGGGAGCGCGCGCATGAGGTTCGCGACGTCCAGCCCTGCACGAGCCATGAAGCGGACCGTGTTCTTGGCGCCCGAGGAGGCGAGGGACTGCGGCGTGCCGGACGCGATCACGCGGCCCGCGTCGACGATGTGGATCTGGTCCGAGAGCGCCTCGGCCTCGTCCATGAAGTGGGTCGTCAGCACCGTGGTGACACCGCTGGAGCGCAGCTCGGCGATCAGCTCCCACGTCGACCGTCGCACGGCCGGGTCCAGCCCAGCGGTCGGCTCGTCGAGGAACAACAGCTCGGGCCGGCCCACGATGGCCATCGCGAGGCTGAGCCGCTGCTGCTGCCCGCCGGACAGTCGGCGGTAGGGCGTCGACCCGTACGACCCCATCCCAAGCCGCTCGATCAGCTGGTCGACGTCGAGGGGGTGGGCGTGGAGGGAGGCAATGTGGCGCAGCATCTCGTACGACCGTGCGCCCGACCACGCCCCGCCGGACTGCAGCATGACGCCAACCCGGGGACGCAGCGCCGTGCCGTCGGCGACCGGGTCGAGGCCCAGGACACGCACGGACCCGCTCTGCGGGGCGCGGAAGCCCTCGCACGTCTCGATCGTCGTGGTCTTGCCGGCGCCGTTGGGGCCGAGGATCGCGGTCACGGTGCCGGTCTCGACGGTCAGGCCCAGGCCGTCGACCGCGGTGACCGCGCCGTATCGCATGACGAGGTCGACGACCTCGACGGCGGGTTGATTCACCCGTCCAGTGTAGGTGTCGCTCCTCGAGCTCCTTGCCTCGCCGTCGCTGCCGCGCGCACCTAGGCTGCTGGGCATGGATCTTCCCGTCATGCCCCCGCTGCGACCCATGCTGGCGAAGTCGGTCAAGGGCATCCCGGCACCGGACTCCCTCGACGGCGGGCTGTCCTACGAGCCGAAGTGGGACGGCTTCCGGTGCATCGTCTTCCGGGACGGGGACGAGGTCGCGCTGGCGAGCCGGTCCACCAAGGAGCTCACCCGCTACTTCCCCGACGTCGTCGAGGCGATCAAGGCCCAGACCCCCGACCGGTGCGTGCTGGACGGCGAGATCTTCCTGGCGATCGACGGGCGACTCGATTTCGACGCGCTGTCCCAGCGGATCCACCCGGCCGCGTCCCGCGTCGCGATGCTGGCCGAGCAGACGCCCGCGTCGTTCGTCGCGTTCGACCTGCTCGCGCTCGGCGACGAGTCCCTGCTCGACGAGCCGTTCTCAGTGCGCCGGGCGCGACTGGAGGAGACTTTGGCGGACGCCTCCGCCCCCGTCCACGTGACCCGGACGACGACCGACCCGGAGCTGGCCGAGGAGTGGTTCGGCATCTTCGAGGGCGCGGGCCTGGACGGCGTCGTGGCCAAGGCGCTCGGCAAGCCGTACGCCCCCAACGTCCGTCAGATGCTCAAGATCAAGCACGCCAGGACCGCCGACGTCGTGGTCGCGGGCTATCGCCTGCACAAGACCTCGACCGAGGCTCGCCCGCTGCTCGGCTCCCTGCTGCTGGGCCTCTACGACGACGAGGGGCAGCTGCAGCACGTCGGCGTCGCGGCGTCGTTCACCGACTCCCGGCGGGCAGAGCTCGTCGAGCAGCTGTCGGTGCTCGTCGTCGATTCCGCCGAGCACCCGTGGGGCAAGTGGCAGGACCCCGACGCGCAGGCGTCATCGCGCCTGCCGGGCGGGCAGAGTCGGTGGACCGGCACCAAGGACCTGTCGTTCGTGACGCTGTCGCCCGACCTGGTCGCCGAAGTCGGCTACGAGCACATGGAAGGCACCCGCTTCCGCCACACCGCGCAGTTCAAGCGCTGGCGCCCGGACCGCGAGCCCGAGTCCTGCACGTACGAGCAGCTCGAGGAGGTCGCGAGGTACGACCTGGGGGACGTGCTCCGCTGAGGACCCACCCTCAGGGTGCAAGGCGCTTGAGACGCTCGACGAAGTCCTCGTCCGGGACCACGTCCGCGGTCCGGCGGAGCTTGCGGCGCAGCTCGACCGGGAGTTCCCCGGCGGTCTTGACCTCGGTGTGGAGCCGCTCCATCGTCGCGTCGAGCTCGCGCGCGGTGTCCGCCGCCTCGCGCAGCCCGGTCAGCAGCGCCTCGGGGACGTCCTGGCGGTACTTGTAGTGGATCTTGTGCTCGAGGCTGGCCCAGAAGTCCATCGCGATGGTCCGCATCTGCACCTCGACCAGCACCGGCACCTCGCCGTCGCTCATGAACACCGGCACCTGGATCAGGGCGTGCAGGCTGCGGTAGCCGTTGGGCTTGGGGTCGGCGATGTAGTCGCGGACCTCGACGATCTGGACGTCCGACTGGCCCGTCAGCAGGTCGAACACGTGATAGACGTCCGACACGAAGCTGCAGGTCACCCGCACGCCGGCGATGTCCGTGATCTTCTCGGCGATCGACTCGAAGATCGGCTCGCAGCCCTTGCGGCCCATCTTCTCGAGCACACTGTCGGGGTTCTTGAGCCGGGAGGAGACGTTCTCGATGGGGTTGGTGTCGTGGAGATGGGCGAACTCGTCGCGCAGGATCGACAGCTTGGTGACGATCTCCTCCATGCCGAACTTGTAGCGCATCATGAATCGCGTGAAGTCCTGGCGGAGCCGCTGGGTGTCCTCGGACTGGAAGTCAGCGGACGGGTGCTCCATCAGGCGACCGAGATCGATCCGGGCAGGCGTGGGGTCCACGCAAGCCACTGTAGACAGCGTGTCCAGAGGTTGGCCGCGGACCGCGTCGTCGTGATGCGCCGGTGCCCCGACGCGCATACGGTCTGCTCATGCAGGCCATCGTGACGAGCAAGGGCCAGCCACTGACCGGTGAGGCCAAGGAGAAGTTCCGCGCGGCGGATGAGTCGCTTCGCAAGAACTACGCGGGCCTCGACATCGACGAGTTCATCCCCGAGATCGAGCGGTCGCTGGGCGAGCTCGAGGTAGGCGTGCCGGCAGGGATCGTGCGCGAGTACGCGCAGCACATCTCCGACCGCGCCGACTACGAGCTCGCCCTCGACTGACACTGGTTCAGGCGTCGGCGTCGTCCGAGCCGCCCGGCGGCACAGGCGCCTCGGGACCGGTCGCCGGCTCGCCGGTCTGCACCGGGTCGAACTCCTCGCCCTGTCCTTCGTCGGCGCCGGGTGCGGCGTCGGGCTCGATGGGGGTCTCGCTCATGGTGTGTCCTCTCGTCGGGGCCACCCACGTACCCCGCCCGGTCCGACTCAGTCGGAGCGGGCCTTGCTGGGCTGAACACGCTTGGGCTCACCCGGCATCTTGGGATACTCCGGCGGGTAGGGCATCTCTACCGGGTCGGCGTCCCACCAGGCGAGCAGGGGCTCCAGCGAGTGCTCGACGTCGTCGATCGTGGCCCACGGGTCGCCATGCACGGCGAGACGGGGTGGGACGGTGTGGAGCGTGAACGCGCGCGGGTCCTCCAGCGTCGCCAGCTCCTCCCACGACACGGGCGTCGAGACCGTCGCTCCGGGACTGGGTCGCAGGCTGTAGGCAGAAGCGATCGTCCGGTCGCGGCAGTTCTGGTTGAAGTCGACGAAGATGTTGTCCCCGCGCTCCTCCTTCCACCAGTGGGTCGTGACACCGTCGGTCCGGCGCTCGAGCTCGCGGGCGAACGCGATCGCCGCGTGGCGGACGTCGGTGAACGTCCAGCGCGGCGCGATCCTGGCATACACGTGGATCCCGCGCTTGCCGCTGGTCTTGGCGAATGCCTCGATCCCGGCCTCGGCGAACAGCTCGCGCGCCACCCCCGCGACGCGAACGGCATCGCCGAACGTCGCGGAGCCGAACGGGTCGAGGTCGATGCGCAGCTCGTCGGGACGGTCGTTGTCGCGCGCCCGGGTGGGCCAGGGGTGGAACGTGATCGCGCCCATGTGGGCGGCCCACGCCGCGACGGCGACCTCGGTCATGCGGATCTCGTCGGCGACGCGCCCGGAGGGGAACAGCACGCGGGTGCTCTCGACGTACGCAGGAGCGCCCCGCATCATGCGCTTCTGGTAGAACGCGTCGCCATGGCTGTCGGCCCGGGTCGACATGACCATGCCCTCGCGGACCCCCTTGGGCCAGCGCTCCAGCGCGACGGGGCGGTCGCGGAGGGCCCGCATCAGCCCGTCGGCGACCGCGACGTAGTACTCCGCGACCATGACCTTGGTGACCTCGGCGGAGAAGTCCGTCGCCTCGAAGATGACCCGGGTCGGGCTCGAGACCCGTACGGACCGGCCACCCGCCTTGATCTCGACCGCGTCGCTCGCCATGTCCTCACTCTAGGGCCGGAGCGCTCGCCGGGCGTCGAGTTCGAGGCTCACCGCTCGGTCCCGGCAGAGCGCATGTGAACATCATCCGCAGGCGGCGGTCTCGGCGGCGTCGCCCCACAGGTCGCCCGCGCGACCGCTCCGATGTCGGCGGGTGTTGCAAGGATGGCCGCATGAGCAGGGACAGCCGACAGCGACGCGAGGCCCGACGTCGGGCCGTCGGACGGCAGGCGCACCGACCACCGGGTGATGACGTCATGGGGCTGCTCGAGGAGGCAGCGCTCGTCGCCTCGGCGGTCCCGAGGGCGGCGGGGCCCCTCGTCGACCAGCTCATCGAGCGCAGTGCCGCGGCGTCCGACCGCGGCCGGGACCCGGCGTCCCTGCTGGTGGACACGATCCTGTCCAGGATCGCGATGGCCTGGGAGCGCGGTTGGCAGCCGGGGGACCTGGTCCACGCCACGAGGCGTCGCTCCACCAAGCCGGCCGCGAGATGGATGTCGCTGGCGGTCCTGGCGGAGGCCGACGGGTCCCGAGCCTGGGACCGCGCACCCGAGGACTGGCTCGACCAGCTCAGGGGGCTGCCGATCAAGGACGGCCCCCGCGGCGGCGCGCTGCTGCCGGCCGGGGGACACGCGACCCCCGACGAGTGGGTCCCGGCTCTCGTCGTGCTCGAGCTCCTGCGCCGGCTGCCGGCCTCGCAGCGCCTCGTGCCTCCGCCGTCGCAGTGGGGCCGCGAACGTCCCGCCGCCCGGTCACCCGCTCCGGGGGCGCCGAGCGACGAGGCCGCCAGGATGCTCCCACGGATCCGCGCCCTGCTGGCGAAGGCCGAGTCGACCGAGTTCCCCGCTGAGGCCGAGGCCTTCACCGCCAAGGCGCAGGCACTCATGACCCGGCACGCGATCGACGAGGCGCTCGTGGCCGCCGACGCCGGAGACGCGTACGACGTGCGAGGCGTCCGGGTGCTGATCCATCACCCCTACGCGATGCAGAAGGCGGGCCTGCTCGACGTCATCGCCCGCGCCAACCGCACCCGCGCGGTCTGGAACGACTTCGCGTCCTGCGCGACCCTCGTCGGGTTGCCGACCGACGTGCAGCAGGTCGAGATGATGTTCACCTCGACCCTGGTGCAGGCGACCCGCGCCATGACCCGAGCGGGGCAGGGACCCGGACACCGCGGTCCCGAGCGGACGACGTCGTTCCGCAAGGCCTTCATGAACGCCTACGCGATCCGGATCGGCGAGCGCCTGACGACGACTGCGACCCGGGCGGCCGCGGCCTACGGCACGGACCTGGTCCCGGTGTTCGCACGCCAGGACGCCGCCGTGGGAGAGGAGTTCGAGCGGCTGTTCCCCCACGTCACGACGGGATCGCGTCGCGCGTCGTTCGACCGGCGCGGCTGGGACGCCGGGACGCGCGCGGCCGACGAGGCGGTCCTGCCGGCCGGCGAGGTCGAGTCCTGAGGAGCTGCGGCGCACATCACTAAGGCTCGCCTTCGTTGAACGCCGGGAATCATTAACGGCACACTGGTGTTGTGAAAAACATGCGAACAGTGGAGAAGGCGCCGGTCGACGACGCCCCCACGCGTTCGCGCGTCGCGCGGGTCATCCTCGAGAGCGGGCCCGCGACCGCGGCCGCGCTCGGGGTCGAGCTGCACCTGACACCCGCAGCCGTGCGGCGCCATCTCGACCAGCTGCTGGCCGAGGGAGTCATCGAGGCCCGCGAGCAGCGCATCACCGGCCAGCGCGGCCGGGGTCGTCCCGCGAAGGTCTTCGCGATCACCGACGCGGGCCGCGACACCTTCGCGCACGCCTACGACGAGCTCGCCGCCGGCGCCCTGCGCTACCTCGCCGAGACCGGGGGAGACGACGCCGTCAAGGCGTTCGCCCGCCACCGGCTGTCCGACCTCGAGGAGCGGATCCGTCCGCAGCTCGACCTCGCCGAGCCCGACCAGCGCCCCCGGGTCCTGGCCGAGGCGCTGACCACCGACGGGTTCGCCGCGTCGGTCGGCACCACCCCCGCCGGCACCCAAATGTGCCAGCACCACTGCCCGGTCGCCCACGTGGCCGAGGAGTTCCCCCAGATGTGCGAGGCCGAGACCGAGATGTTCGCGCGTCTGCTCGGCACCCACGTGCAGCGACTCGCCACGATCGCCCACGGCGACGGCGTCTGCACGACCCACCTGCCCACGACCCCCACCGCAGAGAGGCTGCCCTCATGACGACCACGTCAGAGACCCATGCACCCAATGCCGTCATCGAGGCCAATCCCGGCCTCAAGGATGTCGGCCGCTACGAGTTCGGCTGGTCCGACGGCAACGATGCCGGCGCCAACGTCCAGCGTGGCCTCAGCGAGGACGTCGTCCGCAACATCTCCTCGCTCAAGAGCGAGCCGCAGTGGATGCTCGACCTCCGCCTGAAGGGCCTCAAGCTCTTCGGTCGCAAGCCCATGCCGACGTGGGGCTCCGACCTCAGCGGCATCGACTTCGACAACATCAAGTACTTCG
>JAOPXL010000218.1 GCA_025965175.1 Aeromicrobium sp.
TTCGCGCTGCGGCAGAAGACCCGGCTCGCCGCGCTGCGGGTCAAGGGCGACGTCCTGCTGCTGCAGACCCTGCTGTGGGACGACGAGGTCCGCGACCCCGCGTTCGACGTCCTCCAGGAGAGCCCCAAGATCAGCCAGAAGGAGCGGGACATGGCCGCCCAGCTGGTCGACTCCCTCGCCGGCGACTTCGACAGCTCACAGTTCACCGACGAGTACCAGGAGCAGCTGCGGACACTGGTCGAGGCCAAGCTCGAGCAGGGCGACACGCTCGACACCTCCCAGACGTTCGGCGACTCCGACGAGGACTCCGACGACGCCGAGGTCGTCGACCTGATGGAGGCTCTCAAGCGCAGCGTCGACCGCAAGAAGGCCGCCAGGACGGGCGACACCACCGACAAGCCGGCGAAGAAGACTGCCGCCAAGAAGGCACCGGCCAAGAAGACCGCCACGAAGAAGGCAGCAACCAAGAAGGCCCCCGCCAAGAAGACGGCGGCGAAGAAGGCCGAGAAGGCCAGCTGACTAGGAGCGGGCCTGTCCGTTGGTGGACCCGCCGGCCCACACCGTCTCGGCGAACGACGCCTCGGGCGATGCCCGGTGCTGCACGACCCACTCGGCCACGTGCCGCAGCTTGACGTTGTGCGCCTGCGACTGTCGACGCAGGAAATCGAACGCCCGGCCCTCCTCGAGGTCGTAGCGCTCCATGAGGATGCCCTGCGCCTGGCCGATGAGCTTGCGGGCATCGATCGCGACCTGCAGGCCCTTCTCGTTGTGCGCACTGGCCAGCGCGACCGCGGCGTGGCGGACGAAGATCGTTGCCACCGCGAGGTCGTCGTCGTCGAATGCCCTGACGCGTTCGGCATAGAGGTTGAGCGATCCGTAGCGACGCGACCGGGTCTCGAGCCGCAGGCTCAGGGTGCTGCGGATGCCGATGTCCGCGACCGCGGGACCCCACTTCGGCCACCTCCCGTCGACCGCGACGTCGGGCGACAGGTAGATCGCCTCGCCCTCGATCGCTTCGAGGCACGGGCCCTCGTCGTGGATGATCTGCAGGTTGTGCGACTCACCGACCCGCGGCGAGGTGGCCGAGGCGGTCTCGATCTGGTTGCGCGCGTGCACCAGCATGATCCCGGCGTCGTCGCAACCGATCGCGATCTTGGCGTACTCGGTGATCCGCTCGATCGTGTCCTCGGCAGTCGGTTGCTCGTGCAGCTCGAGGGCCATCTGGGAGAAGAACGTCGAGGTGTCCACAGGTCGGCTCCTCAAGTAGTCGGTGCCGGCACCATCCAGGCCCCAGCAGATCGGCGAGTACGAGACAATCCTGCCACCAAGTTTGCCCGCACCGTACCCGGGTACGTCCCAGGAGTGCGTCCCTGACAGGGACGCCCAGTCATCGACTCGAAGGGACCGCCACATGGGCCTGGATCTCCATCTGGCCGGAGCGAACGTCACGCTCTACGGTGAGCGTGACGTCCTGGACGTCGCGCTCAGCCAGGAGCTGGGCCGACGCGGCTGCAGCACGCATGCCGTCTCCACCCCCTTGGGATGGCTGCGCTCGGCGAAGTACGCCGTCCTGCGCCTCACGACCCCCAGCGGCGACCTCGCCCTGCGAGAGCTCACCGACCAGGACGAGCCCCCGACACATGTCGTGGCGGTGTGCGAGAAGCCGGTCGACAACGGGGACGCGTCCCGCATCGAGGAGCTGTGCCGCCAGTGCGGGCAACACCACGACGTCACGCTGATCTGGCACCAGCCGATGGACAGGTTCTCCGCCGCCGACACGCTCAATGGGCCGACCCCGGCGCCCACCCCGGCCGACCTGGCGGCCACGATCGCGGACGAGATCGGCGTGCAGCGCGACGCGACGGACGCCCCGTCGTTCGCGACCCAGACCTACGTGTCGCCCGACCGCAGCTGAGCTGGGCGCACGAAGGGCCCCGGACTCTTCAGTCCGGGGCCCTTCGTGCTCGAGCTACGCAGTCTCGGACGCGGACTCGATCAGCGTCGCCTTGGAGCGGAGCTGGTCCAGCAGCTTGGACAGTCTGCGGGAGACCTGCATCTGGCTGACCCCGACGATGTCGGCGATCTCCTGCTGAGTCTTGTCCTCGACGAATCGGAGGTGCAGGAGCTTGCGCTCATCGTCCTGGAGCTTCGCGCACAGCGGGCCGACCGTCACCCAGTCGTCGATGAAGTCGTAGCTCTCCTCATTCCAGGAGATCGTCTCGCCGAGCGGCTGGCCGCCGTCGCGGACGGGCTGGTCGAGCGATGTCGGGGTGAAGCAGCCACGGGCTGCCATGGCCTCGCGGACCTCGCTGATCTCGGTGCCCAGCTCTGCGGCGATCTCGGCCGCTCCCGGCGCTGTCGCGTCGGACTGCATCCGACGCTCGGTCGCTGCCGTGATGTCGGCCTGCAGCTGCTGGATGCGACGCGGGGGGCGAACGCCCCACGAGTGGTCGCGGAAGTGCTTCTTGATCTCGCCGAGGATCGTGACAGTGGCGAACGGGACGAACTCGCCGCGGTCGTGGCGGAAGCCACGGATCGACTTGACGAGGGCGAAGTTGGCGACCTGGACGAGGTCCTCGAGGTCGACTCCGCGACCGGAGTAACGACCTGCCAGATGACGAGCGAGTCCGAGGTATCGGCGGACGATCTCGTCCTCGAGCATGGCGCGCTCAGCGCCGGATGCGGCGGCTGCGGCCTCGATGAGCTCGGACGTGTCGTCCTGGTCCTGCTGACGTGCGGATGATGCTGCCTTCACGATGTCCCCCTGGGGGATGTCGATAGCTGCCAAGCTGCTGCTCAACCGGCCTCCCCACTGTTGCACCGATTTCCCCCACAAGCAAGCGAGTTTCGGTACTGCCGGGCCATGGATTCTAGTTCGAAAGAACTATGCATCGAAGAACGTCTGCAGTGAGAGGTTGTTTCGGGGCCGGTCAGCCGGGTATGCAGGACGTACGAGACCGGTCGCGAAAGGACCACGATGCCCCGTACGCAGGACACGCTCGACGTGTCCGTCGCGGGTCACCGCCTGCGTCTGACGCATCCCGACAAGGTCATCTACCCCTCCACCGGGACGACGAAGGCCGAGGTCATCGCCTACTACCAGGACATCGCGCCGCATCTGCTGCCGCACGTCGCGGGCCGGATCGTGACCCGCAAGCGCTGGGTCGACGGGGTCGGCACGGCCGGCAAGCCCGGTGAGGTGTTCTTCGAGAAGAACCTTCCGGACTCGGCACCGACATGGATCCGCCGGGTCGAGATCCAGCACAGCGACCACGTCAACACCTATCCGATGTTCGAGGACGCGGCGGCACTGGCGTGGGCCGGGCAGGTCTCCGCGCTCGAGCTGCACGTCCCGCAGTGGCGCGTCAACCGGCTCGGCAACCCGCAGAACCCCGACCGCCTCGTGCTGGACCTCGACCCCGGGCCCGGCGCCGGCCTGCCCGAGTGCGTCGAGGTCGCGAAGGTCGCGCGGACGATGCTGCAGGACCTGGGGCTCGAGGCGTGCCCCGTCACGAGCGGCAGCAAGGGCCTGCACCTCTACGCCGCGCTGGACGGCACGCACGACGCCGACTACGTCAACCGGTTCGCCAAGCAGCTCGCCGGGGCCCTGGAGGAGGAGCTGCCCGACCTGGTGGTCAGCTCGATGAAGAAGAGCCTGCGCGGCGGCAAGGTCCTGGTCGACTGGAGCCAGAACAACCGCAACAAGACCACGATCGCGCCCTACTCCCTGCGCGGCACCACCGAGCCGCGCGTCGCGGTCCCCCGGACCTGGCGCGAGCTCGACGACCCCGACCTGCGACACCTCACGATGGACGAGGTCGTCGCCCGGATGAAGCGGCGCAAGGACCCCATGGCCGCCCTCGCCGCCCCACTCGCGAGCGAGGACCGGCTGACCGCCTACCGGTCGATGCGCGACGCGTCGAGGACGCCCGAGCCGGTGCCGGACGGGGTTGCGACCGGCTCGGCCGGCCAGACGTTCGTGATCCAGGAGCACCACGCCAGCCGGCTCCACTACGACTTCCGGTTGGAGCATGATGATGTGCTCGTGTCGTGGGCGCTGCCCAAGGGCGTACCGGCCACCACCAAGAAGAACCACCTCGCCGTGCAGACGGAGGACCACCCGTTGGAGTACGCCACGTTCGAGGGCACGATCCCGGAGAAGGAGTACGGAGGAGGCACGGTCACGATCTGGGACAGCGGCACGTACGAGCTCGAGAAGTGGAAGCCTCGGGAGATCATCGTGACGCTCACCGGACGCGAGGGCGGCGGCCTCGGGGGCCGACGCAAGTACGCACTGATCAAGACAGACGACAACTGGCTCATCCACCGGATGAAGCTCTCCTGACCAACGCACGACATCACCGAAGGAGCACCACATGCCGTTCAAGAAGAAGACCTTCCGCGACAAGCTCGAGGCACAGCTGAGCGAGCTCGCCGAGCAGACCGACGAGCTGCGCAAGCAGGTCGTCGACCGGGCGCCCGCCGTCCGCGACCAGATCGTCGGGCAGACCGGCGAGCTGCGCAAGCAGGTCGTCGACCGCGCACCGGCCGTCCGTGACCAGATCGTGGCCGCGCTGCCCGACAAGGACCAGCTGCTCGACCTGCGCGACGACCTGTTCGACCGGCTGCCCGAGAACGTCCAGGACAAGCTGCCGGAGCGGGCCAAGCCGAAGCGCAGCCGCCTGCGCAAGGTCGCCGCGATCGGCGTCCTGACCGGCGCGGGTGCCGCCGCCTTCGCGATCCTGAAGCGTCGCGGAGCGTCGCGGAACGCGTACACGCCGACCACGCCGCCGGCCCCGGCTCCCGCCGCGCCCAAGGCGCCGGTCACGCCCGCCTCCGCGCCGACCGCCGGCGACATCGCCGACGACGCGGCCACGGGTGGTGCCACGAAGCCCTGAGGTGAACGGCCCGGACGGTGGCGCGAGCCGCCGCACGGGCCGGCACGTTCGTCCCCAGGGAATGCGACGACGGG
>JAOPXL010000062.1 GCA_025965175.1 Aeromicrobium sp.
AGTCGACGGCCGGCACGTGGCAGAAGCTCGTCGAGCCCATCGCCGCGCACGTCGTCAAGGCCATGGGCGAGGCGCTCCCCGAGGAGGCCAAGGCGATGGCCGGGCCGCTGTTCGGGATGCTGTCGCAAGCCGGCGGCGCGATGTTCGGCCAGCAGGTCGGGCAGGCGCTCGGCGGCCTGGCCCGCGAGGTCGTGTCCTCGACCGACATCGGCCTGCCGCTCGGCCCCGAGCGGACCGTCGCCGTGCTGCCCGCCGGCGTCGCGGCATTCGGCGAGGGTCTGGAGCACCCCGCCTCCGACGTCCTGCTGTACGTCGTGCTGCGCGAGTGCGCCCACCACCGCCTGTTCCACCACTCCCCCTGGCTGCGGTCCGCCCTGGTCGGCGCGATCGAGGAGTACGGCCGCGGCACCCGGATCGACGTGTCGGCGATCGAGTCGCAGATGCGTGGACTCGACCCGTCGCGTCCCGAGGACATCCAGGAGGCGCTCAACGGCGGCCTGTTCGAGCCCGAGCGCACCCCCCAGCAGCAGAAGGCGCTCAACCGGCTCGAGGCCCTGCTCGCCTTCATCGAGGGCTGGGTCGACGAGGTCGTCTCCGAGGCCACCAAGGACCGTATGCCGGCCGCCGCCCCACTCGCCGAGGCGATGCGCCGCCGCCGAGCCACCGGCGGACCCGCCGAGCAGACGTTCGCCGCCCTGGTCGGGCTCGAGCTGCGCCCCCGCAAGCTGCGCGAGGCCACGACCCTGTGGGCGGCGCTGCGCGACCGGCAGGGACCCGATGCCCGCGACGCCGTGTGGAGCCACCCCGACCTGATGCCCGTCGCCGCCGATCTCGACGACCCGCTGGGCTTCGCGCAGGGCGAGCGCAACGCGCAGAGCGACGTCGACTTCGACACCGCGCTCGGACAGCTCCTGAACGGCGACCACGGCCCCACCACCGACCAGGACGACGAGTGACGCTGCGCGCCGACGCGCACGACGTACTCACCCGCTGGGCCGCCCCCGACACCGAGCAGGAACACCTGCGGCAGGTCTATCTCGCCCACCTCGACGCGCACCCCGACGCGATGAGCCGGGACTGCCATCCCGACCACGTCACCACCAGCGTCCTGATCGTCGACGCGGGGCGCGAGCGGGTCCTGCTGACGCTGCACCGCCGGATCAAGCGGTGGCTGCAGACCGGCGGTCACTGCGAGGCCGGCGACACCGACCTTCCGTCCGCGGCGCTGCGGGAGGGCCGCGAGGAGAGCGGCATCCACGCCCTGACGATCGACCCAGACCCGGTGCTGCTGTCCCTGCACGAGGTGCCGGGGTGCGGCCCGATCCGGCCATCGCGCCACCTCGACGTGCAGTTCGTCGCGATCGCGCCCGAGGACGCGGTGCACGTCATCAGCGACGAGTCGGACGACCTGGCCTGGTTCGACGTCGACGACCTGCCGGAAGAGACCGATCAGTCGGTGCGGGACCTCATTGCTGCTGCCACGACACGCCTTCGAGGAACCCCTTAGCCTTCGCGGCGTGCGGGAAGGCGTCGACCAGCGCCCAGAACCTCCGGCTGTGGTTGGGCTCGATCAGGTGCGCCAGCTCGTGCACCAGGACGTAGTCCACGACGTACGGCGGCATGCCCCGCAGCCGGTGCGACAGCCGGATGCTGCGGTCCCCGCTCGAGCAGGAGCCCCAGCGCTTGTCCATGTTGGTGACCCACCGCACCGAGGAAGGCTCGGCCGCCCCGCCGAACCACTCCGCCGACAGCTCCGCCGCCCGGGCCATGAGCCAGTCGTCGCTCGGCCGGACGCGCTGCTCGCGACGGTCCAGCCGCTCGACCAGGCTGCGGACATGCTCCTGCTCGACCGCTCTGGGCAGGTTGGCCGGCATCAGCACGATGGTCTTGTCACCCTCGCGGTAGGCGCGTACCGTGCGCTTGCGCCGCGCGCTGCGACGGATCTCCACCTGGCCCATGGGACGAACGTATCCCCTGCCTCCGACAAACTTGTTGTCCACAGGCTCATCGAGGTATCCCTGCTGGTCACAGCCGCGGTGGGGAGGCACCCCACGGCCTGCCCACAGGTTGTGCACCGGCCCGTCCACACCCATCCTCGGCGTTCCCCACAACTTGTCCCCAGTCTTATCCACAGGCGTGGACAACAATGCGGGAAACTCGCTTGACGGCGCTGCAAGACCGCCCCTAGCGTTCACGCCATCGAGGCTCCCGACGGAGCTCGCAAGGGGAAGGCAAGATCCGTCGGGAGCCTCCTTCATCGAGCCCGCTCAGGGTCGCACCCGGCGAGGCCGGGGTCTCACACAACGGGGTCTCACACAACACTGTGGAGGACCCGGGCGACCCGGGTCCTCCGCGAGATGTGGGGAAGTGCAGGGCGTGGGCCCCGCAGGTGGATCTCAGGCCTTGCCGAGGATCCGGTTCAGCTTCGTGCCGCAGACCGGGCAGATGCCCTTGGCCATGCGAGTGCCCTTGTCACTGACGTGGACCTCTCCTGACGTCTCGCGCTTCTCCTTGCACTTGACGCAGTAGAACTCGCCACTCCATGTTTCCGACATTGCGGCCTCCTAGCCGATGTGGTGCTGATCACTGTCAGAGTACGCGTGGGAGCGTGATTTCACGCTCAGTCCCGCCTAAACGTTCCCGGCGAGTCGCAAGCCGCAAAGACGTCGTTCCAGCCCCTCGTCGCCGCGGGCAGCGCGCTGCGGGCCGACGTTGTGGACGACCGGCTGGTCGTGGGGCCGGTGCCGGGCCACCCTGTCGGCATGGCCTTCCGTCCCTCGTTGCGTCCCGGCGCCCCGCTGCTGCGGCGCGACGCGACGCATCTGCAGGTCGGCACATCGCCCGGCATCGTGATCCCCGACCGGCCGGGTCTCCTACCGTTCCTGCGGCTCCTCGACGGCGCCCGTGACGTCGCCCGGCTCGAGGAGCTCGCCCCGGCTCGATGCCCCGAGCTCGCAGGTCGGGTCGGCGCCCTGCTGCTGGAGCTGCGTGCCGTCGGGGCCGTCGTGGACGGCACGACCCTGGCGCGCCCGCACATCGCCCACGAGGTCGCACTGCAGCACGACGCCGGCAGCGCCGAGCTGATCGGCTCCGCCCGGCCTCTGCTCGAGGCGGCCGGGCTCACGCGCCTCAGCTCGACCGATCCGGCCCTGATCGTCCTGGCGTCGCACGGCGAGCCGGCCCGCTCCGACTTCGAGCGGGCGACACTCCTCGGGATCGACCACCTGCCGGTCGTGGTCGACGAGGACCGGGTCCGGATCGGCCCGCTCGTCAGCCCCGGACGTACCCCCTGCGTCGGCTGCCACGACCTGCACCGCGCCGACTGGGACCCGGCCTGGCCGGCGCTGGTCCACCAGCTCGGCCGCGAGTCGACGATCGTGCTGCCCGCTGCAGTGTCGGCCGTCACGACCCACGCCGCCGCCGGCGAGTTGGCCATCGAGGTGCTGACCCATGCCGCCGGGCTTCCGACCCGCACGAGCGGCCGGTGCCTGGTCGTCGGGCCCGCCCACGACGCGCGCACGTTCTGGCCCGTCGCGTTCCATCCGGGGTGCTCCTGCGACCTGCTCACCGCGGCGTGAGGGGCGATGCGGACTATCCTGACCACGTGCCCGACTCCCCCGACAGCGACTCCAGCAGATCCCGTCCGATCAGCGGCAACACCTTCGCGCGGACCGCGCGCCTGGCCGCGCTGCCGGTCGGATTCGCCGGACGTACGACCCTGGGCCTCGGCAAGCGGATGGTCGGGGCGCCTGCCAACCTGGTCCTCGATGAGGTCCAGCGACGCACCGCCGACCAGATCTTCAGCGTCCTGGGCCAGCTCAAGGGCGGGGCGATGAAGTTCGGCCAGGCGATGAGCATCTTCGAGGCGGCCCTGCCCGAGGAGTTCATCGGGCCCTACCGGGAGACCCTGGTCAAGCTGCAGGACTCCGCGCCGCCGATGCCGCCGGGCACGGTGCACCGGGTCATGGCGCAGGAGTTCGGTGACCACTGGCGCGCGCAGTTCATCTCGTTCGAGGACAAGCCGGCCGCTTCGGCGTCGATCGGTCAGGTGCACCGGGCGACGTGGGCCGACGGTCAGGACGTCGCGGTCAAGATCCAGTACCCCGGCGCCGCCAAGGCCCTGCTGTCCGACCTGCGCCAGATCTCCCGGCTCGCCCGGCTCTTCGGCGTCATCGCGCCAGGGCTCGACGTCAAGCCGCTCGTCAAGGAGCTGCAGGACCGGGTCGCCGAGGAGCTCGACTACTCCCTCGAGGCCGGCGCCCAGGGAGTCTTCGCCGACGAGTTCGTCGACGACCCCGAGATCGTCGTGCCCCAGCCGTTGGCGCACACCGAGCGCGCCTTGGTCTCACAGTGGCTCGAGAGCGACGCGTCCCTGGCGCAGGTCATCACGACCGGCACGCAGGAGCAGCGCGACCGCTACGGCGAGGCGTACGTCCGGTTCCTGTTCGCCGGACCCAGCCGCGCGGGGATGCTGCACGCCGATCCGCATCCGGGCAACTTCCGGCTCATGCCCGACGGGCGCCTGGGCGTCGTCGACTTCGGGGCGGTCGCCCGGCTGCCCGAGGGCCTGCCGCTGTCGATGGGGCGGCTGCTCCGCCACGCCGTCGACGGCGACTACGACAGCGTGCTCGACGGGCTGCGCGACGAGGGCTTCATCAAGTCCCGCTCCGATCTCGACGCCGACACGATCGCCCGCTACATCGGGCCGTTCGTCGAGCCGGCCCAGGTCGAGCGGTTCACGTTCAGCCGGGAGTGGATCCGCGCGCAGACGTTGCGGGTCAGCGCACCAACCGCCGACGGCATGGGCACCGCGATGAAGATCAACCTGCCGCCGCAGTACCTGCTGATCCACCGGGTGTGGATCGGCGGGATCGGGGTGCTCAGCCAGCTCGGGGCGACCGCACCGTTCCGGGCGATCCTTGAGGAGTCCCTACCGGGATTTGCCGACGAGCTCCAGGACTGACTCGGCGTACTGCTCAATCTTGGCCGGACCGATGCCGGGCACCTTCGCCAGCGCCATCTCGTCAGCGGGCTTGGCCTCCGCGATCGACTGCAGGGTCGCGTCGGTGAAGATGACGTAGGCCGGCTTGCCCTGCTCGGTGGCCTGCTCCTTGCGCCACGCGCGGAGCACCTCGTAGAGCTCCTCGTCGTACGTCGCCGGGCAGTCCGCACAGCGTCCCAGCTTGCGGTCGGCGACTGCGAGGACCGTGTTGCAGACCCGGCACTTGGCGACCTTGCGCTGGCGGCCGGCGTCGCTGACCTTGCGGGCCTCGTGGGCCGCCGGCAGTAGCGGGTCGAGGAAGCGGGTCGGCTGGCGGTTGCCGCGGCCGCCAGGCTTGCGGGTCGCGGCCCACGAGATCATCAGGTCGTGCCGGGCGCGGGTCACACCGACGTAGAACAGCCGGCGCTCCTCCTCGATCATCGCGGGGGTGTCGGCGTGGATGCTCGGCATCATCCCCTCGTGCATCCCGATGCAGAAGACAGCGTCCCACTCCAGGCCCTTGGCCGAGTGCAGGGTCGCCAGGGTCACCCCGTCCGCGGCGGGCGCGTGGGCCTGCTCGATGCGGCGGTCGAGATCCGCGACGAGGGCCGTCATGTCGGCCGCCGCGTTGGCCTCGGCGAGATCCGTGGCCATCGACACGATGGCGTGCAGCGACTCCCAGCGGTCCCGGACCGCCCCGGCCCCGCTCGGCGGCGCGTCGGTGTGGCCCATCGAGGCGAAGATCGCCCGGACGTCGTCGACCAGGTTGCCGCCGGCCGCCTCCCCGCGGGCGGAGCCGCGCAGCAGGGTCACCGCCTGGCGTACCTCGGCCCGGTTGAAGAAGCCCGTCGCGCCGCGCATCGTGTAGGGGATGCCGTGCTCGCCGAGCGCCTCCTCGAAGGCCTCGGACTGGGCGTTGATGCGGAACAGGATCGCCATCTCGCGATAGGGCACGCCGCGGCGGTGCAGCAGTGAGATCTCGCTGGCGACGGCGTTGGCCTCGGCCAGCTCGTCGGAGTAGCCCATGTAGCTCACCGGGTTGCCGGGCTCCTGCTGCGACAGCAGGCGTACGCCGTCGGCGCCGGCGACCCCGGCCGTGCGGGCGAACACCGCGTTGGCCGCGGCCACGATCTGGGGGGTCGAGCGGTAGTTGCGGACCAGCTCGATGCGCTCGGCGCCCTCGTGCTTGCGGGCGAACGACGCCAGGATCTGCGGCGACGCGCCCGCGAACGAGTAGATCGTCTGGCGGGGGTCACCAACGACGCAGATGTCGTTGCGGCCACCGAGCCACAGGTCGAGCAGCTTGGCCTGCAGCGGGTTGACGTCCTGGAACTCGTCGACGACGAACCAGCGGTACTGCTGGCGTACCTGCGCGGCGATGCGCTCGTCGTCGGCGAGGATCGCGGCGGTCACCAGGAGGATGTCCTCCATGTCGATGCGGCCGCGCTCGCGCTTGATCTCCTCGTAGGCGGCCAGCACGTTGCCGACCTCGGACGGGTCGAGCTCGGCGACCTCGCGGCGGGCGGGTCCTGCCGCGGCGGCGTACGCGGTCGGCGCGATGTTGGAGACCTTGGCCCACTCGATCTCCGACGACAGGTCACGCAGCAGGGGGGTGTCGGCGCGGCGACCCAGACGGCGTACGGCCTCGGCGACCATGCCGAACTTGGACTGGGTGACCTCGGGGAAGTCACCGCCGTAGACGTGCGGCCAGAAGTAGCGCGCCTGGCGCAGCGCGGCGGAGTGGAACGTGCGGGCCTGCACGCCCTGGGCGCCGAGGTCGCGCAGGCGTACGCGCATCTCGTTGGCGGCCTTGGTCGTGAACGTGACGGCGAGAACCTCGGTGGGCTTGTAGACGCCGGTCGCGACGCCGTACGCCATGCGGTGCGTGATCGCGCGGGTCTTGCCCGTGCCGGCACCCGCCACGACGCTGACCGGACCACGCAGCGCCACGGCGACCTCGCGCTGCTCGGGATCGAGACCCGTCAGGAGGTCGTCGGCTGATGGCACACAGGCTCCTTCGGAATGGCGGCGGTGAGGAAGGTGTTGAGATGATCAAGACTAGTCGTCGAAGGAGACACTTCATGCCCGGCACGTTCACGATGTACTCGACCCCCTGGTGTGGCTACTGCCACCGACTCAAGGGCCAGCTCAAGCGCGAGGGCATCGACTTCGAGGAGGTCGACATCGAGCAGGTTCCCGATGCGGCGTTCATCGTCGAGCAGGCCAACAACGGCAACCAGACGGTGCCGACGTTGGTGTTCGCCAACGGCACCGCCCTGACCAACCCGAGTCTCGCCCAGATCAAGGCCGAGCTCGCCTCCTGACCCACTCCCGCTGACGCGTGGGTTGCGCCCGCTGACGCGTGGGTTGCGCCCGCTGACGCGTGGGTTGCGCCCGCTGACGCGTGGGTTGCGCCCGCTGACGCGTGGGTTGCGCCCGCTGACGCGTGGGTTGCGCCCTCGGCGGATCGCTTTTCGTGCAGTCGAGCACCACCCACGGTGCGCACCCGAACCCGACTACTGACCCGTCGGCGGACGAAAGTGATCCTTCGGTGTCGAGTCATTGGGCCTGCGCAGCGCTCGTCAGTGTGCGGAACTAACGCGTCACCGTTCGCAAGTCGCGCGTCACCGTTCGCAACCCACGCGTCACCGTTGGGGTGGGGTCAGGCCCACTTGCCGTGGATCTCGCCTCCGTGCCACTGCTGCAGCAGCCAGCGCGAGATCGACACGTTGGGGGGCAGCAGGAGCTCGCTGGAGGCGGTCATCTTGGTGACCTCCTCGCGGGTGAACCACCGCGCCTCGGCGATCTCGTCCTTGTCGACCCGGATGTCGGTCGTGACGGCCTTGCCGAAGAAGCCCAGCATCAGGCTGGACGGGAACGGCCACGGCTGGCTCCCGGCGTACGTGACCTCGCCGACCTCGATGCCGACCTCCTCCATGACCTCGCGCCGCACGGCGTCGTCGAGGGTCTCCCCCGGCTCGACGAACCCGGCCAGGGTCGAGAACCGGCCTTCCGGCCACACCGGCTGCCGGCCCAGCACCGCCCGGTCCTGGTCGTCGGTGATCAGCATGATGACGGCCGGGTCGGTGCGCGGGAAGTGGTGCGTGCCGCAGGCCGGGCAGATCCGGACGTGGCCGGCCTCGGCGAGGTCGCTGGCCGCGCCGCAGCGGGCGCAGAACTGGTGCGTCTGGTGCCATTGGGCGATGCCGACGGCGTGCACCGCGAGCGAGGCCTCGTCCGGGGCGATCGTCGGGCCGATCATGCGCAGGCTCGCCGGTTCGTACGCCTCGGGAACCCGGTCCACCATCACGGCGGCGTAGCGCTGTTCGTCCTTGACGCCGAGAAAGATCCACTCGCCGTCCGGCGCCTCGTCGATCGGGATCCAGCGCAGCCCCTGGCCGCCGACGGTCGGGACGTGCTCACCACCGATCACCAGGACACGGACGTCGGAGGTGCGCCAGACGTCGTCCTTGCGGAGATGGCCGGCGCGGTCGTGCTGGGCGTTGCTGAAGGCGTAGTCCACACTGCTCAGGTTAGTCCGAGCCTCCGCTCGAGCTCGGCCCGGCCGGGGAGCTGGCCGAAGCGCGCCACCTCGCCGAGGCGTACGTAGTAGAACGCGCCCGTCACGGTGGCCGGGTCGAGGTCGTTGAGCTCGGCCCAGGCGAGCCGGTAGATCGCGAGCTGCAACGGGTCGGCGGTCGCCTTCTGGTTGGTCTTCCAGTCGACGACCTCGTAGCCCGTCGTCGTCTTGTACACCGCGTCGATCCGGCCGATGACCTGCTGCCCGCCCAGGACGATCGAGAACGGCGCCTCGATGACGTGCGGGGAGCTGTCCCCGTAGGGGCCGTCGACGAACTTCGCCTTGAGCTCGTCGAGACCGGGGTCGGACTCGATGCCGACGATCTCCCGGTCGCCCGAGCCGGGCAGGTCGGTGGGGTCGAACAGCCCGCGCTGGCCGAAGTGCTCCTGGACGAAGGCGTGGAACCTGGTGCCGAACCGGGCGGCCGGCGAGGGCTGCCTTGGCATCGGCCGGGCCAGGTCCCGCACGAAGCCGTCGCGGTCCTCCAGCAGCGCGATCGCGTGGGTCGCCGACAGCGCTCCCGGCAGGCGTACGACCCGGGTGTTGTCGTCGAACTCGGCGGCCTCGGCCAGCAGCTCGTCGATCTCGGTCGAGATCTCCGCCAGCCGGGCCAGTCCGGCCTGCTCGTCGGCCTGCTCCTCCACGGTCTGGGCGGCAGGTGGGACCGCGGGGTCGGCACCGAACCGCAGCGCCCGGACCAGGGTCGCCACCTCCCGGCGCCGCTCGAGGCCCGTGAGGGGAGCCGGCCAGGCCACGAGGTCGAGCTGTGCGGCATACGGATTGGTGTCGTCGAGCGGCTCCGGCGCCCACACGCTGGGCTCGCGGTCCCGCTCGGCCAGCCAGGTCCGCACGGTCTCTAGGAACGGGGAGACCTCGCGGGCGTTCTTCTGCGTCCGGCCCCAGCGGTGGCCGCTGACGTGCAGGCGCTTGCGCGCCCGGGTGAACGCGACGTACGCGAGCCGACGCTCCTCCATCAGCGCGTCGGCGGACGTCGCCGCCTTGTAGTCGTTGAGTCCCGCGGTCGTCCAGTCCTCCACGTCCGGGATGCTGTCGCGGTCACCGCGCAGCGCGGCCGGCAGCGCCGAGGCGACCGTGACCCAGCGGGGGCGTCCCTTGGCGTCCGGGAAGATCCCCTTCGACACGAACGGCACGAACACGACGTCGTACTCCAGCCCCTTGGACTTGTGCGCCGTCAGCAGCTTGACCGAGTCGTCCTCGGACGGCGCCGAGACCTCCATGCCGCGGTTGTACTGCTCCTCGGCGCGGAGATAGGCCAGCAGCCCCGACAGAGAGGCGAACCGATCGTTCTGGGCGTAGGCGGCAATCGCCTCGAACAGCAGGCCGAGGTTGTCCATCCCGCTCGCGGACGATCCCGACTGCAGCTCCAGGTCGAGGTCGAGCGTCGTCATGGCCCGGCGGGCGATGTCGTGCAGCGGCTCGCCGACGTGGCGGCGCACCGAGGTCAGGATGCCGGAGAGCTCAGCGAAGCGGCGCCGGGCGTCGGGCGAGTACGCCGAGGGGCCCGGGTCGTCCAGCGCGTCGGCAAGCGACACGATCTCGGTGGGGTCGGTACCGGCGACGGCGCGCTCGAGCTCGGACTCCAGCGTGGGCTCACCCCCCGGCGCGTAGGCGCGGCCGCTCAGCTGCTGGGCGCGGCGGCCCAGGAGGGCCAGGTCGCGGGGGCCGATCCGCCAGCGGGGACCGGTGAGCAGCCGCAGCAGGGACGGATTGGCGGTGACGTCCTCGACGACGTCGAGCAGGGCCAACAGGTCGCGGACTTCGGGCTGGTCGAGCAGACCGTTGAGCCCGACGACCTCGACGGGGACCTCGGCGTCCTGCAGGGCCCGGACGATCGCGCCGTTCTCGGCGCCGATACGCGCCAGGATCGCGATCTCCTTCCACTGCGTGCCGTCCGCGTGCGCCGCGAGGACGCCTTGGACCAGCGCCTCGATCTCGTCGCTGACCGTCAGGTGCAGCGCGGCGCCGACGTGCCCGGGACCGTTCTCCGGGGCCGCCTTGAGCGGGCGGACGATCGTCGAGGACTGGTAGAACTCGTCGGCGACCCGGTTGGCGACCTCGATGACCTCGACCCCGCACCGGCGACTGACGTCGAGGGAGTGCGGGTTGCCGGTGCGCCGGGACGCGGCCGGGAAGTCGTAGAGGAAGTCCGACAGGTTGTTGGCCGCGGCGCCCCGCCAGCCGTAGATGCCCTGCGCCGGGTCGCCGACCGCCGTGACGCTGTGCCCGAGCCCCTCCTCCGGTGTGGGACCGGAGAACAGGTTGACCAACAGGTCGCGCTGGGCGACCGAGGTGTCCTGGTACTCGTCCAGCAGCACGACGCCGTAGCGCTCACGCAGCGCGGCCCCGACCTGGGGGATCTCGGCAATCTGCGCGCCCCAGGCCATCTGGTCGGAGAAGTCCATGACCCCGGCCTCGACCTTGGCCTCGCGGTAGCGCTCGACCAGGTGGCTGAGCTCGGTGCGCTTGCGGGCCGTCAGGATCGCGTCCCGGTGGAGCTTGAGCTGCTTGTCGACCGACTCCATCTCGAGGATGTGGCTGCGGTCGAACTCGCGCAGCTCCTCGGTCGTGACGAGGTGCTCGGCGAGCTGGCCGTCCAGGTCCATGACATCGTTGACCAGGGTCGGGACGTGGGTGCTGACCGCGTTCAACGGGCGGTCGTACGCCGAGATGACCCGGGCGACCATCTGGAACCGGGTCGCGTCGGACAGAACCCGCAGGTCGGGCTCGATGCCCAGGCGCAGGCCGTGCTCGGCGATCAGGGTGCCGGCGAACGCGTGATAGGTCGCGACAGTCGGCTCGCCGTGCTCGGACCAGTCGCCGATCGTGGCCAGCGACGCCCGGACGCGGACGCCGAGCTCGGCGGCCGCCTTGTTGGTGAACGTCAGACCCAGGATGCTCGCCGGGTCGATGCCCTCGTGGCCCGCGAGCCACACGACCCGGGCCGCCATGACGGTGGTCTTGCCCGAGCCGGCGCCGGCGATGATCGACTGCGGAGCGTCGATGGGTGCGGTGACGGCCCGGAGCTGGTCGGTGCTGAACGGGATCTTCAGCACCTCGCACAGGTGAGCGGCGTCGCGGATCAGGGGAATCATGCGCCACCACCGACCACGGTCGCACCGGACGGCTTGGCCGGGCACAGCTGCTGGAAGTCGCAGTAGCCGCACGCGGTCTGGCTCGGTGTCGCCGGGAACGTCTCGGTCCGGATGACCCCGAGCGACTGCCGGATCTGGTCGAGAGCGAAGAACGGCTCCCCCGTCTCGGGGGCACCCTGCGCCTGCACCTTGGGGTCGTCGGGGTTGCGGGCCCCCTGCGGGTTGCGGAGCTGCACGAGCTCAGCGCCGCCGGCTGGGGCACCGGGGGCCAGCTCCGCGGTCGCGCCGTGGCCGACCGCGACCTGGTAGAAGCCGAGCTGGGCGTGCTGGGCGATCGCCGCGGAGGTCGGCACGCTCTTGGTGGTCTTGAGGTCCACGACGTGGACGCGGCCCTGGACGTCGAGCTCGACCCGGTCCATCGAGCCGCGCAGCACGGTCGCCACCCCGTCGAACTCGAGCTCGACCACGAACGGATGCTCCGCGGCCAGCGTCGTACGTCCGTGGGTCGCGTGCCATCGAGCGAACCGGGCGAGCGCCTGGTGCGCGGCCTCCCGCTCCCGGTCGCCGACCCAGCGGGCCGGGAACTCGAGCCGGCGCCACACCTGGTCGAGGGTCGCCGCCAGCGCGGCGGGATCGGGGTCGACGTCCTGGCGGACGACGTCGGCGGCCAGGGCGTGCACGATCGACCCGAAGCCCTGCGCCGAGGTCGTCGCGGTGGCCCCCTTGGCCTCGTGGGACAGGAACCAGCTCAGCGGGCAGTCGATGATCGAGCTGACGGTGCTGCCCGACAGCCGCACCGGTGCGTCCGGGTCCCAGATCGGCTCCTCGGCCTCGGTCAGCTCCGCGACGCCCCACCACGTGCTGGGGTCCGCGCCGCGGGTGGCCCAGACCTCC
Source organism: Aeromicrobium sp. (assembly GCA_025965175.1). Classification (GTDB taxonomy): domain Bacteria; phylum Actinomycetota; class Actinomycetes; order Propionibacteriales; family Nocardioidaceae; genus Aeromicrobium. Next base: position 12,569 of record JAOPXL010000062.1, read on the forward strand.
CGAGCGGCGAGGGTCGCCAGCATCCGGGCGGCCTGCTGGCGCACGACGGGGCTGGTCGTGGACTCGGCGAGGGCGCGCAGCTCGGCGACGGTGCCGCGTAACGACATGGGCCGTGGCGGGCGTACCCGGCGGCGCTGGGCCTGCTCCGTGGCATGTGGGATCAGCTCGGTGACGAACCGGGACGGCTGGTCGCCGCTCTCGTTGCCGCTCTCGACCGCCGTGACGACCAGGGTCCGGGACGCCCGGGTGCACGCGACGTAGAACAGCCGGCGTTCCTCCGCGGCGAGGCTGGCGGACGAGACCGGTGAGCGTACGCCCTCGGGCCCAAGCCTGTCCGACTGCAGCAGGGACCCGCGGTAGCGGATGTCGGGCCACGTGCCGTCCTGCACGCCGGCCACCACGACCAGCGCCCACTCCAGGCCCTTGGACCGGTGGGCCGTCATGAGCCGCACGGCACCCTCGCGGATGCCGGAGTCGGCCAGGTTGCTGCCGGGGATCTCCTGGGCCTGGATCTCGCGGACGAAGCCCTCGACGGTCCGGTGCCCCTGCTGCTCCTCGGTGCGAGCGGCCTGCTGGAACAGGGCGCACAGGGCGTCGAGGTCGCGGTCGGCGCGGGGAGCGGCCTCTCCCCCGTCCTCGGACTCCCGGCGCAGCCGGCGGGGCCAGTCGGTGCCGGTCCACAACGTCCAGAGCACCTGCTCGGGGGCCTCCCGGTCGGCGATCTGCCGCGCCGCGCGGGCCAGCAGCGCCGCGACGGCGGCTGTGCGGGAGATCGCCTCGGCCGTCGCGGGGTCGTGGCCCGCGCCGGGCGGCAGCTCGGTCGGGTGGGTCAGGACGGCGGCGAGGAGCTCGCGGGACGGCCGGGGCCCGCCCTCACGGTCGCCGTCGGCGCGGCGGAGCGCTCGGCCGAGCCGGCGCAAGGCCGGCGCGTCGAGGCGGCCGAGCGGGCCGGTCAGGACCGCAACGGCCTGCTCGGGGTCGACGGGCTCGCCGGCACTGAGCCGCTCGGCGATCCACAGCGCGGCCAGGAGCGCACGGACCGCGGGCTCGTCGCCCAGCGGCACCTCGTCACCGGCGACCTCGACCGGGACGCCGGAGGCGGCGAGGGTCCGCTGCAGCGGGGCCAGAGCGGCGCGCGACCGCACCAGGACGGCCATCTGCTCCCAAGGCAGCCTGTCCCCCGTCAGGTGGGCCTCGCGCAGGCGCAGCGCGATGTGCTCGGCCTCGGCCGAGGGGGTCGCGTAGGTCTCGACGACCACCTCGCCGGGGGTCGCGGCGTCGGACCGGACCTGGCGGAACTTCTCGAACGTCTCCCGGTCGATGCTGCCGGCGACGCCGATCCGGCCGATGACCGCCCGGGTCGCGGACAGGATCGCGGGTCCGAACCGACGGGTCGCGCCGAGCGCCAGCGTCGGGGCCGGGCCGGCCCGGGTCGCGAAGCGCTGCGGGAACTCCAGGATCCCCGAGACGTCGGCGCCGCGGAACGCGTAGATCGACTGGTCGGGGTCACCGACCACGATCAGGTTGCGCCCGTCACCGGCCAGCGCCGTCAGCAGCTGGACCTGGAGGGGGTCGGTGTCCTGGTACTCGTCCACCACGACGAGCTTGTAGCGGTCGCGCAGTACCCGCTGGTGATCCGGGTCGGTGGCGATGCCCAGGGCCTGGAAGACCAGGTCGGCGTAGTCGATCGTGTTGGCCAGGGCGCTGGCCCCGACGTACTGGTCGAAGAACCGTCCGGCGGCCTCCCAGTCGGGGCGACTGGCGGCCTCCGCCGCGCCGAGGAGGTCGTCGGCGTCCATCCCGAGCGAGCGGGCCTTGGCCATGATGACCTGCAGCTCCCGGGCGAAGCCGCGGGTCCGCAGCGCGGGCTGGAGCGCCCCGGGCCACTGGTCGGTGCCGGTGCCGCCGACCAGCTCGGCGATCGTGGCGTCCTGCTCGGGGGCGGTCAGCAGCTGGACCGGTCGGCCGTACGACTCGGGGTCGGCGAGCTCGCGCACCAGTCCGTAGCAGAACGAGTGGAACGTCATGGCCGGCGCCGCGGCGCTGGTGCGGGTCAGTCGGCGGGCGATCCGGGTGCGGAGCTCCTCGGCGGCCTTGCGGCTGAATGTCAGGACCAGTATCTCCTCGGGCCGGTAGCCCTGGTGCTCGATCCGGTCCACCACGACCTCGACGAGGGTCGTCGTCTTGCCCGTGCCGGGTCCGGCGAGGACCAGCAGCGGTCCGCCCGGGTGGTCGACGACGGCCTGCTGGCTGGGGTCGAGGACAGGGGCGCGCAGCGGCTCGGCGCTGGGCTTGTCCAGGACGTACTCGACAGGCATGGACCCCATCCCACCAGACGGCTATGACACGTCGTCGTCGAACCGCCAGAGCGCGAGCCCCATGTCGACCGAGGAGCCGTTGGCGCGCATCGGCGTCCGCTCGTCACGGTAGCGCTCCTGGGCGTTGATCGCGTGCGACGCGGGCAGGCTCCCGTTGGCCCGGACGACCCGCCACCACGGGACGGCGGCGCCCTCCAGGGCCATGACCCGGCCGACCTGGCGGGGTCCGCCCTCCTGCAGGATCTCGGCGATCAGGCCATACGACAGGACCTGGCCGGGCGGGATCCGCTCGACCAGGTCCAGGACCCGATCCGTGAAGTCGGGCTTCATCGTCGTTCGATCAGTACGTCGGCTGGCTCGGATCGATCTGGTTGACCCAGGCGACGACACCGCCGCCGACGTGCACCGAGTCCTTGTAGCCCGCGCCCTTGAGCACGGCCAGCGCCTCGGCCGAGCGGACGCCCGACTTGCAGTGCAGGACGATCTGCTTGTCGCCGGGCAGCTGCTCGAGCGCCTTGCCGTTGAGGAACTCGCCCTTGGGGATCAGGATCGAGCCGGGGATCTGGTTGATCTCGTACTCGTTCGGCTCGCGCACGTCGACCAGCACGAAGTCGCGCCCGCCGTCGTTGCGCTCCTTGAGCCAGCCGTCGAGCGTCGTCACCGAGATCGTCGAGTCGGCAGCCGCGTCGGCGGCCTCCTCGCTGATCGCGCCGCAGAAGGCCTCGTAGTCGCTCATGAGCTCGGTCGGCAGGACCCCGTTGGGGTCACGCCGGACGTTGAGGGTCGAGTAGCGCATCTCGAGCGCGTCGTAGACCATCAGGCGGCCGATCAGCGGGTCGCCGATTCCGGTGATGAGCTTGATCGCCTCGGTCACCATGATCGAGCCGATCGAGGCGCACAGGACGCCCAGCACGCCACCTTCGGCGCACGACGGGACCATGCCCGGCGGCGGCGGCTCGGGATAGAGGTCGCGGTACTGCGGACCCTCCGGGGACCAGAACACGCTGACATGGCCCTCGAATATGTAGATCGAGCCCCAGACGTACGGCTTGCCGAGGATCACGGCGGCGTCGTTGACCAGGTAGCGGGTCGCGAAGTTGTCGGTGCCGTCGACGATCAGGTCGTACTGGCTGAAGATCTCCAGGACGTTGTCGGTGTCGAGGCGCTCGTTGTGCACGATCGTCGTGACGTACGGGTTGGTCTCGGCGACCGAGGCGGCGGCGGACTCGGCCTTGGGCCGGCCGATGTCGGACACGCCGTGGATGATCTGGCGCTGCAGGTTGGACTCGTCGACGGTGTCGAAATCGACGATGCCGAGCGTGCCCACCCCGGCCGCGGCCAGATACATCAGCGTCGGCGAGCCGAGGCCGCCAGCACCGACGGCGAGCACCTTGGCGTTCTTGAGCCGCTTCTGCCCGTCCATCCCGACGTCGGGGATGATCAGGTGACGCGAGTAGCGGCGGATCTCGTCGACGGTCAGCTCGGGAGCGGGCTCGACGAGCGGGGGCAGTGCCACGGTTTACTCCCCGGGTTCGGCGGTAAGGTGCGCCCACCATTCTTGCGCGTTCGTCGCCGCAACGCGCATGACGTGGAACACCTGGCCCGATATGCGGGACGGGGAATATCAGGCGATCGGCATGCCCGCGTAGCGCCGCCCGCCGAGGTAGGGCCACGAATTGGCGACGCATCCGTTCAGGCCGTAGGTCTGTTGCATCATCACCGGCGCCGGTTCGCCCTTGCCCGGGCAGGCCTCGTGGCCGTGGCCGAGC
>JAOPXL010000013.1 GCA_025965175.1 Aeromicrobium sp.
GCCGTGCGAGCGCTACGCCGTGGCCCGCTTCTGCGCCGTCCGGACCGCGACGGAGGCGGCGTCCTCGTACGCCGTGGACTCGACCAGGCCCGGCTCGGAGAACACCAAGGAGGTCAGGACGCCGACCGAGCAGACCTGGGCGGAGATGCCGACCTCGGTCGAGCTGATCGGGAGGTACTTGACCGCGACGCCGGTGTCCTTGTCGGCGCCGTCGATCTCGGCGAGGGTCTCGAACACCTCGCAGGCCTCGGTGCCGTCGAACGTACCGGCGTCGGCGAGCAGCTTCTTGGCCCGCGCGAGGTCCTTGCGGTCCTTCGCGGTCTTGACCTCGCTGGAGGAGCCGAGCTGGTCGATCACATCGGGCAGCGTCTTGGCCCACGACGTCGCCGGGACCGACGTGACCTCGATGAGGCCCTTGGTGCTCGACCAGCGGCACTGGGACCCGCCGGCGCGGGCGTCGGAGGAGACGACCTCGTCCAGTGCGACACCGGCGAGCTTCTTGCGGTCCGCGGCGGTCAGGAAGGAGCAGGCCTTCGACTCGTCGACCGCGGCCGTGGGGTCCGAGGCCTTTGCCTTGGCGCCGTCGGATTCATCGGAGCCGTCGGAGTCGCCCGAGGAGGAGCAGCCCGCGAGGGCCAGCGTCAGGACCACGGCGACGGCCGAGCCGCGGGGCAGATTCACCAGGCCAAGCCTACGTACTTGGTCTCGAGGTACTCCTCGATGCCCTCCGCGCCGCCCTCCCGTCCGAAGCCCGAGGCCTTGACGCCGCCGAATGGCGCGGCCGGGTTGGAGACGATCCCCTGGTTGATACCGACCATGCCGGTCTCGAGCCCTTCGTAGACCCGGATGACCCGCGCGTGGTCCCGGGTGAACGCGTAGGCGACCAGGCCGAACTCGGTGTCGTTGGCCATCGCGATGGCGTCCTCCTCATCGGTGAACGTGAAGACCGGGGCGACGGGACCGAAGATCTCCTCCTTCGCCAGACGTGCCTCCAGCGGTACGCCGGTCAGCACGGTCGGCGAGTAGTAGTAGCCCTGCCCGTCGGGGGCCGAGCCACCGGTCAGGACCGTCGCGCCCTTGCTGACGGCGTCGTCGACGAGCTCGGCGACCTTGGAACGCTGCTTGGCCTCGACCAGCGGACCCACGTCGATCCCGTCGTCCGTGCCGCGGCCGACGTTCAGCCCCGCCATCCGCTCCGCGAGCCGGGTCGAGAACTCCTCGGCCACCGACTCGTGCACGATGAAGCGGTTCGCGGCCGTGCACGCCTCGCCGATGTTGCGCATCTTCGCGAGCATCGCGCCCTCGACGGCCTTGTCCAGGTCGGCGTCCTCGAACACCAGGAACGGGGCGTTGCCACCGAGCTCCATCGACACCCGGAGCAGGCCCTCGGCGCTCTGCTCGACCAGCGAGCGACCAACCTCGGTCGAGCCCGTGAAGGTCAGCTTGCGCAGGCGCGGGTCGCGGATGATCGGCTCCATGACCTCGCCGGTGCTCGAGGTCGTCACGATGTTGAGCACCCCGGCCGGCAGTCCCGCCTCGGCCAGAACGTTGCCGAGCCACAGCATCGTCAGCGGGGTCAGTCCCGCGGGCTTGACGACCATGGTGCAGCCGGCCGCGATCGCCGGACCGATCTTGCGGGTTCCCATCGCGAGCGGGAAGTTCCACGGCGTGATCATGAGGCACGGGCCGACCGGCTGCTTGAGCGTCAGCAGCCGGGTCGCGCCGTTGGGGGCCACGGAGTAGCGGCCCGAGATCCGGACGGCCTCCTCGGCGAACCAGCGGAAGAACTCCGAGCCGTACGCGATCTCGGCCTTGCTCTCCTTGAGCGGCTTGCCCATCTCGAGCGTCATGATCGTGGCGATCTCGTCGACCCGCTCGGTGATGAGCTCGAAGGCCGTGCGGAGGATCTCGCCCCGGTCGCGCGGCGGCGTGCGGGCCCAGTCGGCCTGGGCGGCGGCCGCCGCGTCGATCGCGGCGCGGCCGTCGGCGACGCTCGCATCCGCGACCTCGACGAGGAGCTCACCGGTCGAGGGGTCCTCGACCGCGAACGTCTTCCCGCCCTCGGCGTCGCGCCACTCACCGCCGATGAACAGCTGCGGGTGGACCACCTGGATGGCCTGCTTCTCAGTCTCTCCGGTCATGACTTCACTGTATGACCGCGGGACCGCGTGGGCACCCCGTGCGGCGACGGGTTTCAGGCCGTCGCGCGGCGGCTGCGGATCTTGTGGACGACGAACCACACCACGACCGTGACGACGGCGATGACGAGTCCGTACTTGAGGTAGTTGCCGTACTTCTCGACGCGCGCCCAGTTCGAGCCGAGCTGGTAGCCGGCCACGATCCAGATGATGTTCCACAGCAGGCTGCCGGCCGTCGTGTAGAGGAGGAACCGGCGGATTGACATCCGCTCCACGCCAGCGGGGATCGAGATGAGGCTGCGGATGCCCGGCACCATGCGACCGAGGAACACCGCGGCGGCGTCGTTGCGGGCGAACCACGCGACCCCCTTGTCGATGTCGCGCTCGGTGACGAACGGCACCTTCGACAGCACCGCCCGGGTCCGGTCGAGGCCGAACTTCAGGGAGAGCCAGTAGAGGACAAGTGCACCACTGACCGAGCCGACCGTCGCGGCGATGATGACCGCCACCAGACCGAAGTCGCCACGCTCGGCGCTGAAGCCGGCCAGCGGCAGGGCAACCTCGCTCGGCAGGAACGGCAGGATCGTCTCGACGGCGAGGATCAGGCCGACGCCGAGCAGGCCCACCGAGCCCATGATGTCGGCCACGAACCCGGCCAGCCCGTCCTGCGGAATTCCTGAGGTCTCGGCCACGAGCGTGGTCAGTAGGGTCACGGGCACGAGCGTATCGGGTGCGACCCGACGATCTGTCAGCCGAAGAAGTCGCCGGCGGCCGGGGCTCCCGGGGGTGGCTCGGAGTCGCGAGCCATCGGGGTGAAGCGGGAGTAGTGGCCCTGGAACGTCGCCGCGACCTTGACGCCCGCCGGGCCCGAGCGGTTCTTGGCCAGGATGAAGTCGGCCTCGCCAGGACGCTCGGACTCGCCGCCGGCGCTCATGTCGGGGCGGTGCAGCAGCAGGACGATGTCGGCGTCCTGCTCGATCGATCCGGACTCACGCAGGTCGGACAGCTGCGGGGTCTTGTCGGTGCGCTGCTCCGAGCCACGGTTGAGCTGGCTGATCGCTACGACTGGGATCTCGAGCTCCTTGGCCAGCAGCTTGATCTGGCGGGAGAACTCCGAGACCTCGACCTGACGGTTCTCGACGCGCTTGCCGGAGGTCATCAGCTGGAGGTAGTCGATGACGACGAACCCCAACCCGTACTGCTTCTTGATGCGCCGCGCCTTGGACCGGATCTCCGGCATCGTCATGTTGGGGCTGTCGTCGATGACGAGCGGTGCACTGTTGACCCGGGGCATGGCCTTGCTGACCGCCTCCCAGTCCCGCTGGTGCATGCCGCCGCCGCGCATGTGACCGATGCTGACCCGGGCCTCGGCCGACAGCATGCGCATCGCGATCTCCTCGCCCGTCATCTCCAGGGAGAAGATGGCGGTGGGGATCTGGTGACGGATCGCGGCCGACCGGCAGAAATCGAGGCCGAGGGTGGACTTGCCGACACCGGGCCGGGCCGCCACGACGATCATCTGGCCGGCGCGGAACCCGGTCGTGAACTTGTCGAGGTCGGGGAAGCCCGAGAGCACGCCGGACATCTGGCCGTCGCGGCCCTGGATCTCCTCGATCTCGTCGATCGTCGCGGTCATGAGCGCCGAGACCGGGCGGTAGTCCTCGGCCTGGCTCGTGCCGTCGACGTCGAGGACCTCGGCCTGCGCGCGGTCAACGATCTCGGCGACCTCGCCCTCGCCCGCCTGGCCCAGCTGCGCGATGCGCTGGCCGACCTCCACGAGGCGGCGCAGGATGGCCTTCTCGCGCACGATCTCGGCGTAGAAGTCGACGTTGGAGGCGATCGGAACGGCCTGGACGAGGTCGTGGAGATAGGTCGCGCCGCCGATGCGACCGATCTCGCCCCGGCGCTGCAGCTCCGCGGCGACCGTGATGGCGTCCGCGGGCTCACCCCGGTTGGCCAGGTCGGTGATGATGTCGAAGATCTGCTCGTGGGCGGGGCGGTAGAAGTCGCGGCCCTGCAGGATGTCGGCGGCGGGGTCGATCGCGTTCTTGCTGATGAGCATCGCGCCGAGGACGCTCTGCTCGGCCGCGATGTTCTGGGGTGGGACGCGTCCCGAGCCGGGGTCTTCGCCCGGTCCTGGACCGGCCTCGTAGAGGTCCGCCACGCTCACGGACAACCCCCTTTGCTCATGATGCGACCGTAGCCATCGTCGCCGACATTTCGTCGAGCTGAAACCGCCGACCCGTCACAGTAGGCCTCGTGCGGGTCGTGTCCAAGACGTTCTCGCACAGGGGGTGTGCGCAACCCGCCCGAGGCTGTGGAAAACGCCGTCAGTGCATGTGCACAGCCAGTGGACGAACATGTGGACAACTAAATTTCTTCGGCCCCTGAACTCGCGCTGACCTGCGCAGACGTCGAATGTTGTTTGTGGAGACAAAATACTTCCGGGGCGGTGCTCGTCCACCGGTCCCTGTTCATACACTTGTCGACAAAAGCCGTCACTCCAACCCCACGACACCCGCTGTTCACCTGCAGGAAGGTTCCCATGAGGCTCCGGCGTGACGACGACCGTCAAATCCTGCGGGTCGCGGTGCCGGCCTTCTTCGCGCTCGTGACCGAGCCCCTGATGCTGCTGGCGGACACCGCGATCATCGGTCACCTGGGCACCGGCGAGCTGGGCGGTCTGGCCGCCGCGTCGGTCGTCCTGGGCACTGTCGTCGGCCTGTGCATCTTCCTGGCCTACGGGAGCACCGCGACGGTGTCGCGGCACCACGGCGCGGGTGACGAACGCCTGGCGCACGGGCTGGCGGTCAGCAGCTTGTGGCTCGCTGTCGGCCTGGGCGTCGTGCTTGGCGGGGGCGTCGCGACGCTGAGCGGTCCCCTCGGGACGGGGCTCGCGAGCTCGGACCGGGTGGCCGGCTTCGCGACGGACTACATGCTGGTGTCGGCCCTGGCGATCCCCGCGATGCTGTTGATCCTCGCCGCGACCGGCGCGATGCGGGGAAGCCTGGATCTGCGGACCCCGCTGATCGTGACGATCGTCGCCAACGTCCTGAACGTCGTGCTCAACGTGCTGTTCGTCTACGGCCTCGACGGCGGGGTCAGGGGCGCGGCGGCCGGCACGGTCGTGGCGCAGTGGTTCGCAGCGGGCTGGCTCGTGGCGGTCGTGGTCCGCCGGGCCCGGCACGCACACGCGCCGACCAACCCCCGCGCGGCCGAAGTCCTCGCCGCCGCCCGCGAAGGGATCCCCCTGCTGGTCCGTACCCTGACGCTGCGCGCCTCGCTGGTGCTGGGCACGGTCGTCGCCGCCAGGCTGGGCGACGTCCCCCTCGCCGCCCACCAGGTGGCCGGGTCGATCGTGGTGTTTCTCGCCTTCGGTCTCGACGCCGTCGCGATCGCGGGCCAGACCCTGACCGGACGCTCGCTGGGTGCCGGGGACGCCCGGCGCACCCGGGCCCTCACGGGCCGGATGATCACCTGGGGCGCGGGCACCGGCCTGATGGCCGGACTGCTGCTGGCGGGGGCGGCCCCGTGGGTCTCGCACCTGTTCACCTCCGACCCCGCGGTTCGTGACGCCCTGGTCCCGGCGCTGCTGGTCGTGGCGGTCATCCAGCCGCTGTCGGGTGTCGTGTTCGTCCTCGACGGCGTCCTGATCGGTGCCGGTGATGGCGCCTACCTCGCGTGGGCCGGGCTCGCGGTGCTGGCGGCGTACGCCCCGCTGGCGCTCGTCGTCGGCTGGACCGACGCCGGCTTCACCTGGCTGTGGGTCGCGTACGCGGGCTTCATCGCCGCCCGCCTGGTGACGCTGTGGCACCGGCAGCGGGGCACGGCCTGGATGGTCCTCGGGTCGACCCGTTCGGCAGACTGAGGACATGACCACCGAGGAGTACGCACCCGGGCGCCACCTGGACGTCCGCGGCGAGGGCGGGCCGGTCGTGCTCCTGTGGCACGGTCGGGGCGCCGACGCGCGAGAGGTCCTCGCGACCTTGAGCGACCACATCGCGGGGCACGGCGTGACCGTCGTGACGCCCGACTGGGACGCGGGGCGTCCCGACGGCGGCCGGGCCGACCTGCTGACGTCGGTGCGACGGGCCCGGGAGATCGCCGCGGACCGCGGCCAGGACCCCGACACGATCGTCGTCGCCGGATGGTCGCTCGGCGGCGTCGCGGCGGTGAGCCTGGCCCTGCACGCCCGGCGGCTCGGGGTCGGCGTGGGCGGCCTCGTCCTGATCGCGCCGGCCGACGGTCCTCGCGCGCTCGACCCCATCTCCGGGCAGCCCCTGCCCACGCCGATGCCGTCCGGTTCCGGCCGGTGCCGCGTCGACGTCGTCTACGGCGAGGACGACACCATCACCCCGCCTGACATGGTGTGCGGCCTCGAGCTGCGCCTGCGGGCCGCCGGCTGGTCGACCTCGCTGCACGCCCTCGACGGCGACCACGGCGAGGTCGTCGGCGCGACGTACGACGAGCGGCGGGATGCGTTCGTCCCGTCCCACTCGGCCAGGGCGAGGCAGGACGCGACGACGGTCGCGGCGATCGTCGCGGCGGCTACTGCTTCTTCGTGAATCCGACCCGGGTCCAGTCCGGCTGTTCGAACTGGGCGGCACCGTAGTTGACGAGGTCGTCCTGCACGGCGACGACCAGCGGCGTCACCGCGAGCGGGATCATCGGGACCTCGCCGAGCAGCTGTCCGTCGAGCTTGGCGATTGCCTCGGCCCGGGCGTCGTCGTCCAGGGTGGCCAGGGCCGCGTCGAAGCCCTCGCCGAACCGGGCGGGCCCGATGCCGGTGAAGTTCTGCGCCGAGTCGATGGGGTAGAACAACGGCTCTGTCGCGCCGATCGGGAACGCCGATCCGCGCCGGGTGAAGGTCACGAGGTCGAAGTCGAGCGACAGGACGGTCGGGTCGAAGAACCTGGCGGCGGGCACTTGGCGCAGCTTCAGCGTCACGCCGATCGTGGCCAGGTCGCGCGCGATGGTGGCGGCCCGCCGGGAGTTGGTGGGGGTCGAGCGTGGCACGGGCATCGTCAGCGTCAACGACTTGCCGTCGCGCTCGACCTTGCCGCCGGCGCCCTTGGTCCAGCCGGCCTTGGCCAGTAGTGCCGCCGCAGCCTTGGGGTCGTACGCGATCGACTTCGACGAATCGTGGTAGCCGCGCTGACCCGGCATCAGGATCAGGCTGCCGACCGTCGAGGCGCGGGCGCCGAGCCCCTTGGCTGCGTCCGTGGCGATCGCGTCACGGTCGATCGCTCGGGCCACGGCCCGGCGGACGTTGACGTCCTTGAGCGGCCCGCGGCCGCCGTTGACGGTCACCTGCGACCACTCCAGGCCCGGTGACCGTTGCACCCGACCGACGTCCTTGACCGTGGCGTAGGTCGCGGCCTCCAGGTCGACCGCGTCGAGCTCGTCGGCCGCGAACGCCTTGGCCTGCAGCATCGGCGTCGCGACGTTCCACGTGATCTTGCGCAGCTTGGGCTTGGCGCCCCACCAGCGCGGGTTGGGCGTCTGGGCGATGAGCCCCCTGCGGGCGTCGATCGACCTGACGACGAAGGGGCCGTTGGCGGGGATCGCCCGCTTGCGGAAGGCCGTGTTGAACGACGTGGCCTTCGACGAGACGCTGGCGGGCAGCCGCGGGTAGACGTAGAGCGGCCACTCGGCCGTGCGCTTCTTGAACGTCACCGCGTAGGTGAACTTGTCCTTGCCCTTCGTGATCGCCGAGATGTCCTCGTAGCCGGCCGTCGAGCTGACCTCGTAGGCGTCGTCCGAACCGTTCTGCGCCTTCCAGAAGGCGATCATGTCGGCCGAGGTGATCGGCGTGCCGTCCTGCCAGACGGCTCGGGGATTGAGGACGACCTTGACCGTCAGAGGGTCTGTGTCGGTCACCCGCACCAGCTCGGCATAGTCGGGGTCGACCTTCCAGCCGCCGTCCTGGGTGATGCGGATGGCGCCCCCGACGGTGGGGGCCAGGATGCGGGCCGCGTCGGTGTTGACGGCGTCCGCGTGCTGGAGATTGAAGTTGGTCGGGAGCATGGCCGCGGCGAGGCGCAGTGTGCCGCCTGCGGCGACCTTGGCCCGCGCGGCAGGCGTCCAAGCCGTGCTGGTGCGCGCGGCCTGGTGGCCCGGCGCCGCGGACGTGGCGTCCTGGTCGTCACTCCCTGACGTCCAGGAACAGCCGGAGAGCACGAGGCTCCCGGCGAGGAGGAACGAGGCAACCGCTGCGGCAGGGGTACGCATGGGGTTGGGTACCACCGACAACGGGCCGGCACCAGTGGTGCCGGCCCGTCGGTGGGCTACTTGGAGGCGACCACGTTGAGCTGGACCGTCGCGCTGACCTCGGGGTGCACGCGCACGGAGACCGTGTGGGCTCCGAGGGCCTTGATCGGGTTGCCGACCTCGATGCGACGCTTGTCGACCTTGGCACCGGCGACGCCGAGGGCGTCCGCGATGTCCGAGACCGTGACGGCACCGAAGAGACGACCACCGACGCCGGCGCGAACCGGGACGTTGATCGGCTCGGACTCGAGGTTGCCCTTGATGCTCCGGGCCTCCTCGAGATCGTGCACGGCGTGGGCGTTTCGCGCAGCCTTGATCGACTCGACCTGCTTGGCAGCGCCCTTCGACCAACGGATGGCGAAGTTGCGCGGCAGCAGGAAGTTGCGGCCGTAGCCGTCCTTGACCTCGACGATGTCGCCGGGGGCGCCGAGGTTCGTGACCTCGTGCGTGAGGATGAGCTTCATCTCAGACCCCTTATCGGCTGGTGGAGGTGTAAGGAAGCAGAGCCATCTCGCGGGCGTTCTTGATGGCCTTCGCGATGAGACGCTGCTCCTGGACGGTGACACCCGTGACGCGGCGCGCGCGGATCTTACCGCGGTCCGAGATGAACTTGCGCAGCAGCGCGGTGTCCTTGTAGTTGATTTCGGTGACCTTGGCCGCAGCGAGCGGGTTGCTCTTCTTCTTCGGCTTCCGGACGACTGGCTTTGCCATGTTGCTCCTGAATTCTGTGTTGCTTGTCAGACGAGTCTGACGTGAGTGGTTAGAAGGGGGGCTCTTCGGACGATCCCGAGTTGCCGCCCCATGCGCCAGATCCACCCTGGTTGGAGGGCTGCGTCGACCAGGGGTCGTTGCCGCCCTGGGCCGGTGCGCCACCGCCAGAGTTGCCTCCGCCGAAGCCGCCGCCGCCACCGGAGTTGCCTCCACCTGAACCGCCGCCGAAGTCGCCGCCGCCGGAACGGTTGACGCGCGTCACCTTGGCGGTGGCGTAGCGCAGCGAGGGGCCGATCTCGTCGACGTTCATCTCGACGCTCGTGCCCTTCGATCCGTCCTGGCGCTCGAAGTTGCGGATCTTGAGGGCGCCCGTCACGACGACGCGCTGGCCCTTCTGCAACGACTCGGCGACGTTCTCGGCAAGCTGGCGCCAAGCAGCGCAGCGAATGAACAGAGCATCGCCGTCCTTCCACTCGTTCGTCTGACGATCGAACGTACGAGGTGTCGAAGCGACGGTGAAGTTGGCAACTGCGGCGCCCGAAGGGGTGAACTTGAGCTCCGGGTCGTCCGTCAGGTTGCCGACGACGGTGATGATGGTTTCGCCTGCCATGGGGCGCAGCCTTTCAGGTGTGTGGGTGTCTGACTTGAGTGTTCCTCAGTCGTGTGACAAGTGGGTGCACTTCGTCCACAGCGAGGAACGGATCAGGCCTACTTCACGTCGGGACGTGTGACCTTCGTACGCACAACGGACTCGTTGAGCGTCAGCTGGCGATCGAGCTCCTTGACCGTGGCCGGCTCCGCCTGGAGCTGGACGACGGCGTAGATG
>JAOPXL010000014.1 GCA_025965175.1 Aeromicrobium sp.
CAAGGGCGCGCTCAACGCGCAGGTCACCGAGACCTATCTCGACAACGTCTACCTCAGCTTCTCCGACATCAAGATGGCGCTCGACGAGGCCGCGGACGGGGCAGCCAAGCTCGCCGACGGCGCCGACCAGCTCGCCGACGGCGCCGGGACCCTCGCCGACGGCGCGGGGACCCTCGCCGACGGCAACCGGCGCCTCGCCGACGGCGCCGGCCGGCTCGACTCCGGCGCCCAGCAGCTCGCGGACGGACTGTCGACGCTCGAGGACCAGACCTCGGCCCTGCCCGGTCAGACCCGCCAGCTCGCGGACGGCGCCCGTCAGGTCGCCGACGGCAACGCCCAGCTCAACGACACCGTGCAGGGCGTGAGCGGCGCGATCCTCGGCGCGACCGCCAACGCCAGCGCCGACATCGACCGGCTCGCGAGCCAGCTCGACGACCTCGCCGACCAGTGCGAGGCCGCCCCGCCCGCGGGGGTCGACTGCGCCGGCATCCGCCAGGCCGCCAACCGCTCCGGCGAGCTGAAGGGCTTCGTCGGCGACGTCCGGGGCCGGGTGACGGTGTTCAGCAGCGGCACCCAGCAGCTGGCCGACGGCGCCGAGCGGGTCGCCGAAGGCAACGCCGAGCTCGCCGCCCGCGTCCCCCAGCTCGTCGACGGCATCGGCGATCTGTCCAGCGGTGCCGGACAACTGGTCGGTGCGACCGGGCAGCTCGCCAGTGGAGCGGCCCAGGCCGCCGACGGCGCGGATCGGCTCGCCGCGGGCGCCACGACCCTCGCGGACGGGTCCAACGACCTCTCGGCCGGGGCGCTCAGGCTCGCCAACGGCTTGCGCGACGGCAGCAGCGATGTCCCCGACTACGACAAGTCCGAGCGGGAGCGACTCGCCGAGACCGCGGCGACCCCCATCGAGAACGCCGCCAACCGGATCAACCCGGTCCAGAACTACGGCGAGGCCCTCGCGCCCTACTTCATCGCCCTCGCCCTGTGGGTCGGGGCGATGGCGATCTATCTCCTGCTCCGCCCGCTCTCGGCGCGAGCCATCGCGTCGACGACCGGCAGCGTGCGGACGGCCCTGGCCGGATATCTCCCGGGGCTCGCGATCGCCTTCGCGCAGGTCGCGCTGCTCCTGACGATCCTCGAGGTGGCCCTGGGCATCGACCCGGCCAGCCAGATGCTGATGGTCGGGGTCTCCCTCGCCACGGCGGCGGTCTTCGTCGCGATCAACCAGATGTTCGTCGCGCTGTTCGGCGGCGCCGGACGGTTCGCCGCCCTGGTGTTCGTCAGCCTGCAGCTCACCTCGGCCGGTGGGACCTATCCCATCGAGACCGCGCCACGGTTCTTCAACGTCCTGCACGACCTGCTCCCCATGACGTACGCCGTGCACGGCCTGCGGGCCGCCCTGGCCGGGGGAACCGACGGCGTCGCCCGGGACCTCGTGGTCCTGGCGGGGTTCGCCGTGCTGGCGCTCGCGGTGACGGTCGTCGCAGCCAGGCGGCGCCAGACGTACACCGTGATGCGGCTGCACCCGCTGCTGCAGGTGTAGGTCAGACCCTGCCCCCACCCCACTCCCGCTGACGCGTGGGTTGCGCACGCTGGCGCGTGGGTTGCGCACGCTGACGCGTGGGTTGCGCACGCTGACGCGTGGGTTTGCGTTGAGGTCGATCGGGCGCCGCGTCGATCGACTTGCTTCGGCGTGCGGCTCGGAACGATCTGCTCACCCGATCGAGTCGCCTTTGAGCGGGCGCAACCCACGCGTCGCCCGGCGCAACCCACGCGTCACTCGGCGCAACCCACGCGTCAGCGGGCGGAGTCAAACCCCTCAGTCCGCGAAGCGGTCCGCCGCGGCCTGGATGCGTCCGACGTACGTCGTCCGGTCGATCCCCGACTCCCCCGTGTCGGAGCCGGTGCGGCCGTCGATCGCCTCCCGGACGATCTCGGCGTGGCCCGCGTGCTGGGCCGTCTCAGCGACCATCCGCACGAGCAGGAAGCCGAGCGTCGTGTCGGCCGTGTTGGCCGTCCGGTGCGGGACGCGTCCCGGTGCGTCGAGCTCCAGCGCCGCGACCGTCTCGTCGCTGTGGGCGCACGCGCGCCGGTAGAGGGCCAGGATCTCCTCGCTCGACTCGTCCGCCGTGGCCCACATGTCCGCGGCGTCCCACACCGATCCGTCCTCGACCCATGGCAGGACGTCGGGCGCCCGGCGGCCGAACGACTCGCCGAGATACACGTGCTCGACCCCGACGAGGTGCTTGACCAGGCCGATCAGGTTGGTGCCCGTCGGGGTCATCGGACGGCGCAGGTCGTGCTCGCTCGCGCCCCCGACCGCTGCGAGCAGCGTTCCGCGGACCTCGATGAGCTTGTCGTGCAGGGCGGCCTTGACGTCGGTCATGGGTCCGTCGTCACGCAGACGTCCACACCACGTTCGGTCGCGGGCGTCAGGCGTGGCAGACCGGCGCCGGCGGCAGCGGTGCCGGGGCACCCAGGCCGGGCATGCCGAGTCCCACCGAGCGGACCTCGGTGCGACCCTGCCGGGACTCCCACGCGTCACCCGCACGGGTCCGCCGGACGCTGATCGGCGCGTCGTCGCTGACCAGGTGGTGGGGGGCGGCGTACGTGATGCGGACCTCGACCATGTCGCCCGGACGGACGGCGTGGTCGCCCGGCACGAAGTGCACCAGCCGGTTGTCACGAGCGCGTCCGGTCAGACGGTGGGTCGCGCCGTCCTTCTTGCCCTCGTGGTCTGCGACCAGGAGCTCGACGACGCGACCCTCCTGCTTCCTCGCCTCGTCCCAGGCGACCGCGTTGACAACCTCGATGAGCCGGTCGTAACGCTCCTGCACGACGGCCTTGGGCAGCTGGTCGGGCAGGTCCGCGGCCGGTGTGCCGGGGCGCCGGGAGTACTGGAAGGTGAACGCGGTCGCGAACCGCGCTTGGCGGACGACCTCCATAGTCTCGAGGAAGTCCTCCTCCGTCTCACCGGGGAATCCGACGATGATGTCGGTCGAGATCGCGGCGTCCGGCATCGCGGTGCGCGAGCGCTCGACGATGCCGAGGAACTTCTCCTGCCGGTAGGACCGGCGCATCGCCTTGAGTACACGGTCGGAGCCGGACTGCAGCAGCATGTGCAGCTGTGGCATGACGTTGGGCGTCTCAGCCATCGCCGCGATGACGTCGTCGGTGAAGTCCTTGGGGTGCGGGCTGGTGAACCGGACGCGCTCGAGGCCCTCGATCTCGCCGCACGCCCGGAGCAGCTTCGCGAACGCCTGCCGGTCGCCGAACTCGACACCGTACGCATTGACGTTCTGGCCCAGCAGCGTCACCTCGACCACGCCGTCGGCGACCAGCGCCTGGACCTCGGCGAGGATGTCCCCGGGGCGGCGGTCCTTCTCCTTGCCGCGCAGCGCCGGGACGATGCAGAACGTGCAGGTGTTGTTGCAGCCGACGCTGATCGAGACCCACGCGGCGAACACCGAGTCCCGCTTGGTCGGCAGGGTCGACGGGAAGACCTCGAGCGACTCGAGGATCTCAACCTGCGACTCCTCGGCGATGCGGGCCCGCTCGAGCAGGACCGGCAGCGAGCCGATGTTGTGGGTGCCGAAGACGACGTCGACGTACGGCGCGCGCTTCGTGATGGTGTCGCGGTCCTTCTGCGCCAGGCAGCCGCCGACCGCGATCTGCATGCCGGGGTTCCTCTCCTTGACCGACGCGATGTGGCCCAGGTTGCCGTAGAGCTTGTTGTCGGCGTTCTCCCGCACGGCACACGTGTTGAACACGACCAGGTCCGGCGTCGCGCCGTCCTCGGCGCGGATGTACCCGTCGGTCTCCAGCAGGCCACCCAGCCGCTCGCTGTCGTGCACGTTCATCTGGCAGCCGTAGGTGCGCACTTCATAGGTCTTCGTCATGACGGGTCAATGGTACGTGGCGCCAGCCGGACGCCTCTGTCCCTGTGCACCGGTTTGGACTGTCCTGTGAGCGGGTATTGCGCAGACGGCCTCGTCATGACGTGGCTCGGCCGCTCCCACTCGGAAGGAACACCATGAGCACCAACGATCCGCTCCACACCCAGCACACCCAGCACACCGACTCGACCGCCGGGGACACCCACAACTTCGGTGACCTCCAGGTCTCCACAGGCCGGCAGTCGGCCTACATCACCGTCGAGCTCATCCTGTACGTGCTCGCGGTCCTCGGCGTCTTCATCACGTCCGCCGTGATCGACGAGGGCGACGGCCCGGGCTTCAGCGCCTCGCAGGCCTGGTTCTACGTCACCCTGCTGACGGTCGGCTTCCTGATCAGCCGCGGACTGGCGAAGATCAACTCGCGCGGGGACAGCAACCGCGTCCTCTGAACCAACACATGACAGGAGCCCTGACCCATCCGGGTCAGGGCTCCTGTCATGTTGTTGGAGTCAGCGGCTGAAGATCGCGATCACGATGATCGTGCCAACGACCGAGATCGCGAGCGAGCCGAGGCAGCCCAGGCGGTTGCTGAAGAAGAGCACCGCCGTCAGCCGATCGCACGGCCGAGGATGCCCTTGTGCACCTCGGATGCTCGTTCCTGCTCACCGGCGAAGGCACTGATGACCACGAGCGCACCGGTGAGGGCCGGGACCGCCCACTGCAGCAGGCGCAGCTGGCTCTGGGCCGCCGCGACCTCCGGCGGGGTGGAGGACGCGGGCATCGTGCCGGACTGTGCGGGCACGCGGGACTGCTCGGCGACCTTGCGGCCCAGGACGCGGCTGTACGCCGTCACGCCCAGGGCGGCAACGGTCAGGCCGGTCTTGGCGAGCGCCATCGAGGCGACCCCCTGCTGGCCCTTGATCCGGCCGGTGTTGCCCTTGATCTGGCCGAGGCTGCCGACCAGATGCGCGCCGATCGCTGCGGCGTTGACTGGGGTCCAGCGGTCCCAGCCGGCGTTGGCGACGGCGCCGGTGTCCGCGGGGCTCTGGGCCGCGGACGCGGCCGGGTTGAGCGACACGGCGTTGGCCAGCGTCCCGCCGAACCAGGCGGACAGGCCGAGGTCGTGGAGCGAACGGGAGAAGGTGCTGCGAGTCATGTGGTCCTCCGGAGGTGGGGGTAGTGGTCTCTCCAGGAGTTACCCGGCACGCCCCTGCCGCAAACCGTCGGCGGCAGCCGGCCCCCGCTGCCGCAGACGTCAGCGTTTCGGCGTCACCCAGAGATGGATCAGGCCCTCGACAGTGACGGTGCCGTCGCTGGTCACGGCCTTGACCCGCACCGGCACGTCCGGCGCCGCGGCCCAGTCGGCCTCCGTCGTCTCGGCGATGCAGGTCAGCGAGGTCGTGGACTTGGCGAGGTAGTTGACCTCCATCCCCTTGGGCAGCCAGCGCATGTCGGCGGGGCACGTCGCCTCGGCGAGCAGACCCATCGCGGCCTCCAGGCCATTGCACGCCGCGATCGCGTGGACCGTGCCGATGTGGTTCTGCACCGAGCGGCGCTTGGGGATCAGGACCTGGCCGAGGTGCGGGCGCATCTCCTGCACACGGGGGTGGATCGACGCGAAGTAGGGCGCCTTCTGGCTGAACGCGATGGAGAAGAGCCGATGCCCCTGGGGCAGGGCAGTGAGCTTCTTGAACAGGTCGAGAGTCGAGGGCATGGATACATGTTACCGACAAGTAACCGCGGGTGTCCCCCGGATCAGACGACGGCTGCCCGGATCGTGCACACGTCCGGGAGATTGGTCTTGACCTCGGCCCACGTGCCGCCCTCGTCGTTGCTGATCCAGACCGAGCCATGACGGGTGCCGACGTAGAGACCGACCGGACCAGCGGTGTCGGTCGAGAAGGCGTCACGCAGGACGACGGTCCACGCCTCGGGCGGCAGGCCCGGGCCCGTCTCGTGCCACGTCTCCCCCGCGTCGTCGGAGCGCCAGACCGCCGGCTTACCGCCCGGGGGGAATCGGCCGATCGCGCCGTCGAGCGGATAGACGTAGATCGTGCCGGGACGGTGCGGGTGAGCCACGATTGGGAAGCCGAAGTCGGTCGGCAGCCCCGCACTGATCGACACCCAGGTGTCCCCCGCGTCGTCGGAGCGGAACACCCCACCGTGGTTCTGGGCGTAGAGCCGATCCGGGTCGCCCGCGTCGATCGCGACCTTGTGCACGCACTGGCCGAACTCGGGCGGCTCACCCGGCATGAACTCGGCGGTGATGCCGGAGTTGTGCGGCGCCCAGCTGTCGCCCCCGTCGTCGGAGCGGTAGACGCCCCCGGTCGACATCGCGACCGTCACGACGTCTGGGTCCGACGGGTGGGGCACGATCGTGTGGATGGCCTGACCGCCGAAGCCGGCGGCCCACTGCGGCCGGTGCGGATGGTCCCAGAGGCTGCGCACCAGCTCGAAGGTCTCGCCGCGGTCCTCGGAGCGGAACAGCGCCGAGGGCTGGGTGCCGGCCCACACGACGTTCCCGTCCGCCGGGGACGGCTGCAGCTGCCAGACCCGCTCGACCGATGCGCCGAGGTCATCGGGGAAGCGCACCGTGCCGGAGCCGGACTCGTCCCACGTCGCGCCGAGATCGTCCGAGCGAAACACCTGGGGGCCGAAGTGGACGTTCGTGGCGCCGACGAGCAGGCGCGGTGAGTCCCCTCGTGGGTCGATCGCGACGGCGTAGATCTCCTCCATCGGGAAGGCCGGCGGGCCCCAGGCCCAGTCCTCACGCGACTCGTCGGAGCGTCCGATGAACAGCCCCTTGCGTGTCCCCACCATGAGCAGTGCCTGCGCCATACGAGTGACCTTTCGTGAGCTCCCGACGCTAGATGCGGGCTCGGACGCCTGTCAACGGATGCTCACTCGAACAGCTCGCGGCGGGCGGTGCACACGACCTCGGGGTGGGACACCGACTCCGGCTGGATCCACAACCCCTGCAGGAACCCGCACTTCTCCAGCGCACGGATCGACCGGGCGTTGCGGACGTCGGGGCTCGCGACGAACCGGGGCGCCTCGGGATGGTCGCGGCACAGCACGTCGGAGCAGAACGCCCGGATCATCCGGGGGCCGACCCCCTTGCCGACGAACATCGGGTCGCCGATCAGGTAGTCCAACGCGACCGCCCCGGGGTCCTTGACCCGGACAGCGTAGTCGTCGTAGGCCGAGACCGGGTAGTCCTGGACGTACCCGATGTCGAGCCCCGCGAGACTTGCGACCCACATGCGGGTCGCGCTGGAGCCGTCCAGCTCGGCGGCGTACGTCCGACGGGCGGCCTCGACCGAGCGCGGCTCGTCGTCGAACCACGGCCGGGCGTGCGGGGCGGCCATCCACGTCACGAGCTGCGCGAGATCGTCCTCGACGAGTCGGCGGAAGGTGATCGCACCCATACGACAGCACGATAGTGCCCCGACAGGTCGGTCAGAGGGACTCGATCGGCTGCACCTCGGCGCCGAGCTCCTGCCGGACTACGTCGAACGCGATCTGGGGTGAGTAGCCCTTCCGGGCGAGCAGGCCCGTCAACCGGCGGATCTTGGCCGTCTCGTCCAGCTGGTGCATCGAGCGGAGCTTGGTGCGCACCAACCG
Organism: Aeromicrobium sp.; assembly: GCA_025965175.1. Classification (GTDB taxonomy): domain Bacteria; phylum Actinomycetota; class Actinomycetes; order Propionibacteriales; family Nocardioidaceae; genus Aeromicrobium. The sequence goes on from JAOPXL010000014.1 coordinate 7,518, forward strand.
GTGCGCCGCCTCGATCTCCACCTCGGGGTCGAGCTCGGACAGCGCCTCACGGGCGATCTCGTCGTCGACCCCCTTGCGGCGCAGCTCCATGGCCAGCACCCGGGACGACAGTCCCTTGCTGCGCTGGCGGGACTGCACCCAGGATCGGGCGAACTCCTCGTCGTCGACGAGCCCGGCGGCCTCGAACTTGTCGAGGACCGCCGTGGCCACTTCGGCAGGCACCTGCTTCTTGGCGAGTGACTGCTCGAGGTCCGCACGGCTGCGCGCTTGCACGGCCAGCCGGTCGTAGACGATCTTCTGCGCCCGGCCGAGCTCCTCGGCCAGGTCGTAGCCGGACTCGTCGAGCTCCTCGGCGGACACGAGGAATCAGAACGCGGTCGCGGGCAGGTCCGGGTCGTCGACGACCTCGAGGGCCGGCTTGTCGGCCTGCGGGCCGATGCCCTTGGCCTCCATGATCCGCTTCTCGAGCTCTTCGGCGAGGTCCGGGTTGTCCTTGAGGAACGCCCGGGACTTCTCCTTGCCCTGTCCGAGCTGGTCGCCCTCGTAGGTGTACCAGGCGCCGGCCTTGCGGACCAGGCCGATGTCGACACCGACGTCGATCAGGCTGCCCTCGCGGCTGATGCCCTGGCCGTACATGATGTCGAACTCGGCCTGCTTGAACGGCGGGGCGAGCTTGTTCTTGACGACCTTGACGCGGGTGCGGTTGCCGACCATGTCGGTGCCGTCCTTCAGCGTCTCGATGCGTCGCACGTCGAGCCGGACCGAGGCGTAGAACTTCAGCGCCTTGCCGCCCGTCGTGGTCTCAGGCGAGCCGAACATGACGCCGATCTTCTCCCGGAGCTGGTTGATGAAGATCGCCGTGGTGCCGGAGCCGTTGATCGCACCGGTCATCTTGCGCAGCGCCTGGCTCATGAGCCGGGCCTGCAAACCCACGTGACTGTCGCCCATCTCGCCGTCGATCTCCGCGCGGGGCACGAGGGCCGCCACGGAGTCGATGACGATGATGTCGAGGGCACCAGAGCGGATCAGCATGTCGGCGATCTCGAGCGCCTGCTCACCGCTGTCGGGCTGGGAGATCAGGAGCGCGTCGGTGTCGACGCCAAGCTTGCGGGCGTAGTCGGGGTCGAGCGCGTGCTCGGCGTCGATGAAGGCCGCGACGCCGCCGGCCCTCTGGGCGTTGGCCACCGCGTGCAGGGCGACCGTCGTCTTGCCGGAGGACTCCGGACCGTAGATCTCGACGACGCGGCCGCGTGGCAGACCGCCGATGCCGAGCGCGATGTCCAGCGTCGTGGCGCCGGTCGGGATGACCTCGATCGGGGCGCGGGCCTGGTCGCCCAGGCGCATGACGGCACCCTTGCCGTGGGCGCGGTCGATCTGTGCCATCGCGTTCTCGAGGGACTTGCCTTTGTCCTTGGCGGTGGCGAGGGAACTGTTGGGCTGTGCCATGTCTGGGTGTCCGTTTCTGCTCGTGGGGCGGCCGGTCATCGACGACGTTAGAAGGACCCTCAGACATAAATGGGCCTCGTCGACCCGCCTGTGGATGGCGTCCTTCGTACGTCCAACCTGTGCACAACTCTAACCCGAACAGGTGTTCGACACACGCCGACACGCCGAGTGGCGCAAGACGCTTCGCGAGTGGCGCAAAGGTGGACGACACGCCGTCCCAGAACCTTCATCTTGCGCCAGTCGCGGATCCTTGTGCGCCGGTCGGGGTCAGCGTTCGGAAGCGGGGAGTCCCAGGGTCTCGTGGATCGCGCGCCACACGGTCTTGGGCTGCTCGCCGTCCTCCAGCGCCTGGCTGGCAGTGCGACCGCCCAGCACGCTCATGACGTGGCTGTCGGCCCAGACCCGGGCGTAGCCGCGGCCGAACTGCTGGTCCATGCGGGACCAGAACTCGCTGTGCTTCACCGCTGGGAGATCAGGCCGCGGAGGCGGAGACGTCGCCCGGCGCGATCGAGGAGATGCTGGCGATCTGGTCGACCGAGGCCTCTTCGATCTCGAGCATCGCGCTGACGTCGAGCAGGACCTTCGACAGCGGGACCTCGAGCGCGGAGGCGAGGGCGGCGAGCAGCTCGGAGCTGGCTTCCTTCTGGCCCCGCTCGACCTCGGAGATGTAGCCCAGGCTGACCCGGGCCTTGCCCGAGACGTCACGCAGCGTGAGGCCCTGGGACATCCGGCGCGCGCGAAGCACCTCGCCGACGAGCTGTCGCATCGCGGTCATCGAGTGCCTCCATCCTGTGCTGCCACGTCAGTGTCAACTCCGCTGGGAACGGGATTCTTCCCCCAGCCTAGCGACCAGCATCGACAACAGTGCAGCGACCGTCCCGGTGCGGATGTCGTCGCGGCTCCCGGCCAGTGCCAGCAGGGCCGTCTCGACCCCTTCCGGACCCGCGATCGCGACGTGGACCGTGCCGGGGGGCTTGCCCTCGCTGGGGTCCGGGCCGGCGACCCCGGTCGTCGCCAGACCGTACGTCGCACCGAGCCGGTCACGGACGCCGACGGCCATCGCCGCCGCGACGTCGGCATCGACCGTGCCACGCTCGGCGACCAGTTCCGCGTCGACCCCGAGCAGCGTCGTCTTGAGCTCGGGGGCGTACGCCACGACTCCCCCGCGCACGACGTCCGAGGCGCCCGGCACGCTGACCAGCGCCGCGCACACCAGCCCACCGGTCAGCGACTCGGCGGTGGCCACGGTCGCGCCGGCGGCGCGGAGGGCCATGACGGCGTCCCCCGAGACGCTCATGACTGCGCGGCGGCGGCCTTGGCCTCGCGGCGCAGCGTGACGGCGTCGCGGACGTACATCACCGCGGTCACCACCGTCACGGCGAGCGCGAGCGCCATCACGACGTGCGTGATGACCAGGAGCAGGTCGGTCGCGGGGTTGTTCCAGATCTCGAACGGCAGCAGGTAACCGCCGATCGCGAGGGCCTGCAGGGTCGTCTTGATCTTGCCGCCCTGGCTCGCGGGCATGACGCCGTACTTCTTGACCACGAAGCGCATCAGCGTGATGCCCCACTCGCGGATCAGCACGACGATCGTGACCCACCACCAGAGCTGGCCGATGATCGAGAGGCCGACGAAGGCCATCCCGGTCAGCGCCTTGTCGGCGATCGGGTCGGCGAGCTTGCCGAAGTTGGTGACCAGGTCGTGCTTGCGGGCCAGGTCACCGTCGATCTTGTCGGTGATCATGAGCAGCGCGAACGCGACCCACGAGGCGATGCGGTAGCCGACGGAGTCGCCACCCTGTGTCAGCAACAGCCACCCGAACAACGGCACACCGACGATCCGCAGGACCGTCAGTGCGTTCGCGATGTTGTAGTTGCTCGGCGTGTCTGCCGTGGACATGGGTCCCTCTCGGTGAACGGGCACAACCGAATCAGTATGCGGCAGCCGAGCGGCGCTGCGCCAACTGGACCTCCGCCTCCCCCGGTGAGACGTTCGTCGCCATGCCGAGCGGCGACGTGTAGAACCGGCGCCCGTCGCTGCTGACGACCTTGATCCGCGGGTCGTGCCGCAGCCCCTCCCGGCGCTCGACCCGGATCTCGCCCATCTCGCTCCACAGCAGGCCGACCCAGCCGCCCTCGGCGACCATCCGGACCCCGTGGTCGTCCGCGACGAACAGCGGTGTGCGGATGTCGCCGACGGCGCGCACCAGGTTGAGGCCCAGCCCGGCCAGCACGACGGCGGGGGCCGCCAGGACCGGGGCGGAGCGGTCGTACGCGAGCCAGCCGAAGCCGCCCGCCAGGCCGAGGCAGACGAGGGCCAGCAGGACGTACAGCCACGTGCGGCGGTGGATCTCGAACGCGTCGGTCATGCCCTCAGCCCAGCTGGATCGTGGCGAGGACCTGCTCGAGGTCGTCGGCCTTGACCAGGACGTCACGCGCCTTGGAGCCCTCGCTGGGCCCGACGATGCCGCGGCTCTCGAGGATGTCCATCAGGCGGCCGGCCTTGGCGAAGCCCACCCGCAGCTTGCGCTGCAGCATCGACGTCGAGCCGAACTGGGTCGTGACGCACAGCTCGATCGCCTGCAGCACGAGGTCCATGTCGTCGCCGATGTCGTCGTCGATCTCCCGCTTCGCGGCGGGTGCGGCGGTGACGTCCTCGCGGTACGTCGGCTTGAGCTGGGCCTTGCAGTGCTCCACGATCGTGTGGATCTCGGCCTCGGTGACCCAGGCCCCCTGCATGCGCATCGCCTTGTTCTGCCCCATGGGCAGGAACAGTCCGTCGCCCTGGCCGACGAGCTTCTCGGCGCCCGGCTGGTCCAGGATGACCCGGCTGTCGGTGACTGACGAGGTCGCGAACGCCAGCCGGCTCGGCACGTTGGCCTTGATGAGTCCGGTCACGACGGCGACGCTGGGACCCTGCGACGCGAGCACCAGGTGGATGCCGGCGGCGCGCGCCAGCTGCGTGATCCTGACGATCGAGTCCTCGACATCTCGTGGAGCAACCATCATGAGGTCGGCGAGCTCGTCGACGACGACCAGGAGGTACGGGTAGGGGGCCAGCACGCGCTCGCTCATCGGCGGCAGCTGGACCTTGCCGGCCCGGACGGCCTTGTTGAAGTCGTCGATGTGCCGGAAGCCGAAGTTGGCGAGGTCGTCTTAGCGCAGGTCCATCTCGCGCACGACCCAGGCCAGCGCCTCGGCGGCCTTCTTGGGGTTGGTGATGATCGGGGTGATCAGGTGGGGCACGCCCTCGTAGGCGTTGAGCTCGACCCGCTTGGGGTCGACCATGATCATCCGCACCTCGTCGGGCGTGGACCGCATGAGCACCGAGGTGATCATGGAGTTGATGAACGACGACTTGCCCGAGCCGGTCGCGCCGGCCACGAGCAGGTGGGGCATCTTGGCCAGGTTGGCGACGACGAAGCCGCCCTCGACGTCCTTGCCCAGGCCGATGACCATCGGGTGGTGGTCGCTGCGGGCCTTGGACGAGCGGAGGACGTCGCCGAGCGACACCATCTCCTTGTCGACGTTGGGGATCTCGACGCCGAT
>JAOPXL010000032.1 GCA_025965175.1 Aeromicrobium sp.
ACGTACGTCCTCGTGGTCGCGCCGTGGTCGTCGCCAGGGCTCAGCGACGCTCCTCGCGCTGCTTGCATGTCATGCACAGTGTCGCACGCGGGAACGCCATCAAACGATTCTTGCCGATCGCCTCACCACAGGACTCGCACTGACCGTAGGTGCCCTTGTCGAGCCGGTCGAGCGCCTTCTCCGTCTGGAGCAGCAACTCGCTCTGGTTGGCACGCAGCGACATCTCGGCGTCCCGCTCGAGACCCTTCGACCCCACGTCGGCCTGGTCGTTGCCTGCGCCGTCGACGCCGTCACGCAGCAGGTCCTTGAGCTCGAGGGCGGACTGGTCGAGCTCGATGCGCAGGCGGGCGAGGTCGGCCTCGAGCTCGCTGCGAACCTCCTTGGTCTCGGCTGCGGTCCAGGGCTTCTCGTCCGCGCGTACGGCGAGCTTGGTGTTTGGCATGCGTGGAGATTAGACCCACGATTGGCCAAAGACAACTCGCACCGCCGCAGGCTTGGCAGCGGTCACCCGTAGAATTGGATGTGTGACTTCGCACGCGTCCTACCGCCCCGTTCCTGCCCACGTCGATCTACCGGTGCTGGAGCGCGAGATCCTCCAGCTGTGGGCCGCGCAAGGCACCTTCGAGGCCAGCCTCGACACCCCTGCGGACGCGCCGCGTTGGACGTTCTTCGAGGGCCCACCGACCGCCAACGGCACCCCCGGCACGCACCACGTCGAGGCGCGCGTCTTCAAGGATGTGTTCCCCCGGTTCAAGACGATGCAGGGCTACCACGTCGACCGCAAGGCCGGCTGGGACTGCCACGGCCTGCCGGTCGAGATCGCGGTCGAGAAGGAGCTGGGCTTCAACGGCAAGCCCGACATCGAGGCCTACGGCATCGCCGAGTTCAACGCCAAGTGCCGCGAGGCGGTCGTCCGCAACGTCGACCTCTTCGAGGAGATGACCGACCGAATGGGCTACTGGGTCGACATGACCGACCCCTACCGGACGATGGAGCCGTCCTACGTCGAGAGCGTCTGGTGGGCGCTGTCCACGATCTTCAAGAAGGGGCTGCTGACCGAGGACTTCCGGGTCGCCCCCTACTGCCCGCGCTGCGGCACGACGTTGTCCGACCACGAGCTGGCCCAGGGCTACGAGACCATCACCGACCCGTCGGTCTACGTCCGCTTCCCACTGACGTCGGGCCCGCTCGCCGGCACCGCGTCGATGCTGGTGTGGACCACGACGCCGTGGACGCTGGTCTCCAACACCGCCGTCGCGGTCAACCCCGAGTTCACCTACGTCCTGGCGACGAACGGCAGCGAGACGCTGCTGGTCGCCGAGTCGCTGGTCGCCAACGCCCTCGGCGAGGGCTGGACCGTCACCGGCGAGTCGTTCTCGGGCCGCGAGATGGAGCGCTGGACGTACCAACGCCCATTCGAGCTCATCACCTTCCCGGGGCCGGCGCACTTCGTGGTGCTGGCCGACTACGTCACGGCCGAGGACGGCACCGGACTGGTGCACCAGTCCCCCGCGTTCGGCGCCGACGACATGGCGGTCTGCAAGGCGTACGACCTGCCCGTCATCAACCCGATCACCCCGGACGGCCACTTCGAGGCCGACGTGCCGCTCGTCGGTGGACAGTTCTTCAAGACCGCCGACCGGGCGCTCGCCGACGACCTCGCGGCGCGTGGACTGATGTTCAATGAGCTGGCCTACGAGCACTCCTACCCGCACTGCTGGCGCTGCCACACGCCGCTGATGTACTACGCGCTCCCGGCCTGGTACATCCGCACGACCGCGATCAAGGATCGTCTCCTCGCCGAGAACGAGAAGACGAACTGGTTCCCCGAGACGATCAAGCACGGTCGCTACGGCGACTGGCTGACCAACAACATCGACTGGTCCTTGTCGCGCAGCCGCTATTGGGGCACGCCGCTGCCGATCTGGCGCAATGACTCGGACCCCAGCAAGCTCGTGTGCGTCGAGTCGCTCGCCGAGCTGTCCGATCTGACCGGGCGGGACCTGTCCGATCTCGACCCGCACCGTCCCTACATCGACGAGGTCACCTTCACCAAGGACGGCGAGGACGGCACCTACCGCCGGGTCCCCGACGTCATCGACGCGTGGTTCGACTCCGGCTCGATGCCGTTCGCGCAGTGGGGCTATCCACATGCGCCGGGCTCGAAGGAGCAGTTCGAGCAGGCCTATCCCGCGCAGTACATCTGCGAGGCCATCGACCAGACCCGCGGGTGGTTCTACTCGCTCATGGCCGTCGGCACGCTGGTCTTCGACGAGAGCTCCTACGAGAACGTCGTCTGCCTGGGCCACATCCTGGCCGAGGACGGCAAGAAGATGAGCAAGCACCTCGGCAACATCCTGCTGCCGATGCCGCTGATGGACGAGCACGGTGCCGACGCGCTGCGCTGGTTCATGGCCTGCTCCGGCTCCCCCTGGGCGCCGCGACGCATCGGGCACAACGCCCTGAGCGAGATCGTCCGCAAGGTGTTGCTGACGTACTGGAACACCACCGCGTTCCACGTCCTCTACGCCCGCACCGAGGGCTGGACGCCGACCTCCGGCGACATCCCGCCGGTCGCCGAGCGCGAGGTGCTCGACCAGTGGCTCCTCTCGGAGGTCCACACCCTCACGCGCGACGTCACCGCGGCCTTGGAGAAGTTCGACACCCAGACGGCGGGCGCCCGCCTCGCCGGCTTCGTCGACGACATGTCCAACTGGTACGTCCGACGGTCGCGCCGCCGCTTCTGGCGCGGCGACACCGCCGCGTTCGCGACGCTGCACGAGACGCTCGACGTGCTGACCAGGCTCATGTCGCCGCTGACCCCGTTCATCGCCGAGCGGGTGTGGCAGGACGTCATCGTGCCCGTCACGCCCGATGCTCCCGCGTCCGTCCACCTGGCCACCTGGCCTGTAGCCGACGAGTCGCTGATCGTCGAGGGCCTCGGCGCCCGCGTCGACCTGGCCCGCCGGGTCACGGAGCTCGGCCGCGCCGCGCGGGCGGAGGCCAAGGTCCGCACGCGCCAGCCGCTGCGCCGTGCGCTCGTC
>JAOPXL010000044.1 GCA_025965175.1 Aeromicrobium sp.
CGCCCTTGGGCGGCTTGAGCTCGTGCTCGATGAAGATCTCGGGGTGCAGGTAGGGCAGCTCGACGGCGTCGCGGATCGACTCGATCTGGCTGCGCAGGCCGCCGATCGACTCGTAGTCGATGTCCGGAACCTCCTCGAGGACGAGTTCCTCGACCTCGGACTTCGGGACCCGCTCGTAGACGTATCCGGAGCGGCTGTCGAGCAGCAGCGAGTCGCCGGGGCGGATCTTGAGCCCGATCAACGGCTCGGCCAAGCGGACGACCCGCTCCTCGTCGGCGTTGCCCATCACGAGGGCGCGCTCGCCGTCGGCGAGGATCTCCTTGAGCGAGACGACCTCACCGGTCTGCTCGAAATCCAAGGCCAGGACGACGTTCATCGCCTCGTTGAGGATGACTTCCTGGCCCTTGCGCAGGACGTCCTTGTCGACCGCCGGGCTCACGTTGACGCGGAGCTTGCGCCCGCCCGTGAAGACGTCGACGGTGTCGTCGTCGTTGCGCTGCAGGAACGTGCCGAAGCCGGTGGGCGGCTGGGCCAGCCGGTCGACCTCTTCCTTGAGGGTCACGATCTGGTCGCGCGCCTCGCGGAGTGTCGACGTCAGGCGCTCGTTCTGGTTGTTGGTGGCCGAGAGCTTGGCCTCCAGCTCGCTGAGTCGCGAGTCGGTGGACCGTTCGGTGCCGAGACGGCGTCGGAGGTGTTCCACCTCCGCGCGCAAGTAGGCCACTTCCTGATCGGAACCGCTCATGCTGGTGGGCTCGTTGTCGCTCATCAGACACCTCCTGCTCGTAGGCATGACCCTACCCGCAGCCACGACAATTCGAATGTCACCTCAGACACACGGGCGAGTGTCGTTCGGGTGACGTTGCCGGTGGGTTGCAGCGTCGCGGTCAGGCGTCGTCGAGGCCGGCGGGCCGGGGTCCCTTGTAGTCCGGTCCGTAGGCGCCAGGAGCGGGGCGCCGCGACGTGCCCATCGACCGGTGGCCGGGGGCCATCCGGCGGGCCGTCACGAGGAAGGCGGTGTGCCCGTTCATGGTGTGCTTGGGACGGACCGCCAGGCCCTCCAGGTGCCACTCCCGCTCGAGGGTCTCCCAGGCGCGTGGCTCGGTGAAGCCGCCGTCGGCGCGCAGCGTCTCGACGAACAGGGACAGCTGGGTCGTCGTGGCGACGTACGCGCACACGATCCCGCCCGGCGCGAGCCGCTCGACCGCCAGCGGGATGCACGTCCACGGGTCGACCATGTCCAGGATCAGACGATCGATCTCGGTCTCGGTGATGACCTCCCGGACGTCGCCGACGGTCAGGGTCCAGCCCGGCAGGTCCTCGCCCGCGACCTCGTGCACGTTGCGCAGGACGTTCTCGGCGAACTCCTCACGCAGCTCGTACGAGCCCAGTGTGCCGGTGGGACCGATCGCCCGCAGCAGGTACGCCGTCAGGCTGCCGGAGCCCGCGCCGGCCTCGACGACCCGGGCGCCCGGGTAGATGTCGGCCTGCGCGATGATCTGCGCGGCGTCCTTGGGATAGATGATCGCGGCGCCGCGGGGCATCGCCACGACGTACTCGAACAGAAGGGGACGGAAGACCTGGTAGGGGAACTCCATCGACGACTCGATGACGATGCCCTCGGGCTGGCCGATCATGTCGTCGTGGCGGATCTGGCCCTTCTTGGTCGAGAACTCCTTGCCGGCCTGGAGCTGCATGTTGTGCCGGCGGCCCTTGGGATCGGTGAGGCGTACCCACTCCCCGATCTCGAGGGGTCCGCTGCGCATGTAAGAGGTCATCGTGGGGTCTCCCGATAGGTCTCGTCCACGGCTCGTGCCGTCAGGACGCCGTAGATCGTGCCATCGCTCTCGACGAGCGCGTATGCCTCGGCGGGGCGTGCCGCCATGGCCTTGAGGAGCTCGGCCCCGCGCAGGTCGACCGGCAGCGGCACGGCGCCGGGCGGCGGGGTCGCACCGGCGAAGCCGATGTCCCGCGCGACGAGCCGGTTGATCCGCGCCGACCGTCCCGCGTGGTGGAGCGCCTCGCTCGAGCCCTGCCAGAGGAACCACGCGATGAGGAGCGAGATCACCAGGTCGACCGAGGTGGCCGTGTCGTTGCCGAGCCGAGTCAGGGCGAGGACGACGATCGCGACGGCGGCGGCCCGGCCGATCCACGCCGCGATCCTGGTGCCGGCCTCCTCGCGCCCCGTGAGCTGCCAGATGATCGCCTTGAAGACCCGGCCGCCGTCCAGGGGAAGGCCGGGCAGCATGTTGAAGATCGCGACGACGATGTTGACGTAGCCGATCGACCACACGATGTCCGACGCCGTGCCGATCGCCATCGAGTCCGCCGCCGTGAACGACGCCACCCCGATGGCCAGGGAGGCGAGCGGGCCGACGATCGACGTGACGAGCTCCTGCCAGGGGGTACGGCTCTCGCCCTCGATCAGCGTCTCGCCGCCGAGCAGGTGCAGCGTCACGGAGTCGACGCGCATGCCGAACGCCCGTGCCGCGACGACGTGGGCGATCTCATGGATCAGCACGGAGGCGTACAGCGCGACGACGAAGACGGCCGCCAGGACGTACGGGCTGGTGCCCCGGTCCTCGTAGCGCGGCGCGAACGCGACGACGAGGATCGCCCCCATCACCAGCAGCGACGGCCGGATCAGCACGTCGACACCGACGACGCGGCCGATGCGCCACGTGCCCGGGCGCTGGGAAGGACTCACCGAGCCAACCTATCGGGTGTGGACAGCCGGACCGACCTGTCGGCCCCGCGATCTAGGGTTCTGACATGACCGAGGCGCCCGCTCCCCTGACCTACCGGCGGTCGTTGTCGCCCAGCCGGGCCGGGGACTTCCAGAACTGCCCGCTGCTCTACCGCTTCCGGGTCATCGACCGCCTGCCGGAGCCCGCCGACCCGGTCATGGTCCGCGGCTCGTTGGTGCACGCCGTCCTCGAGGACCTGTTCGGCGAGGAGGCGCCGGTCCGCACGCTCGACCGCGCCGTCGAGCTGCTGCCGAGCCGGTGGGAGGTGTTGCGGGCCGAAGAGCCACGGCTCGCGGAGCTGTTCAGCGCCGAGCAGGCCGTCAAGGAGACGCAGTGGCTGTCGTCGGCCGTCGACCTGTTGACGACCTACTTCGGGATGGAGGACCCCCGCTACGTCGAGCCGGCCGCCCGCGAGGAGCGAGTGTCCTACGAGCTGGACGGTGTGGCGTACGGCGGGATCATCGACCGGGTCGACATCGCCCCCGACGGCCGAATCAGGGTCGTGGACTACAAGACGGGACGGTCCCCGAACCCTCGCTACGAGGACAAGGCGATGTTCCAGATGAAGTTCTACGCCCTGGTCATCTGGCGGACCCGCGGCGTGATCCCGACCCTGCTGCAGCTGATGTATCTCGGCGACGGCTCGTTCCTGCGCTACGAGCCGACCGAGCAGGACCTGCTGGCGACGGAGAAGAAGCTCGCCGCGCTGTGGTCGGCGATCGAGCGCGCGATCGAGCTGCGTGACTTTCCGCCCCGCAGGAGTGGGCTGTGCGGGTGGTGCGCCCACCAGGCGTTGTGCCCCGAGTTCGGCGGCACTCCCCCGGACCTGCCCGTCCTCCAGCTGCGCCCCACGGTCCTGGCGCCCTAGACGTCGGGGTGGTCGAAGAGGTGGTCGAGGTCGTCGGGGGTCAGCCCGACCAGGGTCGGGAGCTGGATCCGGCGCTCGGCCTCGGGGACGTTGACGAAGTGTGGAACGACCAGCACGTCGCAGCCGGCGGCCGACGCCGAGGCCGACCCGGTGCCGGAGTCCTCGATCGCGAGGCACTTCGCCGCGTCGACACCGAGGAGCTCGGCCGCCAGCAGGTACGGATCGGGGAACGGCTTGGGTCGCGAGACCTTGTCGCCCGTCACGACGGCCGCGAATGGCAGGGCGTCGGCGACCGGGTCGGCGATCGAGGCGTAGGACATGGTCACGAGGGCCTGGGGAATCCCAGCGGCATCGAGGGCCTCGATGAGCTCACGGGCGCCGGGCCGCCACGCGACGTGCTCGCGCAGGGCGGTCGCCAGGCGTTCGACGAGGTAGTCCACGACGGCCTCGGCGGACATGTCGATCCCGAGCTTGGCGCGGATGTACTCCCCCGAGGTCAGCAGCGAGTTGCCCACGAGCTGGAGGGCGTCCTCCTCGGTCCAGATCTTCCCGTGCTCAGCGGCCAGCTCGTGCTCGGCGGCCATCCAGAGCGGCTCGGTGTCGACGATCGTTCCGTCGAGGTCCCACAGGACTGCGGCGTATGAGGTCACTCACCCACCGTAGAGGAGCCGTAACCGACATCCTCCGGGCGCGTTGTCCATCCCGTGTCTGGGTCCCGCCGGATCTTGAGCCGCGTGAGAGACTGGGCGCATAGTTCGGGAACCCCCGAGGCCCACGCGAGCCCGCCGCCGGCTGGAGTTCCCCAGCACTCCTTAGTCCATCGCACCTCGAGGAATGCTTGTGACCCACGCTCCTGATCTTCGTCCCGATGCCACC
>JAOPXL010000068.1 GCA_025965175.1 Aeromicrobium sp.
CGGTGCTCGGGCTGGGCCCAGATCGACGGGATGCGGACGAGGGACTCGAGGTCGTCCAGCACCGAGGGGAGGAGGTCGTGGACGCGGGAGGTGAGATCGGCCATGACCTCAGACTGCCACGCGACCCGAGGAGGGTCGCGCGGCAGTCACGGGCGTCAGGCCGTCAGGATCGCGTCGTCGGCCGAGATGCGCGGCAGGCGATCGAACCACGGGTTGTCGCCCGGGTGGCCGATGTTGATGACCAGCTGCGTGCGCCACGAGGTACCGGCGAAGAACTCCTGGTCGATGCCCGCGGCGTCGAAGCCACCCATCGGGCCCGCGGCCAGGCCGGCGGCCCGGATGCCGACGATGAAGAAGCCGGTCTGCAGCGCGGTGTTGTAGCGGGCGATGTCGGCGCGGCCGTCGGCGTTGCCCGCGAACATGTCGCCGGCTGTGGGGTTGTGCGGGAAGTGCGCGGCCATCGACGTGTGGAAGTCGACGTCGGCGGCGACGACCGCGACGACGGGGGCGGCGGCCGTCTTGGCCCGGTTGCCCTCCGCCATCAGCGGCAGGAGGCGGTCGCGGCCGGCACCCTGCTCGACCAGGAGCAGACGCATCGGCTGGATGTTCATCATCGTCGGGCCGTACTTGACGAGCTCGAAGACGTCGCGGACCTCGTCGATCTTGACGGGCTCGTCGCTGAACGTGTTGGCGGTCCGGGCCTCGCGGAACAGGACGTCGAGCGTCTCGTCGGGCAGCGTGAACGGGGCAGTGGTGGTGGGGGAGGACATGCCGGGTTCAACCATCCGGGGGAAAGAGAACATCCCACGTTCCTCCGAAGAGGACCGTGGGATGTCTCACATGCGACCCCGACCGGACTCGAACCGGCGACCTCCGCCGTGACAGGGCGGCGCGCTAACCAACTGCGCCACGGGGCCTTGATGCTGTGCGGTCAACCGCGGACGCAACTCTAGCCCACGGCCTGCCCACCCACCAAAACGGGTCCACCCATTCCCTGCGGGACGGACCCGTTAGCACCGCCGAACCCCTCTGCGATCGGGTGTCCACCCACTGGGAACCGTCCTGCGACGGCGTCCGGTCGCGTTGCATGGAGCCCATGACCGTCCGTCCCACCATCGTCGCGCCCCTGTCGCTGGCCGAGCTCGCCGCACTGACGAGCGCGGTCGCCGATGACGTCCGCGCTGGCCTCCACGAGGTCCATGCCGACGAGGAGAGCCGTTGGCACGTGCGGCTGCGCTGTGACGACCAGGTCGACGTCTGGCTCATCAGCTGGACGCAGGAGCAGGGCACACAGCTGCACGACCACGGCGGGTCGTCCGGCTCCTTCACGGTCGTCAGCGGCGAGCTGAGCGAGGCGGTGTGGACGCCCGGCGCCGAGGTGCTCCGGGAGTCCAGCCGATCTGCGGGCGACGCGGTGATCTTCGGCGAGCGCTACGTCCACGACGTCCGCAACGTACGTCCCGAGGTCGCGGTCAGCGTGCACGCCTACTCGCCGCCGCTGTCGCAGATGAACTACTACGACGTTGACGGACACCAGCTGACCCGGCTCGCGTCGCTGTGGACCGACGACCCGGAGGCACCCGCGCCGGACCTGCGGGCGGCGTCGTGACGATCACGTTCGAGTCGGTCGACGAGCTGCTCGCGTCAGCCCGTCACGACATCTCGCGCCTCAGCCCCCTCCAGGCCCGCGACCGTACGCTCACCGGTGCGCTGATCGTCGACATCCGGCCGGCGTGGCAGCGTGAGGTCGACGGTGAGATCCCCGAGTCGTACGTCGTAGAGCGCAATCACCTCGAGTGGCGCCTGCACCCCTCCTCGGGCGCCAACCTGCCCGTCGCGCGGGTCGGTCAGGAGTGGATCGTCGTGTGCGCCGAGGGCTACACGTCCTCCCTCGCGGCGTCCGCCCTGGTGTCGCTCGGCCTGCCGGCGTACGACATCGACGGCGGCATCCACGCCTGGCGGGCGGCCGGCCTGCCGGTCGTCCCGGGTCCGACCCCGGTTGAGCGGCAGGTCCGCGCCGCCACCCCTGCGGGGTGAAGTGACGCGCATTTCCGATTGCCCCCGGTGGACGATCACGACAGACTGGCGAGAGCCTTGTCCTTGCCTACCTACTGTCCCGGCACGCCGGCGCCGAGCACGGAGGACCGCATGATCGAGTACCGCTCCATCGGCAAGACGTTCGCCGACGGGACGGAGGCGGTCGGTGACTTCAGCCTCATGCTGCCCTCGCGGACCACGACGGTGCTTGTCGGCTCCTCCGGCTGTGGCAAGACGACGCTTCTGCGCATGGTCAATCGCATGGTCGACCCGACCCGCGGTCAGGTCCTGATCGACGACGTTGACGTCGCGACCCGCAACAAGGTCCAGCTGCGCCGCAGCATCGGGTACGTCATGCAGCACGCCGGCCTCCTGCCCCACCGCAAGGTCATCGACAACGTCGCCACGGTCCTGCGACTCAACGGCGTCGATCGCAAGGAGGCGCGCGACCGGTCGTACGCCGTGCTGGAGACCGTCGGCCTCGACACGTCGCTCGCCACGAAGTACCCCAGCCAGCTCTCCGGCGGCCAGCAGCAGCGGGTCGGTGTCGCACGCGGCCTCGTGACGGACCCCAACATCCTGTTGATGGACGAGCCGTTCGGTGCGGTCGACCCGATCGTGCGCGACGAGCTCCAGCGCGAGCTGCTGCGCCTGCAGGCCGAGCTCGACAAGACGATCGTGTTTGTGACCCACGACATCGACGAGGCCTTCCTGCTCGGTGACCAGGTCGTGATCCTGCGGCAGGGCGGCGTCGTCGCCCAGGTCGGCACACCGAAGGAGATCATCGCCAGCCCTGCGGACGACTTCGTCCGCAGCTTCGTGGGGCTCGACAAGGGGCACCGTCGGCTCCACGTCGAGGAGCGCGACGGCACCCGCATCGTCGTCGACGCGACGGGCAAGGCCACGGGAGTCCTCGAGTGAGCAGCCGAGCCTCATGACCTGGTTCCGGGACAACACCGACAAGGTCATGGACCTGCTGCTGAGTCACGTGTGGCTCAGCGCGGTGCCGATCGTCCTCGGCTTCGTCATCGCGGTGCCGATCGGGTGGTACGCCAACCGGCACCCCCGCCTGCGCGGGTTCCTCCTCTCGGTCGCCGGGGTGCTCTACACGGTCCCGTCGCTGGCGTTCTTCCTGATCCTGCCGACGATCATCGGCACCGGGATCCTCGCGCCGACCAACGTCGTCGTGGCCCTGACGGTGTACGCCGTCGCGATCATGGTGCGCTCGGCCGCCGACGCGTTCGAGTCCGTGCCACCCCCGGTGCTCGACGCCGCCACTGCGACCGGCTTCGCCCCCGCCGGCCGCGCGTTCACCGTCGAGCTGCCCCTCGCCGGACCGGTGCTGCTGGCGGGGCTGCGCGTCGTCGCGGTGAGCACCGTGAGCCTGGTCAGCGTCGGGGCGCTGATCGGCGTCAGCAACCTCGGCTCCCTGTTCACCGAGGGCTATCGCACTGACAACACCCCCGAGATCCTCATCGGCGTGATCGGCATCGTGCTGCTCGCGCTGGCGTATGACGTGCTGCTCGTCCTGGCCGGTCGTGTGCTGATGCCGTGGTCGAGCACCCGGGCAACGCCACGGAGCGGGCTGCGCCGGCTCGTCGGTGGTGGTCACGCATGAGCGTCGTCACTGGCACGATCGACTGGCTCAGCGACGGAGCTCACTGGTCGGGGGAGGACGGGGTGCCCAACCGTCTCCTCGAGCACCTTGGCTACACCGCGCTGACGATCACCATCGCGGCCGCTGTCGCGATGCCGCTGGGGCTGTGGATCGGCCACACGGGCCGGCTCCGCGGCCTGGCGGTCGTCACGGCCGGTGCGCTGAGGGCGCTGCCCACCCTGGGCGTGCTGACGTACGCCTCCCTGTTCACCGGCATCGGCATCCGGGCGGCGATCTTCGCCCTGGTGCTCCTGGCCGTGCCGCCGCTGCTGGCCGGCGCCTACTCCGGGCTCGAGGCCGTCGACCGGCAGACGATCGACGCGGCCCGCGCGGTCGGGATGACCGAGTGGCAGATCCTGACCAAGGTCGAGGTGCCGCTCGCGCTGCCGCTGATCATCGGCGGCTTCCGCTCGGCGACCCTGCAGGTCGTCGCGACGGCGACGGTCGCGGCATACATCCCGGGTCCCGGTGGGCTCGGCCGCTATCTCATCGACGGCCTGGCGATCAGCGACTATCCGCAGGTCGTCGCCGGTTCCGTCGTCGTCATCGTCCTCGCGCTCGTCCTCGACGGGCTCTTCGTCCTGCTGCAGCGGCTCGCGCTGCGCCATCGCCCCGCGCTCGTTCCCACCTCCGTCTGACCCCACCCCCACCAAGGAGAATCATGTCCATTCCCAAGTTCATCGCCGGCCTGGCCGCGGCGGCCCTCGGCCTGTCGATGTCCGCGTGCGGCAGCGACCCGACCGAGGGGAAGAAGTCCGCCTCCGACACCATCACGGTCGGCTCGGCCGCGTTCCCCGAGAACGAGATCATCGCCGAGATCTACGCCCAGGCCCTCGAGGCCGGCGGCGTCAAGGTCAACAAGAAGCTCAACATCGGGGCGCGCGAGGCGTACATCCCGGCACTCAAGAACGGTGAGATCGACCTGCTGCCGGAGTACTCCGGCAACCTGCTGGCCTATCTCGACCCCAAGGCGACCGCCACCTCAGAGGCGGACATCGAGGACGCGCTCGTCGACGCCCTGCCCGACAACCTCGACGTGCTCGACGCCGCGAAGGCCGAGGACAAGGACTCGCTCAACGTGACGTCCGAGTTCGCCGACAAGAACGGCATCGCCACCATCGCCGACCTCAAGAAGGTCAAGGACCTCAAGCTCGGCGCCAACCCCGAGTTCAAGACCCGCCCCTACGGCATCCCGGGGCTCGAGAAGGTCTACGGCATCACCGGCATCACATTCATCCCGATCGGTGACAGTGGTGGACCCAAGACGCTCAAGTCGTTGGTCGACGGAGACGTCGACGTCGCGGACATCTACTCCACGACGCCGTCGATCCTGGCCAACAAGCTCGTGACCCTCGAGGACCCCGAGAACCTCATCGCCGCCCAGCAGGTCGTCCCGCTGATCAACGACGAGAAGGCCTCGGACAAGGTCCAGAAGATCCTGGACGGCATCTCGGCGCAGCTGACGACGCAGGACCTGCTGGACCTCAACAGCAAGAACCAGGGCGACGACAAGACCGCCCCGGACGTGCTGGCCAAGGAGTGGCTGACCAGCAAGGGCCTCATCTAACCCACCCCCCGCTGGCAGTGACGTTTGGGCCCTGGAATCGACGATTCCGGGGCCCAAACGTCACGCTCAGCGGTTAGTGCACCGCTACGTCGACCGGATCGCTCTCGCTGATGCCGATCCGGTCGTGGAGCCGGCGCAGCGGTCCGGGTGCCCACCAGTTGGCCCGACCGAGCAGGGCCATGAGCGACGGGACCAGCATGGCGCGCACGATCGTGGCGTCGATCAGGACCGCGAGCGCCGTGCCGACGCCGAGCTCCTTGATGAAGATGATCTGCGACGTCGCGAAGGCGCCCAGCGCGATCGCGAACAACAGTGCCGCCGCCGTCACGATCCGTCCGGTGCGCTGCAGACCCAGCGCGACGGCCTCCCGCTCGCCGGCCCCGGCGTCCCGCGCCTCCTTGATCCGGGTCAGGAGGAACACCGCGTAGTCCGTCGACAGCCCGAACACCACGGCGAACAGGAACACCGGCTGGGTCGACTCCAGCGCCCCTTGGGAGGAGAAGTCGAGCAGCCCCTCGAACCGGCCGTCCTGGAAGATCAGCACCAGGACGCCGAACGTCGCACTGATCGTCAGCACGTTCATCAGCAGCGCCTTGATCGGCAGGACGACGGACCCGGTCATGAGGAACAGGGTCGTGAACGTCAGCGCCACCAGGATCAGCAACGCCAACGGGATGTTGGCCGCGATCGAGGCAACCTGATCCACCTGCTCGGCGCTCGCCCCACCGACCAGCGCCGGTCCGGGCCCGTCGACGTCCCGGATGTCGTCGACGAGGTCGAGCGTGCGCTCGTCGAGCGTCGACGCCGACGGCACGACGTCGACCTGCCAGGTGCGGTCGCCGACGTACTGCGGCGGCGCGACCTGCGCGGCCCCGTCGAGACCGCTGAGCTCATGGGCGTACGACGTCATGGCCCCCTCGGCCGAGCGGGGCGCCGTGACGGCGACGATGACGGGGGAGGACTCGGCGCCGGTGAAGTCGCTGCGCAGGACAGAGTCGACGGTCTTGGCCGGGCTGCCGTCGGGCAGCACGGTCGCGTCGACCCCGGTGAACTTGACGCCCAGGAACGGGGCGCCGAGCGCCAGCAGGATCGCCGCGCCCGTCAGCGCTGTCCCGACCGGGAAGCGCATGACGAAGTGGGAGAGGCGGAACCAGAACCCCTTCGTCTCGGCGCGGGCGTCGGCGAGCTGTGCCTCACGCCAGCGTCGTGGCGCCAGCGCGTTGACCCGGTGCTGCAGCACCGCGAAGAGCGCCGGCAGCACCAGAAGCGAGACGGCCGCCGCGGCCAGCGCCACGATCGTGACGCCGATGCCCATCGAGTAGAGGAAGCGCAGCGGGAAGACCAGCAGCGCCAGCCCCGCGCCGGCGACCGTGACCGCGGAGAAGGCGACGGTACGCCCGGCGGTCGCGACGGTGCGTCGGACCGCCTCGGCGCCCGGGCCGACCCGCTCGAGCTCCTCGCGGAAGCGCGAGACCATGAACAGCGAATAGTCGATCGCGAGCCCCAGGCCGAGCCCGGTGATGAGGTTGAGCGCGAAGACCGAGATGTCGATGACCTCGTTGACGCCGCGCAGGACGAGCAACGAAGTGACGATCGTCAGGCCGCCGACCAGCAGCGGGAGCAGGGCCGCGACCGCGGAGCGGAACACGAGCAGCGACACGATGAACAGCAGCGGGAACGCTATGAGCTCAGCTGTCACCAGATCGTTCTCGACGTGATCGTTGACCTCCTGGTAGGCCGGGCCGAAGCCGCCGACCTGCACGCCGTCGACCCGGCCGAGCTCGGCCCGGAGGCGTTCGGTGGCGTGGTCGGCATCGACGCCGGACCGGTAGGTCGCGGCGAAGTAGGTCTGTCCGCCGTCCCGGGACACGAACCGCTCGCCCGCCCCGGGGCCGCCGACGACCTGCGCGACGGCGGGATCGTCCTGCAGGATCCCGGTCGCCTCGGCGATGGCGGCGGTGTCGCCGGTGGCGACCAGCACGACGACGCTGGGGGCAGCATCCTGCCCGCTGGCCTCCTCGATCTGGGCGATGGCGCGAGCGCTGGACGCGCCGGTGTCGGAGAACGAGTCGTTGTCGCTGTTGAGCAGCCCGGCGACCGGGCCGCCGAGGGCCCCGGCGACGACGAAGAACAGGACGGTGACGCCGAGGATGTGGCGTGGGTGGGTGCTCGCCAGGCGGGCGATGGCGGTGAACATCAGAACTCCTTCACGACGGCGAGCGGGTCGCCGTACAGCTCGGCGAGGTCGAGGGAGGCCACGACCGTCAGGAGCATCCCGTGGGCCATGAAGTCGCGGACCTCGTCGGCCGAGGCGCCACTCAGCTCGGCGACCTCCTCCCAGATCTCGCGGTACGTCCGTTGCGCAACCTCCTTGATCGCGGGGTCGGAAGCGGCGGCCCAGGTGTGCAGCTGGCAGCGCAGCGAGTTGACGTCGTCGGTCATGAGGGCGATGTAGGCCGTCCCCATCGCCTCGAGCGGCGACATGTCGGGACCGCGCTGCTCGGCCGCCTCCCGGAAGGTGCGGCGCAGGTTGGTCGTGTGGTGCTCGATCGCGGCGGCGATGAGGTCGGTCTTGGTGCCGAACAACCGGAAGATGTACGGCTGGGAGACTCCCGCGCGCTCGGCGATGACCTCGACGGAGGTCGCGTGCATGCCACCTCGGCCGTACTCGGCCATCGCGGCCTCGAGGATCAGGACCTTGCGGTCCTCGGCCTTCATCCGTTTCCCGGTCACCATGGGGATCAAGTTAGTGAGCACTCACAACCATGTCAAGACCCTACCGGCCTGTCATAGTCAGCACACATCAATCAGGAGGAGTCAGATGCCCGTCATCGAGGTCAACGGTGCCCAGGTCCACGTCGAGGACACCGGCGCACCGGCCGGACACCCCGACGCCCCAGCGATCGTCTTCGGGCACGGCCTGCTGTTCAGCGGGCGCATGTTCGCCGCCCAGGTCGAACGCCTCCGCGACCGCTATCGCTGCGTCACGATCGACTGGCGCGGCCAGGGCAAGTCGCCGGCGGCACCCGACGGCTACGACATGGACACGCTCGCCGAGGACGCCGCCGCCGTGATCGAGGGCCTGGCGGCCGGACCCGTGCACTACGTCGGCCTGTCGATGGGCGGATTCGTGGGCATGCGGCTGGGCGCCCGCCGCCCCGAGCTGCTGCGCTCCCTGACGCTGCTGGACACGAGCGCCGGCCCGGAGGACCCCGACAAGGTGTCGAAGTACCGCACGCTCGCCAAGGTCTACCGCGTCCTTGGGCTCGGCCCCGTCCGGTCGCAGGTCGAGCCGATCATGTTCGGGCCGACGTTCCTGGCCAGTCCCATCGCGAAGCAGCACACCGACGCCTGGATGTCCGGCGTCCGGGCGGCGAAGCGCGCCGGCGTGGCGAAGGCGATCTACGGCGTCACCGACCGGGAGCCGATCCTGCCGGAGCTCGGACGGATCACGACGCCGACCCTCGTGATCGTCGGCGACGAGGACGTCGCGACACCGCTCGCCAAGGCCGAGGTGATCGCCGGTGCCATCGCGGGCGCGCGGCTCGAGGTCGTCACGGGCAGCGGTCACTCCAGCACGATCGAGCAGCCCGACCGGCTCGGTGAGCTCATCGAGACCTTCGTCGACCAGCACTAGCTCGGCGGGACGAACACCCAGGGCTCCCGGGGGATCGCCGCGAGGTCGAACGTGTCGACCAGGGCCGCCGGCTCGGCACGGGCGAGCCCCAGCGAGGACGTGATCGCCTCCAGCACGTCCACGCCGGCAGCCGTCAGCTCGGCGTACGTCACGGCGCCGTCCCGCTTGGCCAGCCGCCGGCCGTCGGCGTTGAGCGCGAGCGGCACGTGGACGTACGTCGGGGGAGTCGCGCCGAGCAGGGAAGCGAGGTACGCCTGGCGGGGCGCCGAGCTCAGCAGGTCGTCCCCGCGCACGACCTGGTCGATCCCCTGGTGCGCGTCGTCGACGACGACCGCGAGGTTGTAGGCCACCGCGCCGTCGCCCCGGCGCAGGACGACGTCATCCACCGCACCTTCGTACGACCCGTGGATCGCGTCCCGGACCGTGAAGGTCGCGGTCTCGGCGCGCAGCCGCAGCGCCGCGGGCCGCTCCCCTCGACGCTCGGCCCGCTCGCCCTCGGTCAGGCCGCGACACGTGCCGGGGTAGGAACCCGGCGGGGCGTGGGGCGCCGACGGGGCCTCGAGGATCTCCCGGCGCGTGCAGAAGCACTCGTAGACCAGCCCCCGGCCGCCCAGCGAGGCGAGGGCGGCGTCGTAGAGGCGCGCCCGCTCCGACTGCCGGACGACGGATCCGTCCCAGGTCAGCCCCAGCGCCGCGAGGTCGGCGAGCTGGCGCTCCTCGGCCCCCGGACGTACGCGGTCGAGGTCCTCGACCCGCATCAGGAAGGACCGAGCGCTCTGCCGAGCGCACAGCCACGCCAGCAGCGCGGTCCGCAGGTTGCCGATGTGGAGGTCGCCCGAGGGGGATGGGGCGAATCGGCCGGCGCTCACCGGTCCATTGTGGCCGACGGGTCGAAGCCGCCGGGACGGAAGCGAGACGGGCCCGATCTGCGTGAGCCGGGCCCATCTCGAGCTTCCGAGGAGAGTGCCGGTCATCCGATGGCGGTGTTCCCTCATCCGGCCGGCACTCGTGACATACCCCGTTTCATGTCATTGCAAACAGCCTTTCCGACAGGGTGTCCTGCGGTCGGGCGGAGACGACCGCGCCGGGCACGTGTCAGCGGGCGCATGAAACCGGCGAGGACGGGCACTGCAGGAGCACTCGCGTGCGAGCACGCTCGAAGCACGTCCACAGTTTTGCGAGAGGCACATGATGAGAGCACTGACCTGGCAGGGCAAGCAGAAGGTAAGCGTCGAGACGGTCCCGGACCCCAAGATCCAACAGCCCGACGACATCATCATCGAGGTCACAACGACCGGGCTGTGCGGCTCTGACCTGCACCTCTACGACCCGCTCGGGCCGTTCCTGCACCCCGGTGACGTGCTGGGCCACGAGCCGATGGGTCGAGTCGTCGAGCGCGGCTCGGCGGTCACCAACCTCCAGGACGGGGACCGGGTCGTCATCCCGTTCCAGATCGCGTGCGGCTCCTGCTTCATGTGCACCCGCGGCCTGCAGACGCAGTGCGAGGTGACCCAGGTCCGCGAGTTCGGCATGGGTGCAGCTCTGTTCGGCTTCACCGATCTCTACGGCGCTGTGCCCGGTGGCCAGGCCGAGTTCCTGCGCGTCCCGCACGGTAACTACGGCCCCATCAAGGTCGAGGACGGGCCGAGCGACGAGCGTTTCGTCTACCTCTCCGACGTCGCCCCGACCGCGTGGCAGGGGGTCGAGTACTCCGGGGTCAAGGCCGGCGAGACCCTCGTCATCGTGGGTCTGGGCCCGATCGGGGAGATGGCCGCCCGCATCGCGCTGCTGCGCGATGTGCGGGTCATCGGTGTCGACCTGGTGCCCGAGCGGCTGGCCCGCTCGAAGTCGCTCGGGGTCGAGACGATCGACCTGACCGCCGGCGACACCGTCGCTGCGATCCTGGAGAAGACCGCAGGACGCGGGGCCGACGCCGTGATGGACGCGGTCGGCATGGAGGCGCACGGCTCGGGTGTCGCCGAGGCGGCGCAGAAGGTCGTGGGCTTGCTCCCCAAGGCCTTGTCCCGCCCGCTCATGATTCACGCGAGCACCGATCGTCTGGCCGCGTTGGACCTGGCGTTCAAGGCCGTCCGTCGAGGTGGAACGGTCTCGATCACCGGCGTCTACGCCGGCGCCCAGGACCCGATCTCGATGCAGATGATCTTCGACAAGCAGCTGACCCTGCGGATGGGTCAGGCCAACGTCAAGCGCTGGGTCGACGACATCCTGCCCCTGGCCTACGACGACGCCGACCCCCTGGGGCTGGAGTCGTTCGCGACGCACCACCTCACGCTCGACGAGGCGCCGCAGGCGTACGAGATGTTCCAGAAGAAGCAGGACGGCGCGATCAAGGTGCTGTTCAAGCCCTGACCGTGGGCGCGGTGGTCACCGCCACGATGCTGCGGTCCGGTCGAGGACGTCCTCCACGACGGATCGCAGGTCGAGGCCGGGTCCGGCCACCGCGCGTTGCAGGGCCGATCCGGTCCCGTCCCGCAGCAGGCGCGTGATCCCGTCCTCGACGAGCCGGGCGTCCCCCGAGCGGTCGAGGGCCGGGCCGATCGTACGCAGCAGTGTCTCCATGACGTCTGCCGCCGCGGCCGGGACGCCGCTTATCGGGTCGATCAAGGCATCGCCGAGCCCGTCCCGCCGGGCCCGCCAGCGCGCGGCGCGCAGCAGATCGACCCGCCACGGCTCGACGGCGTCACCGGCGTGCCACGCGCTCGCGCACGTGTCGACGAGGGCGCGCACCACGGCCGCGACGAGGACCGTGTCGTCCAGGTCCGTGCAGACGTCGGCGACCCGGACCTCGATGGTGGGGAAGTGGCGGGACAAGCGCGCGTCGAAATAGATCATGCCCTCGTCGAGGGCGGCCCCCGACGCCAGGATCGCCGCGACGGCCCGCTGATATCCGGCCGCGTCGCCGAACGGCTCGACGGCCCCGGCGCTGGGCCAGGCCTCCCAGATCTGACCCCGCCAGCTGGCGTACGCCGTGTCGGCGCCCAGGTCGAACGGCGAGTTGGCCGCCAGCGCCATGACCAGCGGGAACCAGGCGCGCAGCCGGTCCAGCACGGCGACGCCCTCCTCGTCGTCGGCGATGTCGACGTGCACGTGCATCCCGCATACCAGGGCCTCACGTCCGACCCGGCCGAACCGGGTCATCATGTGTTCGTAGCGCGTCTTGTGGGTGACGTCGCCGCCGTGGTCACCCATGACGGGGGTGGGCATCGCGGCGAGTCGAGCGCCGACGACCTCGGCGGCGTGCGACGCGTCCCGGCGGGCGGCTCGCAGGTCCGCCAGCAGGTGGGACATGTCGTGCTGCGGATCGGACTGGGTCTCGATCTGCTGCAGGAAAAGCTCCTGCTCGACCTTGTTGGACCATGCCTTCTGCGCCACCGCGCGATCAGAGGACGCCGCGAGCCGGCCAGTCGTCGGGTCCACAAGGAACATCTCCTCCTCGACTCCCACGGTGCGTCCTGTCACGTGCTCATCCTGCTGTCCCCGCCGACCGACAGCAAGGTCGTCGAACGGTCGCTCGGATACGATGTGGGGCATGAATCCGTTGGTGCGACACCACGTCACGGTCGGTGGCAGCGGAACGGGATCCCCGCTGCTGCTCGCCCATGGGTTCGGCTGCGACCAGCACATGTGGCGGGCCATGGCGCCCTACCTCGAGGACGACCACCGGCTGGTCATGTTCGACCACGTCGGCGCGGGGGCCTCGGACACCAGCGCGTACGACCCGGCCCGTTACGCCTCGCTCCAGGGCTATGCCGATGACGCCATCGAGATCTGCGATGCCCTCGACCTGCGCGACGTCGTCTTCGTCGGCCACTCGGTATCGGCGATGATCGGTGCCCTGGCGGCCGGCAAGCGACCGGACCTGTTCGCGAAGCTCGTCATGGTCTCGCCCTCGGCGCGCTACATCGACGACGGCGCGTACGTCGGAGGGTTCTCGCCGGCCGACGTCGACGAGCTGCTCGACTCGATGGATCGCAACTACCTCGGCTGGTCCCGGACCATGGCACCGGTCATCATGGCCAACGCGGATCGTCCCGAGCTCGCAGGCGAGCTCCACGAGAGCTTCTGCCGCTCCGACCCGACGATCGCCAAGGCGTTCGCCAACGTCACGTTCCGATCCGACAATCGCCGGGACCTCGACGCCGTGCAGGCGCCGACCCTCGTGCTCCAGTCGCGGGAAGACCTCATCGCGCCGCAGTCCGCCGGGGAGTTCGTCCGCGACCACCTCCGTGAGGCCGAGTACGTCGTGCTGGACACGACGGGGCACTGCCCGCACCTCAGCGCCCCGGCAGAGACTGCGGCGGCGATCCGCTCCTTCCTCGGGTCCGCATGACCATGGCGGGCCGGGACGACTTCGAGCTCGCGCCGTGCGGCTACCTCGAGCTGGGCCCCGACGGCCGGATCCTCGCGGTCAACCCCAAGTTCCTCGCGCTCGTCGGACTCCCGCACGACGACATCGTGGGGACGATGTCGCTGGTCGACTTCCTCGGCGTGGGCGACCGGATGTATCACGAGACCCACTACCGGCCCATGCTCCAGATGCAGGGCGAGGCCCACGAGATCGCGTTCGACCTGAAGCGGTCGGATGGAGCCACCGTCCCGGTCCTGCTGAGCTCCAACGTGACACCCGGCGTCGACGGAAGCCCCGTCATCCGCACGATCGTGTTCGAGGCGCGGGAGCGTCGGACGTACGAGGAGGAGCTGCTCACCGCACGACGTGCGGCCGAGGAGGCCGAGACTCGGGCGCTGACCCTGGGACGGACGCTGCAGGAGACCTTCGTGCCACCGGCGCCCCCCAACGTGGTGGGGATCGACATCGCCGGCGTCTACCGCCCGGCGGGCGACGGCAGCGAGGTCGGCGGGGACTTCTACGACGTGTTCCAGATCCGCGAGGGCGACTGGCTCGTCGCGCTGGGCGACGTCGCCGGCAAGGGGGTCGACGCTGCGGCGGTCACGACCTTCGTCCAGCACGCCATCCGGGCTGTGGCCATCCCCTCAGGATCGACCGCCGAGATGCTCACCGGCCTCAACGCGGCGCTGCTCGGCGCGTCGTACGACCGGTTCTGCACCGTCGTGCTGATGCGCCTCCAGCAGCACGACGGTCGGTGGACCGCGTCGGTGTCGTGCGGCGGGCACGACCTGCCCTTGCTCCGCGACTCGTCGGGGACGGTCCGAGAGCTCGGTGAGTGGGGCTCGCTGCTCGGCGTCGCCGATGCTCCCCAGCTCTCGGAGGAGCAGGTCGAGCTCCACGAGGGCGACACGGTCCTGCTGTTCACCGACGGGGTGACCGAGGCACGGCACGGCCTCGACATGTACGGCCAGGAGCGGCTCAGGGCTTTGCTCGCCACCGCCGGCTCAACCAGCCAGGAGCTTGTCACGGAGCTGCTGGACGATGTGATGGCCTTCCAGGGCGCCGACGCCCGCGACGACATCGCGCTGGTCGCGATCACAGTGAGTCCCCAGGGTTGAGCACGGCCGGGGCTCAGGCGACATCCGCGACCGCCCGCGCCCGCAGTGAGACGAGCACCCGTTCGAGGGTGCGTGAGACCTGCTTCTGCGTCGAGTCCACTCGGACCGCGATCTGGCGTTGGGTCAGCTCCTCGACGAAGCGCAGGCGGAGGAGCTCGCGCTCGTCGTGGTCAAGCCCGGCGCAGACGTACTGCAGGAACGACCTGCGCTCCGCCGTGAGGCACGGATCAGTTTCGTCCACGACGTGCTGAGGAGCGGGTCCGCCCTCGTGGCTCGGCCGGTCCAACGGCAATGCGTGGAATCCTCCGCGAGCCAGCAGCACCTCGACCACGACGGACCGGTCGACGTGCAGCACGTCGGCCGCGTGGTCGATCGAGGAGCGGTCCGCGTCATCGTGAGGGGTGCTGGTCATCGCGTCCGCGACGCTTGACTGCAGGTCCTGGATGTCGCGCGGCGGACGTACGCTCCACGCGTAGTCGCGGAAGTGCCGCTTGATCTCTCCGAGCACAGTCGTCGTGACATAGCCGCGCAGGTGGCCGACCTCAGGGTCGAAGCGCCGCATCGCCTTGACCAGGGCCAGGTCGGCGACCTGCTCCAGGTCCTCGGTGTCGACGCCCTTGTGGGCGTAGCGACGGGCGAGCCCCCGGGTCAGCGGCCGGAAGAACGTCACCACCTCGGACTCCATCCGCTCGCGCGCCGGGACGGGTGCGGCGCGGGCCGCGACGAGCAGGGAAGTGATGGATCGATCGTCATGGGCAGACATGGACACCTCAGGCGTTGGCGCCGGTTACTCCCTAACCGGAGTCTGTGACGTTCCCCACACAGTGACTCGCAAACGCTGGCGCTCAAAGGTCTGAGGAGACGGCAGATCGGGTAGTGCCCTCATGGCGACTGTCGTCACGAATCTTCCGGGAGGGCACACATGTTGGCCATGGTTTATCGGGGCCCGTACAAGGTGCGGGTCGAGGAGAAGGACATCCCCACGGTCGAGCACCCGAACGACGCGATCGTGCGGGTCACGCTCGCGGCGATCTGCGGTTCTGACCTGCACCTTTACCACGGAATGATGCCGGACACCCGGGTCGGCCACACGTTCGGTCACGAGTTCATCGGCGTCGTCGAGCAGGTCGGGTCGTCGGTCCAGAACCTCAAGGCGGGCGACCGGGTCATGGTGCCGTTCAACGTCTACTGCGGCTCCTGCTACTTCTGCGCCCGGGGCCTGTACTCCAACTGCCACAACGTCAACCCCAACGCGACCGCGGTGGGTGGCATCTACGGCTACTCGCACACGTGCGGGGGGTATGACGGTGGCCAGGCCGAGTTCGTCCGGGTGCCGTTCGCCGATGTCGGACCATCGGTGATCCCGGAGTGGTTGGACGACGAGGACGCCTTGCTGTGCACCGACGCCCTGGCCACCGGCTACTTCGGGGCCCAGCTGGGCGACATCGTCGAGGGGGACACCGTGGCGGTGTTCGGAGCGGGTCCCGTCGGCCTGTTCGCTGCGAAGTCGGCCTGGTTCATGGGGGCGGGGCGGGTCATCGTGATCGACCACCTCGACTACCGCCTGGAGAAGGCTCGCGAGTTCGCGCACGCCGAGACGTTCAACTTCGGCAAGCACAAGGACATCGTCTTGGAGATGAAGAGGGCGACGGGCTATCTGGGTGCCGACGTCGTGATCGACGCGGTGGGCGCCGAGGCCGACGGCAACCTCCTGCAGCACGTCACATCCGCGAAGCTCAAGCTGCAGGGTGGCTCGCCAGTCGCGCTCAACTGGGCCATCGACTCGGTTCGCAAGGGCGGAACGATCTCGGTCATGGGTGCGTACGGCCCGATGTTCAGCGCCGTGAAGTTCGGCGACGCGATGAACAAGGGGCTGACGCTCAACATGAACCAGTGCCCGGTGAAGCGCCAGTGGCCGCGGCTGTTCGAGCATATCCGCGACGGCCACCTCAAGCCCAACGACATCGTGACCCACCGCATCCCCCTGGAGCACGTGGACGAGGGCTATCACATGTTCTCGGCCAAGCTCGACAACATGATCAAGCCCGTCATCGTCCCGACCGCGAGCTGAGAGGCACCGTCATGACATACACCGCCCAGAAGCCACCGCTGGCCCGCTCGAGCGAGGAGCTGCGCGCCGAGATCCCGGGATGGGGGGTGGACCTCGACCCAGCGAACCGGCCGGCGTTCCCGCAGGAACGATTCGATCCCGGTGCGACCGGGGCGCACTGGGACTTCCCGGAGCGGCAGTCGTCCAACGGTTATCGCGAGCGGTCCATCGAGCACGAGTTCCTGACCCCCGTCTTCGGCACGTCGGTGCCCCTGCGCGGCGTGTCCGGTGCGATCCGGCGTCTCGCCTACGAACGCTTCAGCGAGGCGAGGGCAGCCCACTGGCTCCTCCTGCTCGCGGGCGACCGCGTCGACGCCGCGGAGAGCCACCTGCGCTCATTCGCGACGACCCGGCCCGACAACCCGTTCACCGAGACTGGTCTGCGTTCGGAGATCTCGCACCACGGGATCGCGTCGCGGCGAGGGAGGATCGACGTCCGGCACCAATGGATGGACCCGATTCTGGTCGGCGGTCCGTGGGTCCTCGCGGGTGTGGCCGTCGTCAAGATCGCCCGCCGGCTCGCGCGCCGCGGAGCCCATACCCCGGGCGCATGATCACGACGGACGTCGTGCCTGGCGTGCACCGAGTCACGCGGGCGAGCACCAACCTGTACGTGATCGAGGACGGCGGCGCGGTCACGATCGTCGACGCTGGCCTCCCGGGGATGTGGGACGAGACGACCCAGCTGCTGCGGTCCGTGGGTCGCGGCTGGAATGATGTCGCGGCCATGGTGCTGACGCACGGTCACTTCGACCACGTCGGGATCCTCGCCCGTGCGCTGGCCGATCACCGGATCCCGGTCTGGGCGCACCCCGGCGACCACCGGATCGTGCGCCATCCCTACCGCTACCGTCCCGGTCGTCCGCGGCTCATGTACCCGCTGCTCCACCCGCGCTCGGTGCCGCACCTGACCGGCATGGTCGCTGCGGGTGCGCTGCGTGTACGAGGCGTCGACGTCAGCTCGGCGCTCGTTGACGGCGCGGTCCTCGACGTCCCGGGCCGTCCGGCGGTCATCGCGACACCGGGGCACACTGACGGGCACTGCGCGCTGCACCTGCAGGATCGAGACGTCGTCTTCACCGGGGACGCCCTGGTCACACTGGATCCTTACTCCGGGCGCACCGGTCCGCGACTGGTCGGCCAGGGCGGTACCCACGACGTGTCGACGGCGAAGGTGTCACTCGTCCGCATCGCGGCCACCGGCGCCGCGGTCGTGGCGCCCGGCCACGGTGAGCTCTGGAGAGGTGGCGTGGCCGAGGCCGTTCGTGCCGCTCGAGCCGTCAGCGTTCCCTGACTGCGGGGTCCTCGTCGTCGCTCCGGGCCGTCGTGGGGTCCTCGCCCCGGCGGAAGAACGGGGCGTGCTCCACGGCGTGGGAGGCGCGGGTCAGCTTCGCGCTGACCCGCTCGAGCCAGGGCGCGCCGGATGAGTGCTGGATGCGGCTGTCGGCGCGGTCCCGAAGACGGTCCAGGACCGTCAGCGGGACGGCCGCGAGGGCGTTTCCGGGCGGGCGCCGTGCCACGACGGGATGGGCCCGGGTGGGCGCGATGCGCCGCACTGCTTCCCACGCGATGCCGAGGGCGACGAGCCTGCGATGGTCGACCCGTGCCTGGAGCTGGGGGAGGAGCTGGTCTTCCTCGTCGCGGACGTCCTCACGGAGCACCTCGACCAGACGGTCCAGCAGGGACTGGCGATCAGTCGACCCGGCCGGCGTCTGCTCGATCCGGGTCACGAGCTCGTTGACCTCCTGGTGCTCCTGCTCGACCTGCAACGTCAGGTCCTTCCCATCAGGGAGCACGCGACGCAGCACCGGCCACAGCACCGCCTCCTCGGCAAAGGCGTGCGCGAACACGAGCCGGTAGATCCGCCGCAGGACCTCGTCCTGCCGGTCGAGCGCCGCCTCCCCGAGCTCGTGCAGCAGTCGGTTGAGCGTGATGTGGTCGCGCTTCTGTCGCACCAGCACGCTCAGCGGCCCACCCAGCTGTGTCTCGTCCTGCTCGGCCAGTGAGATCGTCATGTCGGGTACATACCCATCGAGACCCCGTCCAAGTCGTGGCCCCCTGTCAGCTCGGCTTGTCCGTCTCCGGCTCGACTGTTCGCCGTGAGTACTCGATGACCTGCGCCACGTCGAGTCCGTACACCGGTCCTCCGGTGACGTCATAGGAGCGAAGATGCCCTGCTCCGCGCTCGACGAGGCGGGCGGCGCCGACGGCATTGCCTCGTGCGGCATGCGTGAGGCCGACGCACAGCTGGGCGAGGCCCTGCCACAGTTCGCGTTCGTCGTCGGGGCAGTCCTTCCATCGCGCTTCCAGCACCTCATGCGCTGCGAAGGGTCGGCCCTCCCGGACAAGTTCCTCGGCCAATCGCAGGGCTTCGTGCGGCGGCAAGGCGATGTCGGACACAGGCTCGACGCCCGCAGAACCGTACGGAAGGGGACGCCCCAGGGCGTCGCGCGGTCGAGCCTGCTGAGCCCGCCCCTTCTCATCCCGGTCTCGTTGCTGTCTGGGAATCACCTGCTCACCTGCCCACCTGCTCGAACGAACGCGCGTGCCGAGCACTTGGCTCCGACTGATGTCGCAAGGCTAACCGGGGGTCCCACGGAGAGGCTCGAGCTTCCCGCCCTCGGCTCGACGGCGCCAGCGCGCGTACCTCGCGGTGATCGCCACCTCGAAGAGCGCTCGGACTCGTCCGAGAAGAATGGTCGGCTATTTCAATAGCGGACCACCGTCCGCTGACCCGCACCCTCACCCCGGATGGGTGACGACGTCGCAGGTGCTGGAGGTGCATCGTCGTTGACCGTGTAGCCGTCGCGGGAGCCCACTCCCCGCACTTGACGAGGGATTGCGGAATGGCAGGTGAATGCAGACACGGAGGACTCAGAGCGTGACGCACTCGAGGTCCATCGGCACCGCGTCTCCGCAGAGGCGCCTGGAGGGCGCACTCCATGTCCGCGTCTGACATCCAGACCAGCACCTCGCCCGGGCCCTCGCCCCCGGCAATGGATCCGGCTGCGGTCATCCGGTCGCGTGCCTACCTCTCGGCCCTGATCCTCGCAACCCTGCTCGGCATTCCGATTTCCGCGATTGCTTACGGGTTTCTCGCACTGCTCTCGCAGATCCAGCAGTACCTGTTCAAGGACCTGCCCGATGACCTCTTCGGCGGCGGCGCCCCGGCCTGGTGGCCAGTGCCGTTCCTGGTGCTGTGCGGCCTCCTGACGGGGCTGAGCATCCGCCACCTGCCGGGCAACGGTGGGCACTCGCCCGCGTTCGGATTCGTGGCCGGGGGCGGGCCGCCCGTCGACCGCGAGCTGCCCGGCATCATCCTTGCCTCGTTCACCACGCTGGCTCTGGGCGCTGTGCTCGGCCCCGAGGCGCCGTTGATCGCGATCGGAGGCGGCCTCGCGGCGTTGGTTGTGCATCTGCTCAAGCAGGACGCACCCCCGATGGCCGTGACGATCATGGCGTCGGCCGGCAGCTTCGCAGCGATCAGCACCTTGCTGGGCTCACCCCTGCTCGCTGCATTCTTGATCATGGAGGCCGCTGGGATCGCCGGTGCCACGTTGAGCCTGGTCGCCCTCCCAGGCCTCCTCGCCGCCGGTGTCGGTGCGCTCGTGTTCGTCGGGCTCGACAGCTGGACCGGCTTGGGCAACTTCTCTCTGGCGCTCACCTCGGTACCTCCGGAGGTGGTGCCCACGATCGCCACGCTCGCTTGGGCACTTCCCCTGGGCGCCGCGGCCGCCTGCCTCGGCTGGGCGATCCGCCGGATCGGCCTGACGCTGCGCACCGCAGTACACCGGAGCCGGGTGCTCGTCACCTCGCTCCTGGGCCTGGGTATCGGCCTGACCGCGATGGTCTATCAGCTGGTGTCGGACCACAGCTTCACCCAGGTCCTCTTCTCCGGGCAGGATGACCTTCCCGACGTGGTCGCCCACGCCGCCGACTACTCGGTCGGCGCGCTCCTGCTGCTCGCGGCATGCAAGATCCTGGTGTACGGCCTGTCTCTGAGCGCGTTCCGTGGTGGGCCAGTGTTCCCCGCGATGTTCATCGGCGCTGTGCTCGGCATTGCGGTGTCCGGCCTGCCTGGGATGGCGATGGCGCCGGCGATCGGGATCGGGATCGGAGCCATGTGTACGGCGATGTTGCGGCTGCCCCTGACCTCGACCCTGTTGGCGACCCTGCTCCTGGGTGCTGACGGGGTCTCGGTGACGCCGGAGGTGGCGGTCGCGGTCGCGGTCGCGTACGTGGTGACCATGCTCCTCCCGGTCCCGGTCCCGGGACCGGGCCGTCCAGCCGCCGCGGAGGCACCGCCCGCCGAGACCAAGGTCTGACCTTCAGGTTCTGTTGGCCCGTACCGGAAACAGCTGCCGCAGTCCGCAGCGCAGCGGTGCCCAGCAGGATCTCCAGCACCGCAGGCAGCATGACGCGACTCAGATCTCACCCTCGTCTGATGAGGTGGTGTGACGTGTGGCTGCGTAGTGTCCGAGCCAGCACGCCCCTCGAACAATTCGGATCAGAACGGACCGCACGAATGCTGATCATCGCCATCATCCTGTTCGGCATGTTGGCCGGCGCGGCCGCGCAGCTCGTGGTGGGCAAGCCCGCCGGTGGCATCGACTGGAGCCTTGCGTTAGTCGCCGGCCTCGTCGGGTCCTTCGTCGGCGCGATCATCGTCACCGCGGGATGGTTCAGACTGAAGCGACGAACCGCTGCACCAACCCCTTGAGCCTCGCGAATCATCAGCTCTCGACCGAGACTGGAAGATTCGAGCTGGAGGGCTGTTCCGTGGTCGGGGACTCGGTGACTCGTCAGTTGTGCGGCGCAGTGAAACGCGACGGGTTCAGGTGCCGAGCCTTCGCAGCGTCAGGACGAGGCTGAGCAGCGCTGCCACGTTGGCAGCCACGATGAGGGTGATCACGTAGGCGATCCCCTGGTCGTAGGCAACTCCCAGGACGCCGCCGGCCACCAACAGCCCAGCGCCGCGCACGAATGCCAGCCACCCGAATGCCACTGCGCGTGTCCGACTCGGGACCAGCTCGGTGACCACGGCCTTCACGGTGGAGTCCAGGACGCCGTTGACGACGCCCCAGACAGCCACGCCGACCCAGACCCAGAGCACGGTGTCGAGAAACGCGATGGCCGAGCCGGCCGCGGCAATGGGGACTGCCAGCAGGGTCCACGGTCCGCGCCGGTCGTAGACGCGGCCCATGACGAGTCCGCTCACCCCGTCGACGAACATGGCGACGGCGAACAGGATCGGCACCTGGGCATCGGTCAGCAGCCCGGTCGTCTGGGCGTGATAGGCAAGCAGAGGGAACGACGCTATCCCGCACGACAGCAAGGCGATGGCCGCGGCGTACTGCCAGTAGATTCGGGGCAGGGGATGGGGATCCAGACCGGCGGGGAGGGACTCGGCACCAGAGGGGGCCGAGCTGGCGTGGGGTTCGGTGTCCTCGTAGACCAGCGGGTCCGGGACCCGGTGCCGCAACCAGAACAGCAGGGCCAGCACCAGCACCCCGGGCACGGCGAGCACCGCGAAGGCCAGCCGGTAGTCCCCTTCGCGCCAGCCGAGCACGACGGCAAGCAGCAACGGTCCCAGCACGGCACCGGTCTGATCGAGTGCTTGGTGCACCCCGAACGCGCTGCCGCGGCCGGTCTGCGCGGAGGCGTGGGACAGCAGCGTGTCCTTGGCCGGCGAGCGAATCGCCTTCCCGAGTCGCTCGGTGCCGTAGAGCAGCAGGGCTGGAGCCATGACGCCGGTGACGCCGATCAGCGGGACGCTGAGCACGGTGAGCGCGTAGCCGAGGATGGTCCAGAGCCAGTACCGCTGAGTTCGTCCGGCCGCGTATCCGGAGACGACGCGCAATCCATAGCCGATGAACTCGCCGAAACCAGCAACGAGCCCGACGACCGTGGCAGATGCGCCCAAGGTGGCCAGATATGGGCCGATGATGCTGCGGGCACCCTCATAGACCATGTCGGCCAGCAGGCTGACGATGCCGAAGGCGATCACGAAGTGCCACGGACGCAGCAACGTGGGCGTGGACGCTCGGGAGGCGGGCGGTTTCACAGCAGAGCGGTGCCTTCCGTGGATCGCTGCGTCGTCGGCGGAGACCACGCTGCATCATCATCTCAGCCATCCGTGGCGATCGGAGTCTGGAGACGTACCCGGCGCCGAGGTAGGAAGCTCGACATACGTGGGGTGACGGCTGTTCCCCCACATGTCGCAGACAAACGCTTGCATCTGGTACGCGGGTACAGCAACCTCCGTCGCCGTGTGCGCAGCGTCACCTGAGCGGCGTACGAAGAGGCGCGAGCCCGGCGCCCCGGCAACGGACGGGCGATGCCGACCCTCGGTCGGACGCCGCAACGCGTCGACCGAGTGGCACCCCCAACGGGATTCGAACCCGTGCTACCGCCGTGAAAGGGCGGCGTCCTAGGCCGCTAGACGATGGGGGCCTGAAACCGCACCAGCATAGAGGGTGAGGAGACGCCGCGCGAAACCGCATCGGGCAGGATGGACCCATGATCGAGATCGGCGAGGAGCGCTTCGCGGAGCTGGTCGGGGCCGCGTTCGACCGCGTTCCCGCCGAGCTCGCGGCACTGCTCGACAACGTCGTGCTGTTCATCGATGACGACGCCCCGGCCGACGACCCGACGCTGCTGGGCCTCTACGACGGCATTCCGCTGACGGAGCGGGACGGTACGTACGCGGGCGCGATGCCCGACCGGATCTTCGTCTACCGCAATCCCACGCTCGAGATCTGCGACACCGAGCAGGACGTGGTCGAGGAGGTCGGCATCACCGTGGTGCACGAGATCGCCCACCACTTCGGCATCGAGGACGACCGACTCCACGAGCTGGGCTATGCCTGAG
>JAOPXL010000080.1 GCA_025965175.1 Aeromicrobium sp.
GGCTCGGCTCGCGCCCGACCCGCGCAAACTTCCGCACCGGCACGCTGACGGTATGCACCAAGGTGCCGATGCGCTCGGTGCCGCACCGCGTCATCTGCATGCTGGGGCTGGACGACGGCGAGTTCCCCCGCGTCGGCGCGGTGCACGGCGACGACGTGCTGGCCCGCGATCCGATGACGGGGGAGCGGGACGTCCGGAGCGAGGACCGGCAGCTGTTCCTCGACGCGATCATGGCCGCGACCGAGACCCTCGTGCTGACCTACACCGGAGCCGACGAACGTACCGGCCAGTCCCGCCCGCCCGCGGTCCCGCTCGGCGAGCTGATCGACCAGGTCGGCCGGACGGCGCAGGGTGCCGACGTCGTGACCCACCACCCGCTGCAGCCGTTCGACCGGCGCAACGTCGTGCCGGGTGCGCTCATCCCCGGCCAGCCGTTCACCTTCGACCCCGCCGCCCTGGCCGGCGCGCAGGCGTCCGCCGGTCCGGTCGCCGCGGCCGAGCCCCGATTCCTGGACCGACCGCTCGAGCCTGTCACCGAGGACGAGGTGTCGCTGCCCGATCTCCTCGCGTTCCTGGCCCACCCGGTCAAGGCGTTCCTGCGCCAGCGCCTCGACGTGTCGGTGCTGAGCGAGGACGATCCGGTCACCGACGGCGTCCCGATCGAGCTCGGCGGCCTGGAGAAGTGGGGTGTCGGGGACCGCATCCTGCGCGACGCCCTGGCTGGCGCCGACCCGGGCGAGGCTGTGCAGGCCGAATATCGCCGCGGACTCGTCCCACCCGGCCAGCTCGGTCGCCGCCTGCTCGACGAGGTCACTGCGGCGGTCACCCCGCTGGTCCTCAACACCGCAGGCCTGCGCCACGGCCGGTCCCGCTCGGTCGACGTCGACATCGTGCTGCCGGACGGCCGCCGCCTGGTCGGCAGCGTCGACGATGTCTACCAGGAGCGGTTGGTCACGGTGACGTACTCCTCCCTCGCCGCCAAGCACCGACTCCGGTCCTGGCTCGAGCTGCTGGCGCTGACCGCCGCGCACCCCGCCACCGCGTGGGAGGCGCATGCCATCGGCAAGCACAAGTCCGGCGGCACGCATGCGTACGTCCGCCCGGTCGGCGACGCGGCGATCCGGCTACTCAACGACCTGGTCACGCTGCGCGACAGCGGCCTGCGCGAGCCGCTGCCGCTGCCGCTCAAGACCTCGCTGGCGTATGCAGAGACGAGCGCCCGCCAGCCCCACGCCAACGCTGTCGGGGCAGCCCGCAAGGCGTGGGAGCCGGCCCAGCTGCCGACGTTGACGATCCCCGGCGACCGCGACGACGCCCACCACGTCGTCGTGTGGGGCCACGACGCCCCGCTGGAGGACCTGATCGGCGAGGACGGCCGGTTCGCCGCGCTCGCGCACCGGCTGTGGGACCCGCTGCTCGCCGCCGGGGAGGTCGGACCCCTGTGACTGAGCGCATCATGGGGCGATTCAGCATCCGCGACCCGCTGCCCACCGGCACGACCCTGCTCGAGGCCAGCGCCGGCACCGGCAAGACCTGGACCGTGGGCGCGCTCGTCACCCGCTACGTCGCCGACGGGCACGCGACGCTCGACGAGCTGCTCATCATCACGTTCGGGCGGGCCGCCAGCCGCGAGCTGCGCGAACGTGTCCGCGAGCAGCTGGTCCAGGCCGAGCAGGAGCTGGCACACCCCAGGACCGCCGCCGCGCACGACAACGAGCTGATCCGGCTGCTTGCCGAGGGCGACGCCGCGACGGTCGAGCTGCGGCGCGTACGCCTGCGGGTCGCGTTGGCCGAGTTCGACGGTGCGACGATCGCCACGACCCACCAGTTCTGCCAGATCGTGCTCCACAGCCTCGGCACCGCCGGGGACGCCGACGCCGGGGCCGAGCTGGTCGAGAGCCTCGACGACGTCTTGGTCGAGGTCGTCGACGACCTCTACCTCGGTCGCTACCGGCACGCCCTTCGAGTCCCGTTCACCCGTGACCAGGCGCTCGACCTGGCCCGCCGCGCCGTCGGCGACCCGCAGGCCCGGATCATCCCGGAGGAGCCGGACCCGGACGCCGTGGCGTCCCACCGGGCGGCGTTCGCCCGCGACGCCCGGGACGAGCTCGACCGGCGCAAGCGCACCCTCGGCCTGCTGAGCTATGACGACCTGCTGAGCCGGCTCGCGACCGCGCTGGAGGGCGAGGACGCCCCGGCCCGTGACCAGATGCGCCGACGGTGGAAGGTCGTGCTGGTCGACGAGTTCCAGGACACCGACCCAGTGCAGTGGGATGTCCTCGACCGGGCCTTCTCCGGCGTCGCGACCATGATCCTGATCGGCGACCCCAAGCAGGCGATCTATGCCTTCCGCGGCGGCGACGTCGTGACCTATCTCGCGGCCGGTGAGACCGCCCCGACCCAGGCCACCCTGTCGACCAACTGGCGCAGCGACGCCCCGCTCGTCGACGCGTTGCGGGTGACCCTCGGCGGCGCGGCGCTGGGCGACCCACGGATCGTGGTCCACCCCGTCGAGGCGGCCCAACCGACCAGTCGGCTCGTCGGAGCCCCGTCGGGTGCCCCGCTACGGCTGCGGGTCCTGACCCGGGAGGACTTCGGCGTCACGAAGCTGGTCTCCGCGCCGCGGGCCCGCGACCGCATCGCCGACGACCTCGCGATCGACATCGGCGGGCTGCTCGCCGCCGGGACCAGGTTCGGCGACCGGGCGCTGGAGGCCGGTGACGTCGCGGTGCTGGTGCAGTCCGGCCGGCACGCCGAGCTGGTGCAGCGCGCCCTGGCCGAGCACGGTCTCGCGTCGGTGCTCGCCGGTGGCAGCAACGTGTTCGCCAGCCCGGCCGGCGACGCCTGGCTGACGCTGCTCGAGGCGATGGAACGCCCGCAGAGCAGCGCCCGGGTGCGGGCCGCGGCCCTGACCGACTTCTTCGGCGCGAGCCCCGGCGACCTGGCCGCGGAGGCCGACGCCCTCACCGACCGGGTCGCGACCCGCATCCGCGACCTCGCGGACCTGCTGCGGGACCGCGGGATCGCCGCGGTGTTCGAGGCCACCTCGGGCCACGGCGAGCTCGCCCGCCGGGTGCTCGAGCGTCCCGACGGCCGTCGCCGGATGACCGATCTGCGGCACGTCGCCCAGGCGCTGCAGGAGATCGTGCAGCGGGACCGGCTCGGCCTGGCCGCGCTGCTCGGCTGGCTCCAAGCGCAGCGCGACGACTCGACCACCGCGGCCGTCGAACGTACCCGCCGGCTCGACAGCGATGCCGCCGCCGTGCAGGTCGTCACGGTCCACGCCAGCAAGGGCCTGCAGTGGCCAGTCGTCTACCTGCCGTTCCTGCACGACCGGTGGATCCCCGACGAGAACGTGCTCCGGCTGCACGACGGAACCGACCGGGTCCTCGACCTCGGCGGCCGGGACGGGTCGACGTGGCGGGCGAGCCGGGCGCAGGCGTCGCTGGAGGACTGCGGCGAGCAGCTGCGGCTGCTGTACGTCGCGGCGACCCGCGCCCAGTCGCAGGTCGTCGCCTGGTGGGCGCCGACCACCAACGCCAAGAACTCCGCGCTCCACCGGGTCCTGTTCGGCCGACGTCCCGACGAGGCCACCGTCCCGGACACGTGCACCCCGCTGGGCGACGAGGCGTCGCTGCAGGTCCTGGGCCAGTGGCAGCGCATCGGCGGTCCCGTCGTCGAGCGGGTCGTCCCGCGCGCCGTGCCGGAGCCGATGGTCGAGGAGTCGACCGGGCCGCTCGCCGTGCGGACGTTCGACCGCGAGGTCGACGCGACCTGGCGACGTACGTCCTACACCGGGCTGACCCGCGACGACCACGCCGCGCCGGCGGTCGGCAGCGAGGCGCCGGAGGTGGGCAAGGACGACGAGGAGGACGAGTCGCCCGCGGTGGTGCCCGGCGAGACCACCGGGGTCCTGTCACTGATGGCGGACCTGCCGACCGGGGCGGCGTTCGGCAGCCTGGTGCACGGCGTCCTGGAAAAGGTCGACGTCACCGCCGACGACCTGCGCGAGGAGCTGGTCGCCGTGCTCGAGGACGAGCTCGGCTTCTGGCCAGTCGACGCCGACGGGGACACGCTGGTCGACGCGCTGCTGGCGGTCTATCGGACCCCACTGGGCCCGCTGGCCGACGACCTGACCCTGGAGAACCTGTTGGGGTCCCGCCAGCTGCGCGAGCTCGACTTCGAGATCCCGCTGGCCGGCGGCGACCAGCCGGCGGCCCGGGGCGGTGCCGAGCCGCGGCTGGGCGGACTGGCCGACCTGCTCGAGGAGCACCTGGCCGCCGACGACCCCATGCGGGCGTTCGCGGCCCGGCTGCGGTCGCCGGTCCTGGCGCACCAGCCGCTGCGGGGCTATCTCTCCGGCTCGATCGACCTCGCCCTGCGGCTGCCGGACGGCCGCGTGGTCGTCGCGGACTACAAGACCAACTGGCTCGGTGACTTCGACGCACCCCTGACGGTCGACGGCTACCACCCGGCCGGGCTGACCGCGGCGATGCTGTCAGGCACCTACCCGCTGCAGGCGCTGCTCTACTCCGTCGTCGTGCACCGCTTCCTGCGCTGGCGCCAGCCCGGCTACGACCCCGCCGCCCACCTCGGCGGCATCGCCTATCTGTATGTCCGCGGGATGGCCGGTCCCGACACGCCACGTGCGGACGGTCAGACGTACGGCGTATTCGCCTGGCGCCCCCCGGCTGGGTTGATCCTGGCGCTGTCGGACCTGCTGGACGGGGCAGCGCGATGACCGACCTGCTGGAGATCGAGGACCCGTACGATCGGCGGCTCGCGCACGGCGTCGACGGGGTGCTGGCCGCGTTCAACCGCGCCGGCGTGCTGTCGTCGGCCGACGTCCGCATCGCGGTGCGCGTCTCGGACGTCGTCGGGGAGTCCTCGGAGGCGGTCCGGCTGGCGTTCGCGCTGACCGTCCGTGCGGTCCGCAACGGGTCGACGTGCGTCGAGCTGGCCGAGCTCGTGACCGAGCTGGGCGCCCAGACGCCCGGGCTGCCGTGGCCCGAGGACGCCGTCGCGTGGCACGCCGAAGTCGCCCACAGCAGGCTGGTCGACGCCGACGTCCCGGTGCTGCGGGCCGACCACCGGCTGGTCTACCTCGACCGCTACCTCGAACTCGAGACCGAGCTCTGCCGGGACCTGGTGAGCCGGTCCGAGCTCGCCCCGCCGGCGCCGGACGCCGAGCTGCTGGCGACCGACCTGACCCGGCTGTTCCCGGGCGAGGGATACGCCGAGCAGCGGGCGGCGGCCGAGGGCGCGGCCGGTCGGTGGACCACGATCCTGACCGGCGGGCCCGGCACCGGCAAGACCACGGCGCTGGCCCGGCTGCTCGCGGTGCTGGCCTCGCAGTCGACCGCGGCCGGGGCGCCGCCGCTGCGGGTCGCGCTGGCCGCCCCGACCGGCAAGGCTGCCGCCCGGATGAAGGAGGCCGTCGCCGCGGTGTCGGAGGCCGAGGGCTTCACCGACGCCGAACGAGCCTGGCTGCGCGAGCTCGAGGCGTCCACGATGCACCGGCTGCTGGGCTTCCGCCCCGACAACTCGACCCGCTTCCGGCACGACCGTCGTCACCGGCTCCCGCACGACGTCGTCGTCGTGGACGAGAGCTCGATGGTCTCGCTGACCCTGATGGCCCGGCTGGTCGAGGCGGTCCGCCCCGACAGCCGGCTGCTGCTGGTGGGGGACCCGGACCAGCTCGCCTCGATCGAGGCCGGGACGGTGCTGCGCGACCTCGTCGGCGGCTGGGCCGATGGCACGACCTCGCCGGTCGCGCAGCTGGTCAACGAGCACCGCTTCGGCGACGAGATCGGCACGCTGGCGACAGCCGTCCGCGACGGCGACGCCGATCGTGCGATCGAGGTCCTGCGCGCCGGGCACGCGAGCGTACGACTGCTCGACGACGACGCCGACGTCATGCGGGGGCTCGTGCTCCCGGGTGCCCGGACGATGCGGGACGCCGCCGAGGCCG
>JAOPXL010000107.1 GCA_025965175.1 Aeromicrobium sp.
TCGGCGGCGATGCGCTCGTTGTCGTCCTCGAACGAGGCGGGGTCGGGGACGTTGCCCGACAACGGCACGCCCTGGCCGGGGTTGGTCCCCCAGGTCACGAACGGCGTGATGGTCGAGGCGTCGATCGAGATGACCTTGTCGAACTCGGCGTCGTCGTCGGTCACCAGGCTGTCCCAGTGCGCGACGGCGGCGTCCCAGTCGGCTCCGGCCGGCGCGGAGGGGCGACCCTGCAGGTAGTCGTACGTCGTCTGGTCCGGCGCGATGAGCCCGGCCTTGGCGCCCCACTCGATCGACATGTTGCAGATCGTCATGCGGGCTTCCATCGACAGCTTGCGGATCGCCTCGCCGCGGTACTCCACGATGTAGCCCTGGCCACCGCCGGTGGTCTCCTGCGTGATGAGCGCCAGGATCAGGTCCTTGGCGGTCGAGCCGGCGGGCAGCTCACCGACGACCTCGACGGCCATCATCTTGGGCTTGGCCTGCGACAACGACTGCGTCGCGAGGACGTGCTCGACCTCGGACGTGCCGATGCCGAACGCGATCGAGCCGAACGCGCCGTGCGTCGAGGTGTGCGAGTCGCCGCACACGATCGTCATGCCGGGCTGCGTCAGACCGAGCTGGGGCCCCACGACGTGCACGATGCCCTGGTCGATGTCGCCCATGGGGTGCAGGCGGACACCGAACTCGGCGCAGTTGCGGCGCAGCGTCTCGACCTGCGTGCGCGAGACGAGGTCGGCGATCGGCTTGTCGAGGTCGGTCGTCGGGATGTTGTGGTCCTCGGTGGCGAGGGTCAGGTCGGGGCGGCGGACGGTACGTCCGGAGAGCCGCAGACCGTCGAACGCCTGCGGGCTGGTGACCTCGTGGATGAGGTGAAGATCGATGTAGAGAAGATCGGGCTCGCCCTCGTGGCGGCGTACGACGTGTTCTTCCCAGATCTTCTCGGCAAGAGTCTTGCCCATGGTGCTCTCCTAGCTTCGCCTGTTCGCGGGACCCCGTGGTTCCACACCCCGTGGTTTCACCTACTTGCGTCTCACAATGCGATACGGCAGTATCAAGACATGGACAACTCTAGCGGAGTCGGCGTTCTCGACAAAGCCGCACTGGTGCTCGCTGCTCTCGAGCCGGGCCCGGCCACGCTCGCCGGACTCGTCGCGAGCACCGGGCTCGCCCGGCCCACCGCTCACCGGCTCGCCGTGGCCCTCGAGCACCATCGGCTCGTCGCCCGCGACATGCAAGGACGATTCATCCTCGGTCCCCGACTCGGCGAGCTCGCCGCGGCGGCCGGCGAGGACCGCCTCCTGGCTGCCGCCGGTCCGGTGCTGGCTCGTCTGCGTGACATCACCGGCGAGTCGGCCCAACTGTTCCGCCGCCAGGGCGACTTCCGGGTGTGCGTCGCCGCGGCCGATCGTCCGACGGGACTGCGCGACTCGATCCCGGTCGGCGGTCAGCTGACGATGGCCGCGGGTTCCGCGGCACAGATCCTGCTGTCCTGGGAGGATCCCGAGCGCATGAACAAGGGACTGCTCAAGGCGACCTTCTCGGCCGCGGAGCTGTCAGCCGTACGTCGTCGCGGTTGGGCCCAGAGCGTCGGCGAGCGCGAGAACGGCGTCGGGTCGGTCTCCGCGCCCGTCCGCTCCCCCTCCGGCAAGGTCGTCGCCGCGGTGTCGGTGTCCGGCCCCCTGGAGCGCCTGACCCGCCAGCCCGGCCGGATGCACGCCCCCGCCGTCGTCGCCGCCGCCGAGCGCCTC
The DNA here is from genome assembly GCA_025965175.1 of Aeromicrobium sp. Lineage (GTDB taxonomy): Bacteria > Actinomycetota > Actinomycetes > Propionibacteriales > Nocardioidaceae > Aeromicrobium. The sequence continues at coordinate 1,749 of JAOPXL010000107.1, forward strand.
TCCCAGAGCCTGCGCCGCTCCTCCTGACCACCGGTTGCTGGGCCGCGAGGTCATCCGGGGCCACGACGCGCATCATCGAGTCGTCGGCGACGTGGACGGGCCAGCGGTCGAACCCGCCCGGCTCTTCCCGGCCGGCAGGGTCCTGACCCGGACCAGGTCATGCGTCACGATCACCCGCACCGCTCGGCGTTGTCGAACCCGCCGTCGACAACCACCCTCACCGTCAGGCGCGGATGCCTCGCACGCGGTTGTTGCGGGGCTCGTGGGTCAGCTCGGCGAGACCCAGTCGCTCGAGAAGCGGTGGCAGATACATCCCGAACCGGCCGCGATAGCCGGCCCGCAGCCCGTACCAGCCGCCGACCGGATTGGTCTCGTCCCGTCCGAACGCCTCGACGGTGCCGGGCTTGGCCGGCTTCTTCTCGTCGGCGGCACTGAGGTCAACCCAGTCACCCCGCTCGAGCAACCAGGCGTGCAGGTCTTCGATCGCCTCGGCACGGTAGGACAGCCACGTCGTGCCCACCACGCAGCGCAACGCCGCCGGCTGGGTCGACTCGGTGCGATACATCTCGTACGTCGATGAGCCGGGAGCCGTGGTGAGCAGCCACGGGTCGTCCTTGGTGCCGCTGGCGTCCGTCATGTGCCCAGCATGGACTGCACCCGGCGGCTAGAACAGGCCGGGCCGCTCCAGGTCGAGCAGGACCCGCTTGCGCTCGACCCCGCCCGCGTAGCCGGTCAGGGTGCCGTCGGCCCCGATGACCCGATGGCACGGCACCACGATGGGGATCGGGTTGGCGCCGTTGGCGGCTCCGACGGCCCGGGAGATGACCGGTTCGTAGCCCAGCCTGCGGGCGATGTCGCCGTAGCTCGCGGTCTCGCCGTACGGGATGCGCACCAGCTCTGCCCAGACCTTCTTCTGGAACTCCGAGCCGTCGTTGGCCAGGGGAAGGTCGAACGCAATGCGCTCCCCCGCGAAGTACTCGGTCAGCTGCTGCTCGGCGCGGTCCAGGACCGGGTCGGACGTGCGTCCGCCCCGGGGGTTCGCGTCAAAGTCGATCGCGGTCACCAGCCCGGCCGAGGAGTGCAGCCGCAGCCCACCGATGGGTGAGTCCATCCAGCGTGTCGTCATGGAAGTGCCCTTTCGAAGGCGGAGGTGGAGCGCCACAGGTGCATCCCGGCGTAGGAGCGCCATGGGCGCCACCGCTCGGTGTCCTGCGACGAGAGGCCGCGACGCTCGAGCTCGCGCTTGAGCACGAGATCGGTCGTCAGGAGGATGTCGGGGTGCGCGAGGGCACGCATCACGACGTAGTCGGCGGTCCACGGCCCGATGCCGCGCATCGCCACGAGCTGCTCGCGGACCTCGTCGCGGTCGACGCCGGGCTCGAGCACGAGCTTGCCGTCGGCGACGGCCTGTGCGAGCCCGATGACCGCGCGAGCCCGCGCCCGCGGCATCCCGAAGGTCGTGTCGTCGGCCTCGGCGAGCGCCGCCGGGGAGGGGAACGCGTGGGTCAGCCCGTACGTTCGCGCGAGGGCCAGGTCGACCGGGGTGCCGAAGGTGTCGATGTGCCGACCGAGGACCGTGTTGGCACCGGCGACCGAGACCTGCTGCCCCACGATCGTGCGGACCGCGACCTCGAAGCCGTCGACATGCGACGGGACGCGCAGCCCGGGGGCCGCGTGCACCAGGTGCCGCAGGGCCGGGTCGGCGGACAACACCTCGTCGATCGCGTGGGGATCGGCGTCAAGGTCGAGCATCCGGCGAACGCGATCGACGGCGGTCGACATGTCCCGCAGGTCGACGAGCTCGAGCGCGAGCGCGACGTGGTCGTCGGCGAGGGTCGCAGCCATCGCGCCGAGACCATGCGGCAGACGCAGCACGCGGGCGTACGTCCGACCGTCGACCGCCTCGACCCCCGGCACGACGTGCGCGCGGAGGAAGTCGATCAGCGCCTCGGCGTGGAAGGGCCGCCGCACGGCGAGCCGTACCGTGATCTGTCCCGTCACGGCTCCTCGGCGACGCCTCCCCCGCATCTGTGTCGGCGTCAGGTCGTACGTCTGCCGGATCGAGTCGTTGAACTGCCGGATCGAGGAGAAGCCGGCCGCGAAGGCGATGTCCGACATCGGCATGTCGGTCGTCTCGATGAGGACCCGCGCCGCGTGCGACCGGTTGCTGCGGGCCAGGGCCAGCGGTCCCGCACCCAGCTCCTGGGTCAGCAGCCGGTTGACGTGCCGCCGGCTGTACCCCAGCCGGGTCGCGAGGCCCTCGATCCCCTCGCGCTCGACGACGCCGTCGCCGATCAGCCGCATCGCCCGACCGACCGCGTCGGCCCGGACGTCCCACTCCGGCGACCCGGGGGTCGTGTCGGGGCGACAGCGCCGACAGGCCCGGAGACCCGCGTCCTGGGCAGCAGCCGCGGTCGCGTAGAAGGTCACGTTGTGCGCCTTCGGCGTCACTGCCGGGCACGACGGCCGGCAATAGATCCCCGTCGTCCGTACACCCGTGTAGAACACCCCGTCGAACCGGGCGTCACGGGACTGGACGGCCCGGTAGCAGCGCTCGTGATCGGTGAACATGGGTCCATCCTGCCGCAGGGAGTCGCTGCGTCCTAGCGGTTTTCGGACGTAGCTGTCGAGGGCGGTGCTGCCGGCCGTGCGCCGGACGAACGAAGACCCCCTCACTAGCGTCTCCGCTGATCAGGGGGTCCTTTTCCACGGTAGCCCCGACGGGATTCGAACGCGCGCTATTGCCTTGAGAGTTGAAAAAGACCCGATGGGACAGTCATTGTCACTGCTGTTTTTCACTGATTGCAGCATATTTCAGATATTCATAATTTGGATATTTGTGGCACTTTAGGGCACTTTCGGATCATTCTGTTGCCCCAGTGTTGCCCGAGAAAAACACCTCCCGGCGAACGCGACATACCGCCGCGACTGTCGCGCGTTCTGGAGCAGGTTGACGGCTTTCGCAAGCGGCACAGCCGGGACGAGTAAAACGAGGGCGTAGCCGCGACGGAGTGGTGACCGCGCGCCGCGTTCAGCTCTCGTCGGAGCCCCAGCGCGCAAGTGCGGCGATCGCGTCGCGCAGCGCAAGCCCGCGATCGGTCAGCGCATAGGCGCGGGTGTTGTGTCGAAGGGGCAGGCGATGCAGGACCCCTGCGGCCTCGAGCTCGCGTAGACGGGTGGCGAGCATGTTGGTCGGCACCCCGAGGTCGCGCTGCAGATCGCCGTAGCGCCGCGGCCCCTGGAGCAGCCTCTCCACGATGGGCAGAGCCCACCGCGCTCCCACGACGTCAAGAGCCGCAGCGAGGTCGCTCACGCGGACGGCTGGGTGTCCGGCTTCATCCAGAACGGGGAGTAGTGGTAGCCGTCGAGGTCGTCGAACTGGCGCTGATACATGAAGGGGTAGTCGTCGGTGTCACCGATCCGTCCGCCGGCATGGCCGGCCCGTTCGACGAGTTCGTCGACGGCCTCCCGGCTGCCCAGGTCGAACGAGACGGTGACCTTCGATGGCGTGTCGGGTCCGCCGATCATGTCCTCGGTGCCGCCGACGCTGGCATACATCTCGCGGCTGCCGAGCATGACGTACTGCTCAGGCGCGATCGCGAAGCAGGACACGTTGTGGTCTGACATCTCAGGGTTCAGGGTCCAGCCAAGGGCGGTGTAGAACGCGGTCGCGCGGTCCACGCTGGCGACGGGGCAGGTGATGAAGAAGCTCATGACGTTGATACTTGCAAAATGCAAGTGCCTCGTCAACCCTCGACGTGCGACCATCGCTCGGCGCTGCGCACGATCGCCTCGGTGAATTTGCTCCCGAGCCGTACATAGGTGAGGCTAGCCTGCGTACACGACCAGGAGGATCCATGAGCTTGTCCACCACGCTGCTGCTCGGTCTGATCGCCGGCGCTGCCATCGTCATCGGCCTTCCGGTCGGCAGGCTCAAGCACCCCGCCCCCCAGCTGCGAGTGGTGCTGAGCGCGTCGGCCGTCGGGGTGCTCCTCTTCCTCTTCTGGGACGTCATGTCGGCCGCGTGGGAACCCATCGACAGCGCACTGACTGCCGTGCACGAGGGTGACGGAAGCGTCGGTCCGATCCTTGGCTACGGTGCCTTGTTCATCGGCGGACTCTCCATCGGACTGCTCGGGCTGGTCGCGTTCGACCGCCATGCCGCGAGATCGGCCCTCCGGGACCGACGCGAGCCGCAGCTGCCCCCCTCCCCCGGTGGTGGCACCCTGACGGCAGTCGGTGTGCGGCGGTCGTCCGCCAAACAGCTGTCGTTGATGATCGCCGTCGGCATCGGCCTGCACAACTTCGCCGAAGGCCTGGCCATCGGTCAGGCCGCCGCCAGCGACGAGATCGCCCTCGCGACGGTGCTGGTCATCGGCTTCGCCCTTCACAACGCCACGGAAGGATTCGGCATTGTCGCGCCGCTGGCCGGCGACCTCGATGGGGACGGCCGAGCACAGATTCCCAGCTGGCGATTCCTGTTGACCGTGGCTGCCATCGGCGGTGGCCCGACCTTCCTCGGCGCGGGAATCGGCCACAGCTTCACGTCCGAGCCGCTCAGCGTCGCCTTCCTGACCTTGGCCGCCGGCTCGATCGTCTACGTCATCGCGCAGCTGCTGGGGGTCGTCGCCAGAGCTCGGCGCGTCGATCTCGTGGCGATCGGCCTGCTGATCGGCCTGCTGGCCGGTTTCATCACCGACGGCATCGTCATCGCCGGCGGAGTCTGACCAGGTCCCGGTCCGGCCGCGAGAATCACGACGGGGTTGGAGCACGCGCGGGCATCACCTCGTGGACGAGTGGGAGGCGCACCGAGAAGACCGTGCAGCCGACGGCGTTCTCGCGCAGCACCACGTCGCCGGCCACATCGCGTGCGGTTTCTCGGGCGACCCACAGGCCCAACCCGCCAGCGATGCTGCCGTCTCTGCTGCTGACCCAGGCATCGAAGATCTGCGGTGCAAGCTCCGGTGGAACGCCGCTGCCGGTGTTGCTCACATCGATAAGCAGTGCCGGACCGTCCTGTCCTTGCTCGGCTCTGGCGGTCACCTCGACAGTTCCCCCGGCGGGGGTGTGGCGGATCGCGTTGTCGACGATCGGCTCGGTCACGTCCACAGCATGAGGACAGCTGGCCGACTCGGAGATCGTCGGCGCGAGCTCGAGGATCAAGGTCACACCGACGAGCCTGGCCTGTCGCTCCCACCGTGCGGCGGCGGTGGCTAGAGCCGGCATCACCGGTTCGGAGGAATCACGTCCTCCCCGCATGCGGTACAGCATCCGATCCACCACCAGCGCCAGCTGATCGGCGTCCCGCATGATCCTGCCCAGCGCCTCGGTCTGGTCGTCAGGGTCTCCGCGCATGGCGAGCTCCGCCTCGGCCCGGAGGGTCGCGACCGGAGTGCGCAGGCGATGGCCTGCGTCGGCAGCGAACTGCAGCTCCTTGGCGTGGCTCACCTCGAGGCGGGCCAGCATGCGGTTGAGGGCTCCGACGAGTCGGGCGAGCTCGGCATCGGCAGGCGGGACGGGCAGGCCGTTGGCCAGATCACGGGGTGCGGCAGCCTCAGCCCGCTCGGTCAACAACGTGACGGACCGCAACGCGCGACCGGCCAGGACCCACGACAGTGCCCCGATGGCGACGACGACTGCGCCGAGGCCGACGGCCAGGATGCCCAGCAGCCCCGAGGTCGCAGTGGTGAACCCCTCGACGTCGACCGCGACGACCAGCACGCCGGTGCCGCCCGGCGAGGCTCCTTCCGGGGCCAGCTTCACCGGCACACCCAGCGCAGCCAGGTCGATGTCTGGCTGCTGGAGTGAGGCTCGGACCTCCGCGCCGGACGGCGACCTGCGGGCTGCTTCGACCGTCACCAAGGGGTCGATGCCGGCCAGCGAGCTGCTGCTCCGCACCCGCCCGTCGGCTGCGATGACCTGGACGAGATCCGTCTTGGGACTGCCACGGTCAGCGGTCAGGACACCGTCGCTGCCGACCTCGTCACGAGCCACTTCGAGGCGACTCAGAAGGGCCGATCGCACGGCGTGGTCCTCGAGCTGGTTGACCCGCCAGGTGGCCCCGAGACCGAACAGTACTGCGAATGAGACGCCCACTGCGAGTCCGCCCAGCAGCAGCCGACCCCGCAGCGATCTGGTCGTGAGGATCACGGCTGCACCACCAACCGGTAGCCCACTCCCCGAACCGTCTCGAGCTGTTCGGGGGCACCGGCGGCGGCCAGCCGAAGGCGGAGATACCTGACGTAGACGTCAACGACGTTCGATGTCCCGTCATAGGCGTAGTCCCAGACGTGATCAAGGATGTCCGAGCGGCGGACGACTTCGCCAGGTCGTCGCATCAGGTAGTCCAGCAGCGCGAACTCCCGCGGCGACAACTCGACAGGACTGTCGCCCCACCGCACGGTGTGCGCAGCCGGATCGAGGCGCAGGTCGCCATGCTCGAGGACAACAGGTCGAGGAATCTCGCCCCGGCGCAAGAGCGCGCGCAGTCGGGCCGCGAGCTCACCGAACGCGAACGGTTTGCCCAGATAGTCGTCGGCACCACAGTCGAGACCGAGGATGCGGTCCTCGATCCCGGTACGAGCAGTCAACATCAGGACCGGCATCCCATGACCCTTGCTGCGCAACCACCGGCACCAGTCGAATCCCGACTCGTCCGGCAGACCCACGTCGCAGACGACCGCGTCATACGGGGTCGAGCTGATGGCATGCCGGGCGTCGACTCCGTCGCGCGCGATGTCGACTGCCCATCTTTCTTGGACGAGTCCGCGATGCAGCAGCCCAGCCATGCGCACATCGTCCTCGACGACCAGCAGCTTCATCAGGATCCCTCCGACGTCGAGGCTATCTGCTCGGGCATCAGAGGTCTCGAAGCTCTGACGGACCCGCACGGGCGGCGAGCCGTCCGGACAACGACACGACCACGGCACTGACGACGACCACCACGACGACCATCCCGCTCAGGAAGGCCCACGGAATGCTCGCTCCTGCAGGAGGCGGGTCGAAGATTCCGGTCAGCACCTTCACCAACATGTACGCGATGGTGGCCCCGATCACCAGTCCGCCAGCAGCACCGCAGACCACCAGTCCCTGCGCCTCACCGGACAAGAACCTGCCACGCTGACGGGCGCTGGCACCGAGAGCAGCGAGAAGGACGAGCGCGCGCCGGCGTTCGATGATGCCGCCGAACAGGGCGAGCCCGGAACATGCCAACGCCATGAGCACACCGAAGCCGAGCTCGATCCGGGACAGTCCCGTCAAGTCGGTGGCGGCAAGACCGGAGGCGCTGGTGACGCTGTCGCTCGCCGACGAGATGTCCTGGACCTGGGCGCCCGAGGGGTTGTGCGACGCGCGGATGGACGCCGCGGTCCTCGCCGGGGTGTCGGTGGACACCAGAAACGTTCCGACCGCTGCGGACCCCGTGACGTGGGCAAGATAGTCGGAGTTGGCCACGATGAAGCTGTCCTTCGGAGCTGTCGGCCACTCCGTGACCTGCCCTAGCACGTGGAAGTCGACTTGCCGGTACGCCCGGTCCGCCCCGGTCTGGAGTCGGATGCGGATCAGGTCACCAGGATGCAGCTGGTAGTCATGCAGGGTCTCCGCCGACAGCAGCACACCGTCGGGAGTGTTGCCGAGCTTTCCGAGCGCGCCCTTGACGCTGCTTCCGGGCACGAATGCATCCTGCAGCGGCGCCACTCGTCCGAAGGTTGCCGGCTGGACGCCATAGATGTCCTGCAAGTCGGGTCCGACATAGGCGAACCGGTGGATGAGAGGCTCGACCGCCTTGACGCCCTGGGCACCGAGCAGCTCCTTGACACCCTCGGGTCCCACGCCCGACGCGGGCGACTGCACGACCGCGACGTCGCTACCCACCGTCAGCGCCACGTCGACACGCGCTTGCTGGTCATATGTCGAAGTGAAGACCGCTGTCGACATCACGAGTCCCAGTGACGCCCCGAGGCCGGCTGCGCCTCGCGCGATGATGCGGCGACGCTGACGGATCGCGGCGGCTTCCAGCTCCGGTGCGGAGCCGGGGCGTGCTCGCGACCAGCGACCCGTACGCCGCCCCATAGCCCACGCGGTCAGCCGCCAGACCAGCAATGTCAGCGCGGGCCAGGCGAGCGCCGGTCCGGCGAGCGCGCCGTAGTTGACCTGGGTGAGCGGCACACCCTCGGGCGCCACAACGACGTTGTAGCCACCATGAGCGGTCAGCGCGAATGCAAGGGCGGCACCCGCCAGCAGAATCAGGTCGAGCCCCGCGCGTAGCGGCCATGGGTTGCCCACGCGGGGCGTCCGAAGCACGTCGGCGGCAACTGTCGAACGCTGCGCGAGGATCATGCGGAGTGCTCCGACCCCCTGCACGGCGACCGCCAGCGTCAAACCGCCCAGTCCGGCCGCGATCGACCAAGGAAGCGACAGGTGAGCCCCGGACGGCAACGCCGTCCTGACCGCCAAGGCCCCTGCTGGAATCCCCACCAGGACTCCGATGCAGCCGGTGAGGATCGCCTCCGCTCCGACAAGGCGCAGGATGACCGGGCTACCGGCACCTCGCAGCCGAAGCAGCGCGACCTCGCGCCGACGCTGTGTCGATCGCAGAGACATCACGAGTGCCGCGACCACTCCTGCCAGCACGAGCGCCGGCAGTCCCAGAAGGAGGAACAACAGATCGGCGTAGCGGGCATCAGAGCCTGCCGCGGTGAGTGCCGTGCCGAGGTTGTCGCCGATGAGTGCGCCCCCGGCGACCACGACCTGGAGGTGCTTGGCCTGGGCCTGCACCTGGAGGGCGGCGGCGGTCGGCTCGTTCGGGAGCCGGCCATGGCGGAAGGAGACGTGGAGCTGCTGGACGACGGTCGATGACGGCCCGACGATCGAGTCGAACATCGCGGGTGGCACCAGCACGACGTTGTCCGGCGGGGCACTGGCGCCAGCACCCGGCGCCAGTCCGACGACTTGGAAGAAGGAGTCCGCGTACGGCATCTCGACGACGCCATCGGTCGTGAGGCGCTTGCGCCCGTCAGCGGTGGCGACGACGAACGAGTCGCCGGGGGTGGAGGCCAGGTTGGCGGCCGTCTGCTGGAGCAGCAGCACTCCCTTGCTGTCGCCGACCAGCGTCCGGAGCTCGCGGGGGAAGGTCGCTGCATAGTCGCTGGGCAGTGCGACGACGTAGGCCGCACCGGTCTGGCGCGCCTCCCCTTGGGCGGACGACTCGAGAGCCGGCACCTTGGCGTAGGACACCTGCTTCATGGCGCGAGCGTTGGGCTCCGCCGCGACGGCCTTCGCGACGCCCGCCGCGCTGCCCTGCGGGGTGACCTGCACCTGCCAGTCGACCGGAACTGTGGCTGCCGCGCGCACGGTCAGCTCCGAGTGGCTCTGTTGGACGAAGGCCCCGAGCGACGCGACCAGAGCCACGCCCAAGGCGACGCTGACCGCTGCCGTCAACAGCTCAAGCGGACGTCGGCGCAGCAGGCCGGCAATCCAGCCGATCGTCCTCATGGGGTGGCCTGAGCGAGACTGTCGAGGTCGAGCCGGGCGGTGAACCCGGCTGCGATCTCCTCGTCGTGCGTAGCCAGCAGCAGCGCGCCGCCGGCCCGGGTCACGGCCTCCCGGAGCTGGCTCACGACCTGTTGCGCGTTCTCGCGGTCGAGCGCGCCGGTCGGTTCGTCTGCCAGAACCAGCAGATGTCGCCCGGCCAGCACTCGTGCGACGGCGACGCGTTGCTGCTGGCCCCCGGAGAGCTGAGCCGGACGGGAGTCCGCCAGGTCCGCCGCACCGACGGTTGCCAATGCCGCTCCCGAGTCGGCCCACGCCGTCGCCAACGAGGTCCCACGTAGCCGCAGCGGCAGAGTCACATTCTCCAGCGCCGACAGCTCCGGCATCAGAGAAGGGGCCTGGAAGACCATCCCGATCTGCCCCCTCCGGATCCGCGGATCCGGTGACAGTCCCGGCCAGCTGACGGCACCGCGGCTAGGCTCGATCAGGCCGGCGAGGATCAGCAGCAGCGTCGATTTCCCGCTGCCCGATCGGCCCGTGATGACAGTCTGGGTGCCGGGTGCGATGACGAGATCGATCTCCTCGAAGACCCGGGTCACGCCGTAGTCGATCCCGGCCGACTCGGCGGCCACCAGCGGCGTCATCGGATCCTGCCGTCGACCAGCTCGATGACGCGGTCCGCTGCCTCGGCCACGGCCGGCGAGTGGGTCACGACGAGCGTCGCGCTGCCGGACGACCGGAGATTGCGCAGGAGCGCCAAGACGGCCGCCTCCTCCGGGGCACTGACCTCGGCAGTGGGTTCATCAGCGAGCAGGACGGGCGGTCGCCCGGCCAGGGCGACCGCGAGGTTGGCGCGAGCGGTCTCCCCTCCGGACAGCGTCGACGGGCGTGCGTGCTTCCGGGCGGTGAGTCCCACGGACTCCAGCACGGACCCGATCTCGGCCGCGGTCACGGGGCTGGGCCGGAAGGATCCCGCCAACTTGATGTTGCCGGCGACGTCCAGGTGTTCGACCAGCCCGCTGGACTGGGTCAGGACGCCGATGCGTTCGCCTCTGATCTTGGCCTGCACAGCCGCGGAACTATGACTGAGTCGCTCGCCGCAGATCGAGACGCTCCCCCCGTCGGGGTCATCGAGGCCGGCCAGCATGTTGAGAAGTGTCGACTTGCCCGAGCCCGATGGTCCGACGACGGCGACGAGCTCCCCCGCCACCAGCTCGATCGAGACATCGCGTAGCGCGACGACCTCGTCCCGCCCTCGGCGGAAGAACCGGTGCAGGCCGTGTGCGTGGAGCGCCGGGACGGTCATCGGCTCCTCAGGCTCTGCGACATGGTCCGATAGGCGTCCACGTTGTCGGCTCCCACGGGGCCGAAGAGATCCATCTGGAGCACCCGACGGCCCGCCAGCACGACATACTCCTCGACCTCGTCCCGATAGATCTTGCCGGTCACCGGATCAGCGTCGGAGTTGCGACGGAACACGATGTGCACCCCGGCCCCGGCGGGCAGCTTCACAACTCCGATGGATTTCAGCTGGAAGGCAGGCACGGCGGCCTTGAGACGCGCCAGGTCGTCCCGCTTGGCGCTGGCGACGGTCGGTGCGGTCGTGCCGGGCCGACTGGTGACGATGACACCGTTCAGCTTGTCCGTGAAGGTCACGGTCTGCCCCGTTGCGGTGCGGGCCCACCCCTCGGGGTGGGTGAAGGAGTAGTGCCCGGTCGTGCTGACGTACGGCACGAAGGCCAAATTGTCGGGAATGTCCCCCGGTGGATTGCTCTCGACGGGGACAGGAGCCGTGTCGCCGGCCGACGGGGTCGAGCTGGAGCGGGCCGACCGGGAGGGCGCCGGCGCAGAGCTGTCACTGCCCGAGCCGCCGCAGGCGGCGGTCGCGAGGAGCAGAAGGGCGAGACCTGCAGTGGGGACGAGACGCACGGGGTGAAGGACCATGCGTCGAGACTGCCCAACAGTCGATGAGAACTCGATGAGGTCACCCCAGTGCATGCGCGCCACGGCGCCGTACGATCAGGTTGTGTGCAGGTCAGGGCGTGCACCGTGGCACCATGTCCCCGCTTCGTCGACCCACCGCCCGGACCGGTCCGACGAGCCGACGCGTGCGGCGTGATCTGATGATCAGCGCGGGTCTGCTCGTAGCGCTGGTCGCCGTCCAGCTCGTCCGGTCGCTGGGCTGAGACCACCGTGGCGGAGCGAGCAAAAGGCCTCCGTTCACGCCTGACGCCCGGCCTCAATGAGCAGGGACGCTGAGCTGGAACGCGTCGGCGAAACTGGGCGAAGTTGCCTGTTTTCCGAGCCGGGGTGTGTGACCGACATCGGCGAGCAGGCCCCCGACGGAGAACAGGTCGACGGCGACGCCGGTGGACAAGTGCGACAACGACGGGTGGATCGCGATCATCGGGATGTCGTTGATGCCCTCCTTGTTGTCCTCATCGGCGGTCACCACGATCAGCAGGTGTCCGGCTTTCCAGTCGGGTCCGGATTGCAGCAGCCGGACCCGATCGGCGATCCAGTCATCCGCCTGCTTGATCTGGGTGGCCGCGACCTCCGGGCACTCGTCGTGCGCGTTGTGGCACTGATCCGGGATGAGCGCGCCCACGTTCGGGAGATCTCCACGTGCCACGTCGGCGGAGAGTGTCCGCGCGTTGACCGTGAAGCGGGCGAAGTTCGCTCGTTTGGCTGCTGTGGCCACGAAGGGGACGGTGAACACGTGCCGGGGGACGTACTTACCGGATTCGTCGAAGCGGTCGTCGACCGCCGCCGGGAGGCCTTCGGCGTACACCTTCATGCTCCGGCCGGCGTCCAGGGTGTTGTTCCAGACGTCTGGCTGGGACAGCGTCTGCATCCTGTCCGAGGTGAGGAGCTTCGCGCCGGAGCTGAGGCACACGTAGTTGGGCAGTGAGGGGTGGTCGCACGGTGCCACCGCATGAGGCGCGACGCCGTATGTGTCCGCAAGTGCGGTGAGCCTCGGCGCCTCGGCTTGGATCTGTGCCGCGGAATGGTTTTCCAGCACGATGACCATCACCTTGTCGACCACCTTCGCACCCCCGGTTGGACCTGGTCGTGGCGTGGGCGTCGTGGGGTGGGTCGGCGCGTCCGTGGCGGTCGGTCGAGACGGGTGGGCCTGGGCCGGCGAGGCGGCGTCGTCCGGCTTGAACGTCACCGCCAACGCCACCGCACCGCCCAGCACGACGGCGAGCGCGAGGGCCGCGACAACGAAGCGGGGCATGGCGGTCAGGCGTCGCGGCGGGTGAGGAGGATCGACGCGGCAGCGAGGCCTGCCAGCACCCAGGCGACCATCACGGCCAGCCCGGTCCACGGGCCGAGCCCGGTCAGGTGGCCGAGGGTGGTGGAGAAGCTGGCGCCCGCCTCGCTGGGCAGGAATTTCGCGACCTCCTTGCCCCAGTCACCCAGCACCGTGCTGAACAGGACCGGGATGACCAAGATCGTCGCGACGTACGCCACCAACGCACCGGGCGTGCTCCGGATGATCCAGCCGAGTGCCGCCCCGATCGCGCCGATCAAAGTCAGGTAGACGCCGGTGCCGATCACGACGCGCAGCACGCCGGGGTCCGACAGTGAGAAGCTCTGACGGGACTGACCGATGACGGACTGCGCGGCGACGAACGCGACGACGCTCATGGAGATCATCGCGACCGCCGTGACGGTGACGAACACCAAAAGCTTGGCCCAGAGCACCGGCAACCGGCGAGGGACCGCGGCGAAGGTCGACCGGATCATCCCGGTGCTGTACTCACCACTGACGAACAGGACGCCCAGGGCGCCGATCAGCAGCTGCCCGAGGTAGTAACCCTGCAGGGTCGCGGACTGGACCGAGTCCTCCGGGTCGAGTCCAGCGCTGAGGTGACGCGTGTTGAAGCCGATGATGAGCGCGATGCCGACCATGCCCACCATGGCCGCGGCCAGGACGGCGACGGTCGATCGGAGGGTCCAGAACTTGATCCACTCGGACCCGATCACGCGGCGGATGGTGACCGGACGGGTCACGGTCCCGGCGCTCATGCGGCATCCGTGATCGATGAGGTGGCGCTGCCGCGCTCGCTAGCGGACCGGAAGTCCAGAGAGTCCGCTGTCATGGCCATGTAGGCCTCCTCGAGCGACGCCGCCTGCGTCGAGAGCTCGTAGAGCGTGATGCCGGCACGGCCGGCGATCGTCCCGATCTGATCGGTCAGCAACCCGCGAACGTCCAGAGTGCCGTCGACCGGACTCGCGGTCTCGGCCCCCTCAGCCGTCAGCAGCACCTCCAGCTCACGTACTTGCGGTGACCGGACCCGGACCACGTCCGAAGACTCCGAGGCGATGAAGTCGCTCATCGACTGGTCCCGCAGCAGCCGCCCCTTGCCGACGACGATGACGTGATCGGCGGTCAGGGCCATCTCGCTCATCAGGTGGGACGAGAGGAACACCGTGCGGCCCTCGTCAGCCAACCCGCGCAACAGGTTGCGGATCCACCGGATGCCGTCAGGATCCAGGCCGTTGACCGGCTCGTCGAGGATGAGCGTCTTCGGGTCGCCGAGCAGGGCGGCGGCGATGCCGAGCCGCTGCCCCATGCCGAGGGAGAAGTTGCCAACCCGTTGCGATGCGACGTCGTGCAGGCCCACCAGCTCGATGACGTCCTCCACGCGCCGCCGACCGAGCCCGGTCGTGGCGGCCATCGATCGCAGATGGTTGCGGGCAGACCGGCCGGTGTGGACAGCACGCGCCTCCAGCAGGGCTCCCACCTCGCTCAGAGGCTGGCGGTGCTCCGCGTACGGCTTGCCGTTGACCGTCACCGATCCCGCCGAAGGTGCGTCCAGCCCGAGGATCATCCGCATCGTGGTGGACTTGCCAGCCCCATTGGGCCCGAGGAAGCCAGTGACGACACCCGGCCGCACCGTGAAGGTCAGGTCGTCGACGGCCACCTTCTCGCCATACGACTTGGTCAGCTGCCGGGCCTCGATCACGAAAGCATCACAAGCGTCATTTCCCCAGCCTGCCGCGTCGTACCTGAACACGACCTGACTGCCTGTGCATGCGGTGACAGAAGCGGTGAGAAGACCGGTGATGTTCGCCGTGGCCACAGGCGGCCGGTGTCGTGACCGTTGTCGGCGAACCCATCGACCACACCGAGGAGCACGCCATGACCGAGCACATCACCGACCACGATCCCACCGACGACGAGCTGCTCAGCCTGACCGAGGCCGCCGCGCTGCTCCGCGCACCCGTCGCCACCCTGCGTTACTGGCGATACCTCGGCACCGGGCCCCGCAGCCTTCGTGTCGGGCGAGCCGTCCGCTACTGGCGCAGCGACGTCGTCGGCTGGTTGCACGAGCAGAAGGTCCACACCTCCCCATCGGACCTTGATGCGGCCCGCTGACGCGCCGAGACTGCGAAGAGGAGGCAGGCATGGCGAGCATCGAGAAACGGATCCGCGACGGACGCACGGTATGGCGTACGCACTACCGCAACCCGGCCGGGTTGCAACGCAACAAGACCTTCGCTCGTAAGGTCGACACCGAACGTTTCCTCGCCGGCGTCGAGAACTCCAAGAACACCGGAGCCACCGCCGCCTCCCTGGTCATCGCCTCCGGGGCAGACGTCAAAGTCGTGCAGCAGATGCTGAGCCACACGTCGGCGACGATGACCCTGGACACGTGCGGTCACCTGTTCGAGAACTGGCTCGATGAGGTGGCCGAGGCGATGGATCTGGCCCGCAGGAACCACCGGCGGGACGCCGGCCGGGAGGTGATCCCGTTGCCCCGTGTTGCCCCGTGTTGCCCGGGCGTTGCCCGAGACCCTTTAAGGCCCGTATGCAGAAGACCCCCTGACCGGCGTTTCCGCAGGTCAGGGGGTCTTTTTCCATGGTAGCCCCGACGGGATTCGAACCCGCGCTACCGCCTTGAGAGGGCGACGTGCTAGGCCGCTACACAACGGGGC
>JAOPXL010000141.1 GCA_025965175.1 Aeromicrobium sp.
GACTTGCTAAAGTTGTCGACCGTGCTCCTCCGCAGCGAGGAGCCGATCCCCCATAGCTCAATTGGCAGAGCATTCGACTGTTAATCGGAGGGTTCTTGGTTCGAGTCCAAGTGGGGGAGCAGGACCGGAACGGCGTCGACATTCGGCGCCGTTTCGTCGTTCCCGGGGCAGCGGACCGACCGAGACCCCTGGCGTGGGAAGACCCGTCGAGGGGTACGAGGCGGATCGCGGGGTACGAGTCGGAACAGCGTCGTCGCCGGCGACGGAGGACTGACGAGGGGTATGACATGGAGACCCGATCCGGACGGCTGTCGCAGGGCCTGGCCGACGCGGGAGGACGCGGCCTCTCCGTCGCGTTCAACGTGCTGGGGCGGCTTCGCCCCGCCGCCAAGCCGCTGCACCCGCGAGGGACGCTCTACGACGCTGTGGTGGAACGTCGTGGGATGTCGGAGCCGGTCGGGGTGCCGTGGATCGACGAGGCCGGTTCCACGTCGGCCCTGGTGCGCCTGTCCCGCGCCACGGGCCTGCCGCCGGCGCTGCCAGACGTCCACGGCATGGCGCTGCGCGTCCCGACCGACGATGCCGGCCACGCCGACATCCTGATGGCGACGACGGGCCTGGGGAGGCTGACCCGGTTCGTCCTGTTCCCGGCCGCCCGCGCGGACCACCAGGCGTACTCGACCCTGATCCCGTACTCGACCCGGATCGGCCCCCTCAACCTCGCGGCCCTGCCAGTCCAGGGCGAGCCGCGGATGTTCGACCTGGCCTGCGCCCGAGGGCGGGGGCGGTGGACGACGTTCGCCCGCATGACGCTGGAGGACTCGCCGTCGACGGACTCGCCGTCGTTCGACCCCGTCCTCAACCGGCTGCCCGGCCTGAACTACTACGACTGGGCGACGCGCCTGCGGGAGCGCTCCTACCGCGGCGCACGCCGCTCGCGGGACCAGGACTGAGCTCACTGCCCCCAGACGAGGGAGAACACCTCGAAGGGCGTCGCATGGGTCACCCCGAGGCGTGAGCCCGTCGGCCGGGACATGCCCTCGAGGAACTCGGCCGGATCGAAGTCCGCCCAGCCAAGACCCTCGATGTACGCCCGATGGGCCGCGAGTGACGCGACGCCACGGTCGAAGGCGTCGGTCGTGTCGACGGCGTGTCGGCTGACGGGGGACCCGGCGGCCCAGACCTGGGTCACGCCGCCCCACGGCTCGAGGCCGTCGACGAGCTGCTCGGGGAAGATCCAGCGGTTGCCAGCGTCCGCGGCCGAGTCAAGGCTCGCCCGGCCGACCGCGATGTGATCGGGCTGGTTGGGCATCGAGCCGCCCCAGCTCTCGCGGAAGTTGTTCGTGATGATGACCTCGGGGCGGTGCTTGCGCACCACCGCGGTGATGGCGCGGCGCAGCCCGACCCCGTACTCGAGGACGCCGTCGGGCAGGCCGAGGAACTCGACGCTGTCGACGCCGACGATCCGGCCCGACTCGATCTGCTCGACCACCCGGATCTCGCGGCACTCGTCCGGCGGCACGCCGTCGATGCCGGCCTCCCCGCTCGTGACCATGCAGTAGACGACAGTCTTGCCCTGGCCCGTCCAGCGCGCGATCGCAGCCGCCGCCCCGAACTCGACGTCGTCGGGATGGGCCACGACGACGAGCGCGCGCTCCCAGCTCTCGTCGACTGGCTCCAGGGGCGTGGGCTCCATGTCGCTAGGCTAAGCCCGCATTCCCTCGGGGAGGTAGCTCAGCTGGTTAGAGCAGGGGACTCATAATCCCTGGGTCGCGGGTTCGAGCCCCGCCCTCCCTACTGCAGCGACGGTGCGATGCCGGGCCAATGGAGAAGCTCAACCGAGGGGCGGTGCAGGGGTCGCCCTTCAGGAGGAGTGGCGGTGCAGGGGTCGCCCCAACCTGCCCCCGTAGGGCAACTGAGGCACCGCCCCGACGAGAGACCTGCCCATAGGGCAACTGATGCACCGCCCCGACGAGAGACCTGCCCATAGGGCGACTGGTGCACCGCCCCGACGGCCGACCTGCGCCACACTGGTGCCATGCGAGATGCGGTGATCTTCGACATGGACGGCACGCTGTGCGATACCTCGAGCATCGAGCACCTCATCGAGGGCGGTGAGAAGGACTACCCGGCGTTCCACGCGGCGTCACGGGCGTGCCCGGCGCACGCGGAGGTCGTCGGGGCCGCGGTGGCCCAGCACGAGGCCGGCCGGGCGGTGCTGGTCGTGTCGTCGCGCGAGTTCATCTGGCGTGACCTGACGCTGGACTGGCTCGTGGAGCACGGCGTGCCGTACGACGCGGTCTACCTGCGCGTCGTTGGGGACTACCGCAAGGACGTCGTGGTCAAGAAGGACATCCTCGAGCAGATCACCGCGGACGGCTTCAAGGTCCTCGAGGCATGGGACGACAAGGCGTCGGTCGTCGACCTGTGGCGCGAGCACGGCATCGCCGTCCACGTCGTCGAGTGAGGGCTCAGAGGCCGAACGCAGCGCGGTCGCCCTGGGGCACGAGCGCGAGGAACTCGGGGTTGTCGCGGATGATCTTCGGGACGAACGGGCAGTACGGCAGGACCGAACCACCCCGCGCGGCGATCTCGGCCAGCGCCCCGCTGACGAGCTGCCCGCCCAGGCCCCGGCCCTCGAACTGCGGGTAGATCCGGGTGTGGGGGAGCGCGTACGACTCACCCTCCTGGCGGTAGTCGACGAACCCGGCGAGCTCGCCGTCGACCGTGATCTCGAAGCGCGAATCGGTGGGGTTGTCCTGCACGATGGTCGTCATCCGACATTCCTCCAGGGTGGCGTGTTGTCCGCAGACGCCAACGTACGTCACAATGGTCCCAGGTGCTCCCGAGACGCTGGGGAAGGCGACACTAGGGAGGCACCGAATGAACATGTCTTCGCCGACGACCCCGAC
>JAOPXL010000161.1 GCA_025965175.1 Aeromicrobium sp.
TACGCCGTGCGCGCCGAGGACATCCAGGGCGCCAACCGTCAGCAGCCGGTCACCCTGCCGGTCGTCGGCGAGATCTCCGCCGGATCGGCCAAGCCGTTCGCGATCAGCGCCGGCACCGCGGTCAAGATCATGACCGGGGCCCCGATCCCGCGCGGCGCCGACGCCGTCGTCCCGTTCGAGGAGACCGACCGCGGCAACGCCCGGGTGCAGATCTATGCCTCGGCCGACCGGGGCGCCCGGATCCGGCCCAAGGGCGAGGACGTTCGCACCGGCGACACCGTGCTGGCGGAGGGCACGGTCCTCGGCCCGCGCGAGATCAGCCTGCTGGCTTCGCTCGGCGCGCCTCGGGTCAAGGCCCGGCCGCGTCCCCGCGTCGTCGTGATCTCGACCGGCAGCGAGCTACGCGAGCCCGGGACCCACCTGGACTACGACTCGATCTTCGACGGCAACAGCTACATGCTGGCCGCGGCGGTCCGCGAGGCCGGAGCGATCTGCTACCGCGTCGGTGCGGTCGACGACAGCCCACGCCGGTTCCAGCGGGTCCTGTCGGAGCAGCTCGTGCGCGCCGACCTCGTGGTGACGAGTGGCGGCATCAGCAAGGGCGACCACGACGTCGTCAAGGAGACGCTGTCGGCGCTCGGGACGGTCGAGTTCAACGAGGTCGCCATGCAGCCGGGCAAGCCCCAGGGCTTCGGCAAGGTCTTCGACGAGCAGACGCCGATCATCACGCTGCCGGGCAACGCCGTGTCGGCCTACGTCTCGTTCGAGGTGTTCGTCCTGCCGGCGATCCGCCGCATGATGGGCCGGACGCCGTACCGCCGCCCCATGGTCCACGCCGTGCTGGCGTCCGACCTGCGATCGCGGCCGGGCGTGCGGCAGTACGTCCGCGCGGTCTTCGAGGTCACCCACCGCGGTGCCAAGGTCACCCCGCTGGAGGGCGCCGGGTCCCACATGGTCGGGACACTGGCCAAGGCCAACGCCCTGATCATCGTCGGGGAGGACCAGACCGCCCTCAACCTCGGTGACACGGTCCGCACCCTCGTGCTGGACAGGCCCTTCTAGTGGCGGACCGCCTGACCCACGTGGACGACTCCGGGGCCGCGCGGATGGTCGACGTCACGGCCAAGGACATCACCGCACGCACCGCCACGGCCCGCGGCCGGGTCGAAGTCAGCAGCGAGGTCGTGTCGCTGCTGCGCGGTGACGGCGTGCCCAAGGGCGATGCCCTGGCAGTCGCCCGGATCGCCGGCATCATGGCCGCGAAGCGCACGCCCGACCTCATCCCGCTCTGCCACCCGCTCGCGGTCAGCGGTGTCGAGGTCGATCTCGAGGTCGCCGACGACGCCGTCCTCGTCCGGGCGACCGTGCGGACCGCCGACCGTACCGGCGTCGAGATGGAGGCGCTGACCGCCGTCAGCGTGGCCGCACTGACCGTCGTCGACATGGTCAAGGCGGTCGACAAGCTGGCCCGGATCACCGACGTCGAGGTCGTGGCGAAGTCGGGCGGCAAGAGCGGGGACTGGCAGCGGTCATGAAGGCAGCCGTCGTCGTCGCGTCCAATCGCGCCTCGAGCGGTGTCTACGAGGACACCACAGGTCCGCTGATCGTGGACGCCCTGCGGAGCTGGGACTTCGAGGTCGGGCCGCCGGCCGTCGTCCCGGACGGTGAGCCCGTCGCCGATGCGATCCGGGAGGCGCTGGCCGATGGCGCGGTCGCGGTCATCACCACCGGTGGGACCGGCATCAACCCCACCGACCGCACCCCCGAGGCCACGCGGCCCCTGCTCGACCGCGAGCTCCCCGGGGTCGCCGAGGCGATGCGGGCGCGCGGTGTCGCGAACGGGATCGCCACGGCATCGCTGTCGCGGGGACTCGTGGGGGTCGCCGGATCGGCCATCGTCGCGAACCTGCCCGGCTCCCGTGGAGGCGTCAAGGACGGTCTCGCGGTGCTGGCCGAGGTCCTGCCGCATGCGGTCGACCAGCTGCAGGGCGGCGACCACGTCAGGAGCGAGTCCTGAGCCCCGGCTGGCCGGTCACGCTGTCGCACGGCTCGATCGGCGTACGTCCGCTGCGGCGTCGTGACGCCCGTGCGTGGGCGAGGCTGCGGGCCGCCAACGCGCAGTGGCTCGGGCCGTGGGAGGCGACGCTGCCCCGGGAGGCCGGCCATCCCTCGACGTCGTTCGTCGGGATGATCGGCACCCTGCGTCGTCGGGCCCGGCTCGGCCAGGCGATGCCGTTCGCGCTGACGTGGGACGACGAGCTCGTCGGGATGTTGACCGTCAACGGGATCACGTGGGGCTCGGCGCGGTGGGCCAACATGGGCTACTGGGTCGCGCGGAGCCACGCGGGGCGTGGGATCACCCCGACGGCGGTGGCGCTGGTCAGCGACCACCTGCTGACGACGGCTGGCCTGCACCGCATCGAGATCTCGATCCGACCGGAGAACGCCGCGAGCCTGCGGGTGGTGGAGAAGCTGGGCTTCTCCGAGATCGGGCTCGCGCGCCGCTACCTGCACATCGCGGGGGAGTGGCGGGACCACCGGGTCTTCCAGGTCCTGGCCGAGGACGTGCCGAACGGACTGTTGTCCCGGCTGGACTCGACAAGGTAGCTGCCTGGAGGTGGCCGGCGGGGGCCCGCTGCACTCGCTATTGGCGCAAGTGGTCGGGGTTGTCGTCGCGGGGCAGGACCGGTGGCGGGTCGGATCGGTACTCGTGGCCGGTCGGTGTTCGCCAGATGGTGGCTTTGCCCTTGGACGTGACGGTCCATCCTGGCTGGTGCTTGATGGAGTGCGACCGTTTGCAGAGCCCCTGGCCGTTGTCGGCAGTGGTCTCGCCGCCGAGCTGGAAGTCGATGATGTGGTCGGTGTCGCGGATGGTGCAGTCGCAGCCGGGCTGCCGGCAGCGGCGGTCTCTGGCTCTGACGTAGGCGTTGATCGGGCCCCCGTAACGCCGGCGGCGGGCGTCGCGGGCCAGCAGGGTGCCGTCGACCGGGTCGGTCAGGAACCGGCGGGCCCACCTGTGGCGGGCCTTGGCGATGATCTCTTCGGCCACGTCGGGGGCGATGGGTCCGTAGCCGACCAGGTCGGCTGGGGTGTCGCCGTGGTTGAACACGGTGTCGGCGTCCATGACGACCTGCACCTCGACATCGGCGGCATCGGCGGAGGAGATCCCGAGGACTCGTTCGACCAGCGTCTGGGACATGATCTTGCCCCGCGACCGCGGGTCGCCGGTGGCCCGCAGTCCCCGCGCCCAGGTGTCCAGGGCGTTGAAGGTGGCCACGATCTGCTCGGCCGGGCCGTGGACCCGCAGCGTGGCCATCCCGTCGGCGTCGGGATGCATCGACACGTGCGCGTCGGCGCGGGCCTTCTGCGCCCGCACCCGGGCGGCCTCGGCGTCGATGCCGATCACGATCCGCGCCGCGGCCTGCCGGGCCCGGACCGTGGTCAGGCCGGGGATCTTGTCGGCCAGGGCGGCGTCAGCGATCGGGAAGTCGTCCACCGACAGGGAGCAGGTCTCGTTGACCACGACCCGGGCGGTGGCCTCACTGATCACTCCGGTCTTGAAGAGCTCGAACACCTTCGGCAGCCGCTTCAGCCCGAGCGCCAGGCCCAGCTGGGTGCCGGCGGCGGTGGGGCCGATGTTGCGGGCCATCCCGAGCTCACCGATGACCGACAGCCCGGGGTCGCCCTGACCAAGCCCCATCAGGTGGACCCGCTCGTCGTACAAGGCCGCTACCTGGGCGACCTGCTCGGCCTGCGCCGCCCGCATCACCCGATCCAGCGCGACTATCGCCTCGACCCGGCAGAAACCGGTCTCCACGACCGGCAGCGACTCGAAGTCGTACCCGCGCACCTGACCCAGCAGGGAGTCGATCGGTGCGTCCTCGAACATGCTTCAACTCTAGAGGCAACCTCCGACACAAACTTTCTGCAAGCGCAGCCCTTTCCGCGTCCAGCGGGGAGGCGATCCTCGGCAGTAGGGTCGCCACGGGCCGGGCGGGTCACACACGCCCCACAAGTTCTCAGGCGACACACGCCGCGGGTGCGGGTGATGGGGGTGCTGACCGCCTACCGTTTTGCTCGTGGGCCAGAGTGGTGGGTTGATCATTGCGTTCGTCGTCGTTGTCTGGGCGGCGTACTTCATTCCGCTTGCCCTCCGCCGCTACGACGAGGCCAGCAAGAACGACTCCGTCGAGACCTCCGGATCCCTCGGCCGTGTCATCTCCCGCCCGACGCCCGCGCCCGCGGCACCTGTGGTGGCTGAGAAGTCCGACGTGAAGCCGGTCGCCGCACCTGCCGCGACCGAGAAGCCGGCCCGTACGCTCGACCGCCCCGCCGCACGGCTCGCGGCTCGCCGCCGTCGCCGCACCCTGCTGACGCTGCTCGCGCTCACCGCTGTCGTCGCGATCCTCGCTGGACTCGGGGTCGCCCCGGTCTGGGCGCTGGCGGTCCCCGTCGTCCTCGACATCGCCTGGCTCGTCGCCTGCCGTGTCCAGGTCCGCGGCGAGCTCGGCCTCGCCGTCCCCAAGCTGCCGCGCAAGTCGGAGACGCCCGTCGCCCTCGACGAGGAGGACACGATCATCGTGTCCGGCCAGTTCGAGGACATCAACCCGGGCCGCAAGCACCAGATGGAGTCCGTGGCCCTCGAGGTCAACGCCCTCGACGACCAGATCGTGATCGCGGTCCCGTCCGTCTCGACTGCCGGCGAGGCCCTCTGGGACCCGCTTCCGGTCACCCTGCCGACCTACGTCACCAAGCCGCGCGCCGGCCGCACGGTCCGCACGATCGACTTCTCGCAGCCCGGCACGTGGACCTCGGGACACATCGAGGGCGAGGACGTGGAGCTGCCGAAGCGGGCGGACGGACCCGAGCAGCAACGCCGCGCAGTGGGTCACTGAGCGGCCTGATAAAGTTGGCGGGCGCCCGCAGTTCGGGGCACATGGGGCATTGGCGCAGTTGGTAGCGCGCTTCGTTCGCATCGAAGAGGTCAGGAGTTCGAATCTCCTATGCTCCACCATTGACAGCGGGACCGGGAATGATCTTCTCCCGGTCCCGCTGTCATTTGTATGGCGAGTGATTCGGCCAGGAGCCGCTGTCGTAGCGGGAGCCGAATGACGAGCCAACTATCGGCGGGCCTCAAGTAGCCTGATTGGGAGTATGTTCGACTCTCTGGACCAGCATTCCTTGGGCCTGTCCGATGACGGTTCGATTGACGATGGTCGAACTGGCGCCCTCGTGCTCCCGTTCTGCTGTGAATGCGACAGCAATGTGAGCGGCGAGTGCGAGGGATGAGATCCGGTCGTCAGGGCCGAATGCGTCCGGCTGGTCGGAGTAGAGATTCAGACTTCCCAGCGCGTCGGGCCCGACGAAAGCTGCATGGCGAGCACGCTGCGAATGCCAGGCCGACCCCAGCCCCCCGTGGAGGGCTGTGCGGCGCGTCGTGTGTCTTCTCCTAGTGCACACGTTGTGCACACACCATGAGGTTGATGAGCCCGCCTATCCGGCACAGTTGTCGAACAACCCGTGGGGCATGTCCGATGGCACTATGGGAATCAGCACCTAGCCAGGAAGAAGATCCGACATGGGATGGTTCAGCAACCGCAAGAAGCGCGTCACCGACGCACGCACCGAAAAGGACCTCGTCAGCCGCCTCGGTCCCGGCACCGGCCCGGTTCAGGACTGGGACGCCGGTGACGGCAAGAACGACCCCGGCCCGGTCAACAACTATGTCTCCGACAACGACGTGAAGGGCTTCAACGGCGAAGGGTTTGGCACAGGCTGGCCTGGCGGCACCGGCTAGTCCCTGCCGACGCAGCAAAGACCTCGGCCGGACCGGCCGATATTGATCGGGAAGGGTGTCATCAACTGTCCGGCGGGTGTCATCCGACTGTCATCGGACAGCTTTTCTCCCTGTCCCGCTGTCATTTTGTATGGCGAGTGATTCGGTCGGCGCCGTTTGTCGCCGACGGTGGATGGGTAACCCCAGCCCCAGCGGTCACTCCGGTCCGCCCGATGTGAAGGAGCCGACCATGGCGCACGACAGCCAAGACCACCTCACCAACCACGATCGAGTCCACGATGGTCGGACCGACGTGATCGAGAAGGACGATGACCTCGCCCGCGACAAGTTCGGCGGGCTCAACGTCGGTTCCGCCCTCTTCGGCTGGATCGTCGCGATCGGGGTGACGATCCTCCTGGCCGGCATCATCGGCGCGATCCTCACCGCGGTGGGCTCCTCGGTCGAGGTCACCCAGTCTGACGCGGAGCGCTCCGCCGGGACGATCGCCGCGTCGACGGCGATCGCGCTGCTGGTGATCCTCGCCCTGGCCTACTACGCGGGCGGCTACGTCGCCGGTCGGATGTCCCGGTTCGACGGCGCCCGGCAAGGCGTCGGCGTGTGGGCCATCGGCCTGGTCGTGACGATCATCGCCATCGCGCTGGGGGCGGTCTTCGGGGACAAGTACAACGTGCTGGACCGGGTCGACCTTCCGCGGATCCCGATCTCGACGGACGAGCTGACCGGAGGCGCAGTCATCACCGGTGTCGCGGTGATCCTGGTGACCTTGCTGTTCGCGATCCTCGGTGGCGTTGTCGGCCACCGCTACCACAACCGGGTCGACCGGGCGGCTCGCGTCTAGACCCCCGGCACGTAGCAACGGCCCCGCGCAGAAGCGCGGGGCCGTTGCTACGTGCCGGCAGGCGCTACTTCTTCCCACCCTTGCCCTTGCCGGGCTTCTTGGCCGACTTCTTCTTCGCCTTTGTCGGCGTGCTCGGGGGCTTCGAGGGTCCTGACGAAGCGGTGGACGAACCCGTGGACGAGCCCGTGGTCGAGCCCGCGGAGGACGCTGTGGGCGTCCGCACCAGCACCGGAGCGACCGCGACGGACAACGTGATGGTCGCGCCGTCGGGCAGCCGTCCGGACTTGTCCAGAGCGACGACCTGGCCGGCGTTCGTCGCCTGTGTCACGTCCTTGCGGGCGACGACGAAGCCGAGCCTCTCCAGGCTCGCCGACGCCTCGGTGTACGCCGTGCCGATCACGGAACCGGCCGAGACCCTGACCTTGCCGGAGACGACCGACAGGTCGACGACGTCGTCGGTGCCCGCCTCGTCGCCGCGTTGGGGGGACTGGCCGACCACGAGCCCGGCCGGCTTCCCGGCGACGTCGACCGATTTGCGATGGACGGTCAGCCCGGCGTCGCGGACCTTGGCGGTGGCGTCCTTGACGTCCAGGCCGACGACCGAGGGCACGACCGGCGCCTCGTCGCCCTGCAGCTGCTGCACGCCAAGGGCGGCGAGGACGACCGCGGCGCCGATGCCGGCGTACAGGGTCCGGGGTCGGCGACGTCGTGCGGCGGTTGGGGCGTCGAGATCGGCCGCACTGGTCGTGCGGGTCGGCAGCGGGGCGGCCACCACCGTGTCCCCGGCGGCGAGGTGCGCCGGGACCGCGACCGGGACCGTGGACTCGGCGGCGGGTCCCACCACCAGACGATCGCTCGCGCCGCCGGCAGCGGCCAGCAGGGCGACGGCGGCCGCCGTGGACGGGCGGTCGGCGGGTGTCTTGGCGGCGAGCGAAGTGATCAGGTCACGAACCTGGACGGGGACCTCGTCACCCATCTCCGGCAGGTCCTCCTGCAGGTGCGCCAGGGCTGTGGCGACGGGGGACTCCCGGCGGAACGGTGAGACGCCCGACAGGCAGTGGTAGGCGACGACCCCCAGGGCGTACAGGTCGGACTGCGGCGTGGCCGTCCGCCCGGCGGCCTGCTCCGGGCTGAGGTAGTCGGCGGTCCCCAGCAGCGAGCCGGTGTCGGTGAGGGGCTCGCTCATGGGGGAGCGTGCGATCCCGAAGTCGACCAGGACCGTCTGGCCGGCGGGGGTCACCATGATGTTGGCGGGCTTGAGGTCGCGGTGGACGATGCCGGTCTCGTGCGCGGCCTGCAGCGCCTCGGCGACCTGCATGACGACCGACATGACCTGCTCGGGCGCCATCGGGCCATGCTTCATGAGCTCGGCGAGCGTACGGCCCTCGATGAGCTGCATCGCGATGTACGCCATGCCGCCGTGCGTCGAGCCGTCCTCCTCGTAGTCGTAGATCTGGGCGACGCCGGGGTGGTGGATCGACGCGGCCAGGCGGGCCTCGCTGCGCATCCGCGCACGGGACACGTCGTCCGCGAGGGGTCCGGACCGTAGAACCTTGATCGCGACGGGGCGGCCGAGCCGGGTGTCATGGGCGCGATAGACGGCACCCATCCCGCCGGAGCCGAGGATGTCCCCCAGCTCATAACGGGCGCTCAGCAGCTCATCCATCCACAAACACCTGTCATCCGGCCCGCGACGGCGTCGACGGTTCGCGTGGAAGTACCCCGCGTTCCCGGCGACAAACCAGCTCCGGAAAGCGGCGGACGTCACGTTGCGCCAGGGTCATACTCGAGGGAAAGGCAGCGACGAGGAGGATTCGATGACCAATCTCAACCCCTACATCACCTTCGAGGGTCAGGCCGCTGAGGCGATGCAGTTCTACCAGTCCGTGCTGGGTGGTGAGCTGACGAGCAGCACGTTCTCTGAGTTCGGGATGACGCCGGACCCCGCGTACGCCGACAAGATCATGCACTCCCAGCTCGAGACCGAGGACGGGCTGGTCCTGATGGGCGCGGACCTCCCGCCGGGCATGCCGTACAAGCCGGGCATGACGATCTCGATCTCACTCAGCGGCGACGACGAGGCGACGTTGCGGTCATGGTTCGACGGGTTGTCGGCTGGCGGGACGATTGCGCAGGCGTTCGAGCCGGCACCCTGGGGCGACACGTTCGGGATGTTCACGGACAAGTTCGGGATCGACTGGCTGGTCAACGCCGCGGGTCAGCAGGACTGAGGCGGGTCAGGCTCGTCGCCGCAGGACGAGCCGCCCGATCCCCACGAGCACCGCGGCGATCAGGGCCCATGGCAGCAGCACTCCCACGATCTCGACGGTGCGGTTGACGGTGGACACCAGGGCGTTCCAGCCATCCCGAAGCCCGCCGGTGAAGCCACCGGGCTCGACCGAGTCAACCGCCGGCCTCTGCGACAGGTTGATCGACAGCGTCGAGAGCGCCATCTGGTCGGTGACGGCCTTGCGCTGCGCCTGGAGGCTCTCGAGCTGCTCCTGTCGCTGGGTCAGGGCGTCCTCCGCCTTGACGACCTCAGCGCTGCTGCCGGCGGCGGCGAGGATCTTCCCCAGGCGCCCGATCGACAGCTGCAATGCATCGATGCGGGCGTCCAAGTCCCTGGTCCGCGCCGTCACGTCCTCGTTGTGCAACGAGACGTCCTCGACCGTGCCGTACGTCTTGAGGCGTTCGATCGTCGCCGTCACCTTGGTGCTGGGGACCCGCACCGTGACGAACGCCGACGCCTGATCCCCCGAGCCGCTCTCCGAGCGGTTGTCGATGCGACCGCCGATGCTCTCGACCCACGTGCTGAGGCGTTGCGCCGCGCCGCGCGGGTCCTCGACCGTCACGTTGACCTCGCCGGTCGTGATGACCTGGCGGTCGTCCTCGGGGGCGACGGACTTCTGGTCCGCTCCCGCCGAGCCGCTGTCCTCGGCGGCGGCGCCGTTGCGCTCGGACCGTCCGGCGCCCTCGTCGGCGGCGACGCTCGACGAGGTGTCGTGCGTCGAGTCGAGGGACTCGATGGCGTACCCGCCGAGCCCGACGACCAGCACGCTCGCGGCGATGAGCCCGATGACGTTGCGTGCGCGACGGCCGCGGCGCTTGATGTCGGTGTCGACGGAGTGCATAACGGTCAGGCGCATCTGGTCGATGCGGTCGTCGTGGAGGGTTGGGGCGGTCATGATGTCTCCCTCATCGAGCGGAGGTCGGCGCGGAGCCGGCGTCGGAGTCGTGAGATCCGGTTGCGGACGACGGCGTGGGTGACGCCCAGCTCGTGGGCGGCCACCTCGTAGGTGTGGTCGCCCGCGACGCACAGGTCGTAGAGGCGGCGGTCGGTGGGTGACAGAGCAGCGGTGGCCTTGTCGATCTCGGCGCGGACCAGGCCGGACTCGACCTCGTCCTCGACCGTGCGGTTCGTCGCCACCTCCGGGCCGAGCTCGTCGGTGCTGCGTCGCCGGCGGCTGCGGCCGGCGTTGAGTGCGGTGTAGCGCGCCGTCACGAGCAGCCACGGGAGGATGGACTCGTCGACGATCGTGATGGTGCGGATCTTGTTCCACGTCGTGATGAACACGTCCTGGGTGATGTCCTCGGCCTCGCGCTCGTCGCGGACGACGGTGTACGCCTGCCAGTAGACGGGGCGCACGTGCCGGTCGTAGAGCTGCCCGAACGCTCCGCGGTCACCCGTGGCGGCACGCGCCAGCAGCTCCCGGTCGCCGATCGCGGGACCGTCGTCGAGGGTCGTCGGTGAGGTCACCCGGCGCTCCGTTCTGTGCTGTCGTGCGGACGCTTCTACTGGTAGATGTCCGCACGAGGCTCACCGTCTCACGTCGGCGTGGAATTGATCCGCGATCTGCCGGATCCGTCAGACGTACAGTGAAGAGGTCGACCGAGGGGGTGGACGTGGGGCAGATCGGACGGGCGCTCGCTGCCTGCGCGCTGCTGGTGCTCGTCGCCTCGTGCGCGGGCCAGGCCACGGACCGACCAGGCTCCATGTCGATGGCGTCGGCAACCCTCGACCCGGTCAAGCGGGTGACGTCGCCGCCGGACGCCGACGTCAGCCGCACCACGTACGCGACGTCGCGGCTCGGCCCCGCCCCCATGCTGCTGAACCTCTGCCACGGGCCCATCGCGATCGACCTCGGCGCAGACCGACCGGTACTGGTGGCCGAGCACGACTACTGCGGTGGCTCGAGCTGGATCCCGCAGCTCGAGCCCGGCGACGCGGTCGCGCTCGCCGGTGATGGTGTCGTCGACGGCACCTACCTCGTCACCGGCCTCTCGACCGAGCGCCGGGGCGAGGCCCAGGTCAGGGACCTGCCCGCCGCCGACATCGTCCTGCAGACCTGCACCTCGCCGGGGGAGCTGGTGCTGGTGGCCGCGAACCGGTTCGTGCCGGCGCTGGTGGGGTGAGCGAGCGAGGGTTACTTGCGGAGGCCGAAGCCGTCGCACTTGCCCATCTTGGACAGCGAGACATTCGCACCATTGAGCGACAAGCCGAGCCCCGCGAGCGCGTTGTTCAGTGCAGACGTGAGTTGGCTCCCGAGATTGATGCCCGCCGACGCGAGATTGAGGATGATCGCAGATGTCTTGGCCGAATTGTGCAGCGTCGCGTTGAGATTGATCGGTCCGATCAGGTCGGACCCTAGGCCCCCGACATGCGTCCATGAGCTGGGCGACTGGGTGAAGGTGTGGGACGCCGACGAGGCCAGGACCTGCGGAACGGGGACCTGCACGTGCAACGCGCCGTTGAGCGCGTCGAGGGTCAAAGTCCCGGCCGACGCGCTCGTCGAGGTCAGCACGGTCACCTGCGGTGACGGCTCGCAGCTGCCCACAGAGGTGATGGATGCTGTCGCGCTCACGGCGTTGAGCGAGAGCTTGAGAGACAACAGGGTGCTCGAGTCGGGTATCCAGCTCCCACCCAACGAGCTCGACAGGAAGTTGACAATTCCGGTGACCAGCTGCGTGAGGCCGCTGACGAGGCAGGTGATGATGCCGACACATTTCTTGTAGGTATCCACCTTGAGTGTCAGATCAAGATCCAGTGTGACCTGGGAGTTGGATACCTGACTGCCGGCTCCGCCGCACACGGTCTTCGGCGGATTGATGACGGTCGCCTTGAGATCGACGGCGGTGAAGCCAGGAATGGTGATTCCTAGAGTCTTCAGGTCGACCACGTGATTGCTGTCGATCGCGAAGACCGAGCTGGAGATCAGATCGAGCACGCTGATGTTGCCGGCAAGGACCGCCGCCGCGTTCCCTGACCCGAGCTGCAGGATGTCGCCCACCTTGATGGAATTGCTGACCGCTGACGCGTTGGCAGCGATGGCGTTCAGTGCAGATACGGCCGAGGTGACGGCTGAGCCCGACTGGCGTCCCAGCACTGTTGCCGATGCGCGGGCAAGTTGTGCCAGCGTGACGCTGGTGTCAAGCAGCTTGCTGGGACTGGCGACGTTGAGCTCGGCGGCGAGGTCGGCCAGCGGGACGCCGATGTTCTTGAGGGTGACCAGTCCGCTCGAGCTGAAGATCTCCGCAGAGGTTGGGGCCACCTCGTTGAGGAGCTTTGCGAGCATGGTGCCGCCGCTGGACGTATCGAGTGCCGCCAAGAAGGACCCGACCGTGATGCAAGCCGCCTTGGGCTCGCGCACGGCGTCTGCGGTGCCGACCGGACGCGCCGTCCCAGCGCCTGGCCAGAAGCGGGTCTTGGTCGTGCCGGCAACCGAAACCCTGACGGCGTTCGGGTACTGGCCAGGGGCAGCCTCGTCGATCCACTTGCCGTTGCCGTCGGCCAGGCCGAGCTTCACAGTGACGTCATCGATGCTGACGTTGCCCCCGATCGTCGCCGTGTTGCGAGCGAACGTCTGGGACTTCGCGGTCGCAAACTTCGTGCCGGCGGGCGTCGAAGGATTGAGAAGCTCACTTTTGGTGGCGGTGCCGTCGAGTGCGGACGCGAGGTCCAGGGCTGTGGTGTCGGCAAGGGACTGCACGTCGGTGCGAACGATGCGGGCGATGCCAACATCGATCACGAGCGAGGTCAGCAGCATGATGATCGTCAGGAAAACCACCGACATCACGATGACGCCACCGCGTTCATCGCGCTCGCGTTGGTGCAACCTCACCGGCTCACCCGAGCAGAGGCGGTGTACGACAGATCGTGGGGCAGGATGTCGCCGAGCAGCGGCATGCCCTGGATCACTGCCAGCGGCCCGAGCGGGTGCTGCTTGAGGTTGTGGCTCAACGTTGCGGTGAAGACTTCCTCGCCGTTCACGGTGCTCTGACCGAGCGTGCACACGAGGCTTCCGTCGTTGCAGCTGACTCCGGCCTGGTTCTGCATGGTCGAGTTGATCGCGGTCGTGGCGGACGCAGTGCGGTTAGCCACGGAGGTTCCGAGGGGCTGGACCGCGCCGGCACGGGCCGCCTCGGTGGCGGCCTGACTCAAGGCCTGGCGATAGCTGAATGTCATCGCAATGCCAACGAGGAAGAAGATCAGGAACAAGAAGAACGGGAGGATGATGACGAACTCGACAACCGCGGCGCCGCGTTCACGCCTCGCATGCTGACGACGTATGACTGTTCGTGACCGGCCCATCCCCCTCACCCCTCCCAAGGTGCGCGGCAACGCCGTGGCAGGCGTGCCTTCAAACCATAGGGGTCAAGGTGCTGCCAGGTCGCGAAATGGGAGAAGTTCGAGGGACTTTGGTCCTTCGGGGCGCCGAATTGGTTCTATCGGGCTCCCCTGAATAGTTCTTTAGAGTCATTTTTGCCCGTATCGACGAAAAGCTGTCGCAACGGGACCTTCGTCCCTCTACATTCATGTCAACGCTTCCGTGTGGAAGCGCCAAGGGAAAGGCGCCGACAGGCGTCGCATCGTGGGCGTCGTCTGGCGCCCCACATGGGAGAGGGAGAGTGGTTCACATGCGTGCACCTCTGTACGTTCTGGCATTCATCACAGCATTCATCAACGACGTCGAGCCGAAGCGCCGCGA
>JAOPXL010000175.1 GCA_025965175.1 Aeromicrobium sp.
CAGGGGAGCGCCACAGCAGAGGGCGCTGAGAGTGCGGATCAGCCGCAGACCCTTGAACCTGCTCCGGTTAATACCGGCGAAGGGAGTCACGATGAGTTCTGCAACCACGTCCAGGACCCGGTTCGACGTGCGCTACCGCACGATCGACCTGGTCACCATCACCACCTTGGGGGTCGCCTTCGGCGTCGTCTTCTGGGGCTGGGGCAAGCTGTACGCCGCGGCGGGGACGGCCGGCATGCTCGCCTATCCGCCGTCGGGTGCCTTCTTCGGTGGCGGCTGGCTGATCGCCGGCGTCGTCATCGGCCTGATCGTCCGCAAGCCCGGGGCGGCCCTCGCCGGCGAGCTGGTCGCCGCGATCGTCTCGGCGCTCCTGCCCGGCAACGAGTGGGGATCGTCTGTGCTCGTGTCGGGCCTGCTGCAGGGCCTAGGCGTCGAGCTCGTCCTCGCGGCGCTGCTCTACCGGCGCTTCGGCGTCGCGGTCGCGGCGGCCGGTGGTGCGCTCGCCGCGGTCCTCGAGGCCGTCTACGAGTGGAGCGCCTACTACTCGGACTGGGGCTGGGCCTACAAGCTCGCCCACCTCGGGATCTTCGTCGCGTCGGGCATCGTCGTCGCCGGCATCGGGGGCTTCCTGCTGGTGCGCGGTCTCGCGCGGGCCGGGGCCCTCGACGCGTTCGCGGCAGGTCGCGAGCAGGTCACCGAGGTCTAGGTGTCCCGCGGCGGAGCCCGCTTCGCCGGCTTCACGTGGCGTCCGCTGGGGCGTCGGGACCCTGTCGTCGCAGGGCTCGACCTCACGGTCGAGCCCGGCGAGCGGGTCCTGCTGGTCGGTCCGTCAGGGGCCGGCAAGTCGTCCCTCCTGCACGGGCTCGCCGGAGCGCTGGGCACGACGATCGCCGGCGAACTGACCGGCACCGCCACGGTCGACGGACGGATCGGCCTGCTCCTGCAGAATCCGGCCGACGCGGTCGTGGCCGAGCGCATGGGACGGGACGTGGCGTTCGGCCCGGAGAACGCGGGAGTGCCCCGCGAGGAGATCTGGTCCCGCGTCGACGCGTCGCTCGCCGGGGTCGGTCTGACGTACGGGCGCGAGCACCTGACCGGCGCGCTGTCCGGAGGTGAGCAGCAGCGGCTCGCCCTGGCGGGGGTCCTGGCGATGCGACCGGACGTCCTGCTGCTCGACGAGCCGACCTCGATGCTCGACCCTGCGACGGCTGCGACGGTCCGCGAGGCGATCCTCGGGGCGGCGGCCGACCGGACGACGATCGTCGTGGAGCACCGGATCGAGCCGTGGCTCCCGCACGTCGACCGGGTTGTCGTGCTGTCGGCGGACGGCCGGGTCGTGTCGGACGGGACCGTCGAGGCGTTCCTCGCCGGCCGGCCACCTGCCGGGGTGTGGATGCCCGGCATGCCGGTGCCGCGGCCGGTGGCCGTCCCGGAGGACCTCGTGGGCCCGGCCGCCGAGCCGCTGACGGTCCGGGCCGACGACGTCTCGGTCGAGCTGGTGCTCCGCACGCTGCGGGGCACGCAGCGCACGACGGCCGTCTCGGGGCTGACGACCGAGTTGCGGCCGGGGTCGACGACGGCGTTCACGGGACCCAGCGGGGCCGGCAAGTCCACCGCGATCGCGGCCCTGGGTGGCCTGGTCAGGCCCCGGTCCGGAGCGGTCACGCCGGAGCTGCACCGGTGGCGGTCGCGAAGGCTCGCCGCGGCGGTCGGCTGGGTCCCGCAGAACCCCGAGCACGGCTTCCTCGCCCGCACCGTCGCCGAGGAGGTCACCCGCACGGCGCAGCGCACCAGGCGGGAGGTCGACACCGACGCGGTGCTCGAGGTGTTCGGTCTGGCCCGCTTCGCGTCCGCCAACCCGTACCGGCTCTCCGGCGGCGAGCAGCGGCGTCTCGCGATCGCGGCGGCGCTGGCGCACCGTCCCGGCGTCGTCCTACTCGACGAGCCCACCGTGGGGCAGGACCCCGCGACCTGGGCGGCCGTCGCGGGCTGGATCGGTGCGGCGAGGGACGCGGGTGCGGCCGTCGGCGTCTCGACCCACGACGCCGACCTTCCGCGCGACGTCGAGGTCGCGATGTTCGCGGGGGCGGCGACATGAGGACGCTCGTCGTCCGGGTCAACCCCCTGGTGCAGATGTCGGTCGGCCTGCTGGCGCTGCTCGGCTCGTTCTGGGTCCGTTCCCTCCCGGTCGGGCTGATCGCGCTCGGGGCGTATCTCGTCGCGGCGCTGGTCCTGCTCCCCGGCTGGCGCTTCCCGGCTGCGTGCCTGGCGTTCAGCGCCGTCGCTGGCCTCACGATCGTCTACTCGACGTGGCGGCTCGGCGGTCACGATGTCGAGGAGGCCGTCACGGCCGGGCTGCGCATCGTCGTGCTGGCCTGGCCGGGCTCCGTCATGGCGGGCTACGTCGACCCGTCCCGGCTCGCCGACCACGCCGCCCAGCGGCTCCACGCCCCGGCGCGTCTCGTCGCGGCGCTGTCCGCGGCGCTCCAGCGGCTCACGACGTTCGGCCTGGCGTGGCAGCAGCTCGAGCGCGTCCGCCGGGCGCGCGGCTTCGGACCGAGCCGCAATCCGGTCGCCACGGGGGTGTACGCCGCCAACATGTCGTTCGCCCTGCTGGTGCAGGCGATGCGCGGGGCGACGGCGACCTCGATCGCGATGGACGCCCGCGGCTTCGCCACGGCGCAGCGCCGCACGTGGGCCGAGCCGGCGCCG
>JAOPXL010000181.1 GCA_025965175.1 Aeromicrobium sp.
GCGAGCTGCGAGATGGCCCGGTTGTGGTCGAGGCGGGTCAGCGCCGAGAAGCGCTCCTGCGGGATGTCGGGGGCGTTGGTCATAGCGATGAGCGCGTTGGTGTTGGCCGGGTTGCCGGTCACGCCGATGCGTACGTCGTCGGCTGCCACCTCGTTGAGGGCCTTGCCCTGCGCCGTGAAGATCGCGCCGTTGGCCGAGAGCAGGTCGCCGCGCTCCATGCCGGGGCCGCGGGGGCGGGCGCCGACGAGCAGGGCGAGGTTGACGCCGTCGAAGATCGTGTTGGCGTCATCGCCGATCTCGACGCCGGCGAGGGTCGGGAACGCGCAGTCGTCGAGCTCCATGACGACACCCTCGAGCGCCTTCAGCGCCGGGGTGATCTCGAGCAGCTGGAGCTGGATCGGGACGTCGGGGCCCAGCAGGGAACCGCTGGCGAGGCGGAAGAGCAGGCTGTAGCCGATCTGACCGGCGGCGCCGGTGACGGCGACCTTGACGGGTGTTGTGCTCACGTGGGTGCTCCTTGAAGGGTGCGGAGATCTGGGGGTCTACCTTCCGAAACTAGCGCAGCCGCCGCCGGGACGGTCCCCGGGGGCGGCTGCGCTGACGGGCCGATTCGCGGGCCTCAGGTGTCCTCACCGACGATCAGGACGTGCGTGAAGCCGGCGAGCGCCGCCCCGATGACGGGCGCGAGGATGAACACCCACACCTGCTGGAGCGCGTCCCCTCCGGCGTACCACGCGACGCCGAGGGACCGGGCCGGGTTGACCGAGGTGCCGTCGACGGGGATCGAGATCAGGTGGATCAGGGTCAGCGCCAGGCCGATCGACAGGCCCGCGAACCCCGCCGCCGCACGCTTCGCGGTTGCGCCGAAGATGACGTAGAGGAAGAACGCCGTCAGCACTATCTCGGTGATAATGACCGCCAGGAGGCTGTAGCCGCCGGGGGACCGGTCGCCGTATCCGTTGGTGCCGAAGCTGCCCTTGACGAAGTCTCCGTTGCCCTCCGCGATCGCCAGGATCACGGCACCGGCCAGGGTCGCGCCGACGACCTGGGCCACGATGTAGCCCGGTGCGTCCTTCCACGCGAACCGTCCGGCGGTGGCAAGCCCGACCGTGACGGCGGGATTGAAGTGACCGCCGGAGACGTAGCCGAAGGCGTACGCGCCGGTCAGCACCGTGAGGCCGAACGCCAGGGCGATGCCCAGCGTGCCGACGCCCTCACCGGCGAGGACGGCGGTGCCGACGCCGCCGAGGACGAGCCAGAACGTGCCGAGGAGCTCGGCACCGAGTCTGTGAGACGTGGCGGGTTCGTTCATGGCGCCTCCTGCTGCCGGTGACCTGGGTCACATCGTACGACCGACCAGCAGGGGAGCGGGGGACTCTGGGGACTCTCGTCCCGGTGAGATATCTTGATGTCGAACCATTTTCCTGGCATCCACCCGTAGGAGTTGCCGCACTCATGGCCAAGATCATCTACACCCACACCGACGAGGCGCCCGCGCTGGCGACCTACTCGTTCCTCCCCGTCATCGAGGCGTACGCCTCAACGGCCGGCGTCGAGGTCGAGACCCGCGACATCTCCCTCGCCGGCCGCATCATCGCGCTGTTCGGTGACCGCCTGACGCCCGAGCAGCAGATCGCCGACGCGCTCGCCGAGCTGGGCGAGCTGGCGAAGACGCCCGAGGCCAACATCATCAAGCTCCCCAACATCAGCGCCTCGGTGCCGCAGCTCAAGACCGCGATCGCCGAGCTGCAGTCGCAGGGCTACGATCTGCCGGACTACCCGGACGACCCGCAGTCCGACGAGGACAAGGACGTCCGCGCCCGCTACGACAAGGTCAAGGGCAGCGCGGTCAACCCTGTCCTCCGCGAGGGCAACTCCGACCGCCGCGCCCCCGCGTCGGTCAAGAGCTACGCGCGCAAGCACCCGCACTCGATGGGCGCGTGGAGCAGCGACTCGAAGACCAACGTCGCCACGATGGGCGCCGACGACTTCCGCTCCAACGAGAAGTCCGTCGTGATCGACGCCGACACCACGATCGCGATCCAGCACGTCACTGCCGATGGCACCACGACTACGCTCAAGGGGGCGTTCGACGTACTTGCGGGCGAGATCGTCGACGGCACCGTGATGCGCGCCGCGGCGCTCGACGCGTTCCTCGCCGAGCAGGTCGCCCGCGCCAAGGCCGAGGGTGTGCTGTTCTCGGTGCACCTCAAGGCCACGATGATGAAGGTCTCCGACCCGATCATCTTCGGCCACGTCGTCAAGGCGTTCTTCCCCGCCGTGTTCGAGCAGTACGGCGCTGACCTCGCGGCCGCGGGCCTCAGCCCCAGCAACGGCCTCGGCGGCATCCTCGCCGGGCTCGACAAGCTCGACGACGGCGCCGAGATCAAGGCCGCCTTCGAGCAGGGCCTGGCCGACGGCCCGGCGCTCGCGATGGTCGACTCCGACAAGGGCATCACCAACCTGCACGTGCCGAGCGATGTCATCGTCGACGCGTCGATGCCCGCCATGATCCGCACGTCGGGTCACATGTGGGGCCCCGACGGCGCGGAGGCCGACACGCTCGCGGTCATCCCCGACAGCTCGTACGCCGGCGTCTACCAGACTGTCATCGACGACTGCCGCGCGAACGGCGCGTACGACCCCACGACGATGGGCTCGGTTCCCAACGTGGGGCTCATGGCGCAGGCCGCCGAGGAGTACGGCAGCCACGACAAGACGTTCGAGATCGAGTCGGCAGGCACGGTCCAGGTTGTCGACGCCTCCGGCACCGTCCTGATCGAGCACGCCGTCGAGCCGGGCGACGTGTGGCGCGCGTGCCAGACCAAGGATGTCCCGATCCGCGACTGGGTCAAGCTCGCCGTGACGCGGGCCCGCGCGTCGGCCACGCCGGCCGTGTTCTGGCTCGATCCGAGCCGGGCGCACGACGCCAACCTGATCGAGAAGGTCAAGGCGTACCTCCCCGAGCACGACACCGACGGCCTGACGATCGAGATCATGTCGCCGGCCGAGGCCACGCAGTACTCGATCGACCGCATCCGCAGGGGTGAGGACACGATCTCGGTGACCGGCAACGTGCTGCGCGACTACAACACCGACCTGTTCCCCATCCTCGAGCTCGGCACCAGCGCCAAGATGCTGTCGATCGTGCCGCTGATCAACGGTGGCGGGCTGTTCGAGACCGGTGCCGGCGGCTCAGCCCCCAAGCACGTGCAGCAGCTCGTCAAGGAGAACTACTTGCGCTGGGACAGCCTGGGTGAGTTCCTGGCCCTCGCGTCGAGCTTCGAGCACATGGCGGCGACGACCGGCAACGCCCGGGCGCAGATCCTCGCCGACACGCTCGACCGGGCGACCGGCACGTTCCTCGACGAGAACAAGTCGCCGGGCCGCAAGCTCGGCACGATCGACAACCGGGGCAGCCACTTCTACCTCGCGCTCTACTGGGCCAAGGAGCTCG
>JAOPXL010000184.1 GCA_025965175.1 Aeromicrobium sp.
GTTGAGCGCCGGGCCGGTGCGATAAGGTGATCGTCGCTCGTTCGCGAGCGGTGGCCAGGTAGCTCAGTTGGTACGAGCATCCGCCTGAAAAGCGGAGGGTCGCCGGTTCGACCCCGGCCCTGGCCACCAGAAACTACGCAGGGCCCCGCGGTTTTTGCGGGGCCCTGCGTTATTTCTGCTTCCCGGGTCTGTAGACGACCGGTGGACCTGGGGTGCAACGCTCGCCCCGATCCAACGCCTGAAGGGCGACCCGTGCACCGCCCCCGGGGCTGGTGCGCTTCGGTCGGGGTGCGCGGGGTACCTCCAGGACGATGCAGACCTTCCTCCCGTACGCCGACTTCGCCCGCAGCGCCGCGGTCCTCGACCGGTCCCGGCTCGGCAAGCAACGGGTCGAGACGATCCAGGTCGTCCGGGCGATCACGGTGCCGGACTACGGCTGGCGTCATCACCCTGCGGCCAAGATGTGGCGCGGGCATCTCGAGGCCCTCGGGGCGTACGGGCTGGCGATCGTCGCGGAGTGGACGCGTCGCGGGCATGCCGACACCTGCGCCGCCACGATCACGGCGGACGCCGCCTCGGGTGGGGTGTCGACGATCCGCGACCAGACCGCGCTGGCCGCCGCCAGCGAGCTGCCGTCGTGGCTGGGCGACGAGGCCCTGCACCTCAGCCACCGGTCGAACCTCATCCGGAAGGACCCCGAGCACTACGGGCCACTGTTCCCCGGTGTCCGGGACGACCTGCCCTACGTCTGGCCCGTCTGACTCCCGCCATGACGAGGCCCGGGACCGCAGCCGGTCCCGGGCCTCGTCGTGCGCTGAGGATTCAGCGCGGGGGCACGTCGTCGCGACGCTTGACCGCATTGCTGCGCTGGCCGTTGACGACGAGCGACAAGATGATGCCGAGCGCGCCTGCTGCCATGAGGATGTAGCCGACCGTCACGAGGTCGATCTCGTTGATGTTGTCGCGCACGGCGAAGGACAGGATCGCGCCGAGGGCGAGAAGAGCGATGGAGCCACCGAAGTACATGTCGTGCCTTTCGTCGAGGAACGTGTGAACGGTACTGCCGGACCGTGGGGTGCGCATCATGTGCGGCGACGCCCGTCGTTCCGAGCCCGCCCGCCTAGTCTGGGTCGCATGGACCTCGGACTCGCGGATCGTACGTACATCCTCACCGGCGCGTCGGGTGGGCTGGGTCTGGCGACGGCCGACGCGCTCGTCGCCGACGGCGCCAACGTCGTCATCTCCTCGCGCCGCCAGGAGTCGGTCGACCGGGCCACCGCGACCCTCGGCCCCCGCGCGATCGGCGTCGCGGTCGACAACGCCGACGCGACCGCCCCGGCCCAGCTCATCGCCGCCGCGCAGGCCGCGTTCGGAAGGATCGACGGCGTCCTGATCAGTGTCGGCGGCCCGCCGGCCGGACCGATCCTCGACCGCACGGAGGACGAGTGGCGGCTGGCGTTCGAGTCGGTCTTCCTCGGCGCGATCCGGCTCGCCGTCGCGGTGGCCGAGGAGCTCGGTGAGGGCGGATCGATCGCCTTCGTCCTGTCAACCTCGGCAAAGGCGCCGATCCCCGGGCTGGGCATCTCGAACGGTCTGCGGCCCGGGCTCGCGATGGCGGCGAAGAACCTCGCCGACGAGCTCGGCCCCCGCGGCATCCGGGTCAACGCGCTGCTGCCCGGACGCATCAACACCGAGCGCGTGCAGCACCTCGACGCGCAGTCCGGCGACCCGGACGCCGCGCGACTCCGGGCCGAGGCCACGATCCCGCTGGGGCGCTACGGTGAGCCGGCGGAGTTCGGCCGGACCGCGGCGTTCCTGCTGTCGCCCGCGGCGAGCTTCCTCAGCGGCGTCATGCTGCCGGTCGACGGCGGGCTGACCCGCAGCCTGTAGGCGAGGTCGACCGCGGCCAGCGAGCCGTGCAGGTACAGCCCGAACAGCCACCACGGCACGCCGAGCACGTCCGACTCCGCGTAGGAGAACTCGCCGACCCCGACCAGCGCAGCCTCCGCCAGCAGGCCACCGGCCGCGATTGCGACTCCCACGGCGGCGAGCCGGGCGACCTCACCACGCAGCGCGATCCGCAGGCCCCACACGGCGACGAGGGCCACGGCGAACGTGACGGCATACCGCGCCGGGAGCAACCCCGAGACGAGATAGAGCGCTGTGACCAGACCGGCCGACCACGGCGACGAACCGGCGCGGGTGACCCCGGCCCGTGCCGCCGTCACGAGCATCGACACGGCCGCCAAGGCGAACGTCACCGGGACGATGACGGTCTGGTCGGCGACCTGCGGCCCCCAGTTGTACGACAGCGTCCCGGTCCGGACGTGGAACAGCTGGTCGCACGCCGTGAGCCAGCCGCCCAGGGCCGCGACGACCAGGACGGCACGAGTCACGCAGACTGCTCGAGCACGGCCCGCGGCTGCTCGGCCTCGTCCCGCTTCTCCCCCGGGTGCCAGCCCGGGGGCATCACGACGTAACCGATCTTGTCGCGCCACCGCCGAGCGGCCCGGACGTCGCGGAACAGCGCCACGAACGGTCCGTACTGCAGCTTGAGGACGTTGTAGGTGCCGACCGGGACGGTCAGCCCGTACGTCGGACGGTGCAGCTCCTTCTGGAACGTGCCGAACATCCGGTCCCAGACGATGAGGATCCCGGCGTAGTTCTTGTCGAGGTACTCCGGGTCGCTGCCGTGGTGGACCCGGTGGTGCGACGGGGTGTTGAAGACCAGCTCGATGGGCCACCACATCGTGCCGATCCGCTCGGTGTGCTGGAAGAACTGGAAGATCAGGTTGAACGAGAACGCGACGTAGAGCATCCACGGCTCGAAGCCCAGCAGCGCGAACGGGGCCCAGAAGAACGCCTCGGCCCACGGGTTCCACTTCTGGCGCAGCGCCGTGGAGAAGTTGAAGTACTCGCTCGAGTGGTGCGCCTGGTGCGCGGCCCAGCCGATCCGGACGCGGTGCACGAACCGGTGCTGCAGGTAGAACGCGAGGTCGAGCCCCACGATCAGCAGCGCCCACGACCACCAGGTGTCGGTCGGCAGGTGCCACGGCGCGAGATAGACGCTCATCGCGACGAAGAGCACGAGCGTCACGATCTTGAAGACTGCGCTCGAGACGAGCGAGCCGATCCCCATCAGAAGGCTCGTCCGGGCGTCCTTCCTCTCGTAGCCGCGCATCGGCTCGTCGGTCTCGAGGTACCTGAACGCGGCCACCTCGATCAGCAACGTCAGCACGAAGAACGGCGCCGCCACGAGCGTCGGGTTCTTC
Organism: Aeromicrobium sp.; assembly: GCA_025965175.1. GTDB lineage: Bacteria > Actinomycetota > Actinomycetes > Propionibacteriales > Nocardioidaceae > Aeromicrobium. Next base: position 3,273 of record JAOPXL010000184.1, read on the forward strand.
AACGGGTCCAGGGTCTCCACAGTTCCTCCTATATGACTTTCGGGTAAGTTACCACCAACTCATATCTCCCGGCTAGACTCCGACCGTGGTCAGACCCAATGCCGGCACCAAGGGCGTCCCTCGCCTCGACCGCGAGTCGCAGATCCTCGCCATCGCCTCGCAGGAGTTCGGGATGCGCGGGTTCACGGCGACCTCGGTCGCGACGGTCGCGAAGCGGGCCGGCATCTCCAAGCCGTTGATCTACAACTACTTCGGCTCCAAGGAAGGGCTCTACGAGGCGTGTCTCGACCTCGGCGGATCGCTGGTGGCCGACGAGATCGAGCGCATAGCGCGCGGCGACTCGGTCGGCATCGAGCGGGGCATGGAGACCCTTGGCGGGATGTTCGCCCTGCTGGAGCAGCGGCGCTACCTCTGGCGGCTGTTCTTCGACGTCACGGCGCCGTCAACGGGCGCGATCGCCGACTCGATCGGGGTGTACGCCGACCGTATCGGCAAGCTCGCCGAGGAGGGCGTCGCCGAGCTCATGGGTTTGGCCGGCAACGACGACGAGCTCGACATCTCCGCCATGACCTCAGTGTGGCTCGGCATCGTCGACTCGCTGATGAACTGGTGGGTCGAGCACCCCGAGCAGACCGCCGAGCAGATGATGCAGCGCTGTGTGCGGCTGCTGACCGCGATCGTCGGCGGAGCCGAGCAGTGAGCGCCAGGCTCGCCGGCCGCACCGTCGTGCTGACCGGCGCCTCTAGCGGGATCGGCGCGGAGGCCGCTCGCAAGCTGGCCCGGCAGGGTGCCACGGTGTGCCTGCTGGCCCGCCGCGAGGACGAGCTCGAGTCCGTCCGCGCCGACATCGCGGTCGCCGGCGGGGACGCGCACACGTACGCCGTCGACCTGACCGATGACGAGCAGACCCGCCTGGTCATAGACCGGCTGCTTGCCGAGCACCCCAGCATCGACGCCTTGGTCAACAACGCCGCCCGGTCAATCCGGCGCCCGATCGTGGAGTCGGTCGACCGGATGCACGACTTCGAACGCACCATGGCGGTCAACTACTTCGGGGCGGTGCGCCTGACGCTGGCGCTCGTCCCCCGGTTCGTCGAGCAGGGCCACGGTCACGTCGTGATCTCGTCGAGCATGTCGACCCAGGTGCCGATCCCGCTGTTCTCCGCCTACCTCGCGAGCAAGTCCGCGCTGGAGTCGTTCACACGGTCGCTCAGCGCCGAGCTGGGGTCGGACGGCATCTCGACCACCGTCGTCCACTTCCCCATGGTGCGCACACCGATGTCCGGTGGCACCGACATCTATCGCGCGATGCCGATGCTCACCGCGGACCGGGCCGCCAACTGGCTCGTCAAGGCCGTCGTTGACCGGCCGACGCGCGTCACGAGCCTGCAGGGCGCCGCCGCGGAGATCGCCATGGCCGCGGTGCCCGGTGTCGTCACGGCGGGACTGCGCCCAGCGTTCCGGGCGATGGATCGGGTGCTGGCGAAGCGCGCCGCGGCCGACCGGACGTGATGTAGCACACTTAGTTGGTGCACCAATGATTGGTACACTGGGAGCATGGCCAACCGCAATCCACTCGCCCTCGAGGAGCAGGTGTGCTTCGCCCTCGCCGTGGCGTCCCGTCAGGTCGTCGCGGCCTATCGCAGCGTCCTCGAGCCGCTCGGGCTGACCCATCCGCAGTACCTCGTGATGCTGACCCTCTGGGAGCACGGCGAGCTCTCGGTCAAGCGCCTCAGCGAGACGCTGCACCTCGACCCCGGAACGCTGTCGCCCCTGCTCAAACGGCTCGAGACCGCCGGGCTGGTCTCCCGCACCCGGTCGGCCGCGGACGAGCGGGTGCTCGTCGTGCGCCCCACCCCGCAGGGCAGCGCTCTTCGCGGTGACGCCCTGCAGGTGCCCGGCACGATGCTGGCCCGCCTGGGCATGGACGAGTCCGACCTCACCGCCACCAACGCCGTCCTCCATCGCATCATCGATGCGGCCCACGAAAGCGTGACTGTATGACAACCACCCGCAACACCACCGCCGAGCTTGCAGCCCTGCGCCG
>JAOPXL010000096.1 GCA_025965175.1 Aeromicrobium sp.
ACGACGCTCCTTGAGCTCCTTCAGCGCGGCCTCCTCGAGCGCGATCGCGACCTCGGCGAGCGGGGCGTTGAGCTCCTTGGCGGTGCGGCGCAGCGTGAGGGCACGCGGGTCCTGCGCGCGGTAGACGCGGTGGCCGAAGCCCATGAGGCGTTCGCCGCTGTCGAGCTGCTCCTTGACGTACGCCGTGGCGTCGCCGGACTTCTCGACGGCCTCGATCATCGACAGCACGCGGGCCGGGGCGCCACCGTGCAGCGGGCCGGACATCGCGCCGACGGCTCCGGAGAGCGCAGCGGCGGCGTCGGCGCCGGTCGAGGCGATGACCCGGGCGGTGAACGTCGAGGCATTCATGCCGTGCTCGGCCGCGGAGACCCAGTAGGCGTCGATGGCCTTGACGTGGTTGGGGTTGACCTCGCCGCGCCAGCGCGTCAGGAACCGCTCCGTGATCGTCGAGCACTTGTCGATCTCCGCCTGCGGCACCATCGGCTGGCCCACGCCACGCGCGGCCTGGGCGACGTAGGAGAGGACCATGACCGCGGTGCGGGCAAGGTCCTCACGTGCCTGGACGTCGTCGATGTCGTAGAGCTGCTTCATGCCCCAGGCGGGGGCGGTCAGCGCGATGGCGCTCTGCACGTCGGCGCGGATGTCGCCGGAGTGTACGGGGATCGGGAACGGCTCGGCGGGCGGGAGGCCGGGCTCGTACGTCCCGTCGACCAGCAGGCCCCAGATCTTCTCGAAGGGAACACGCCCGACGAGGTCGTCGATGTCGACGCCGCGATAGCGAAGCGCAGAGCCTTCCTTGTCGGGTTCGGCGATCTCGCTCTCGAACGCGATGACGCCTTCCAGTCCGTGGTGCACTTCAGTCATACGCTGCATTCTGCCCTGCGCCACTACGGTAGGCACATGGAGACCCCGGATCTGGCCCGGATGCGCGAGGAGTACGCCCGTGAGGGCCTCGACGAGACGGCCGCCGGAGACGATCCGCTGGCCCTGTTCGCGCGGTGGCTGGACGACGCGGTGGACGCCCACGTGCACGAGCCCAATGCGATGGCGCTCGCGACGGCGACCCCCGAGGGACGGCCGTCGGTGCGGGTCGTCCTGCTCAAGGGCCTCGACGCGCGGGGGATGACGTTCTACACCAACTACGACTCCCGCAAGGGCCGCGAGCTGGCCGCCAACCCGTGGGCCGCGGCGACGATGCTGTGGCACCCGCTGCAGCGACAGGTCCGGGTCGAGGGTGCCGTGGCACGGCTCGACGCGGCGGAGTCCGACGCCTACTTCGCGTCCCGCCCGCGTGGCTCGCGGATCGGTGCCGTGGCGTCGCCGCAGTCGCGTCCCGTCGCGGGCCGGCGGGACCTGGAGCGGGACTTCCGGGAGGTCGAGGAGGCGTACGCCGGCCGCGACGTCGACCGGCCGGCGGCCTGGGGCGGCTACCGGATCGCGATCGAGTCGGTCGAGTTCTGGCAGGGCCGGGTCAACCGCCTGCACGACCGGCTCCGCTACGTCCGGCAGGGCGGCGGCTGGTCGCGGGAGCGACTCGCCCCGTAGCCACGGCCCGCTCGCGGGTGCTGACGGGCAGCGTTCACGTCCCGTCCACCGGGCGGCCCGAAGCGGGACGCCTCGCCCCCGCAGCGTGAGGGGCATGACAGCAATCGTCTGGACCCTGGCGCTCGGCTTCTGCCTGGCCTTCGCGGAGTCGGGGCTGGGGCTCGGGATGGTCCTGCCCGGTGAGACTGCGGTGGTGGTGCTCGCCGCGACGATGCGCTCGACGCCGGAGATGATCGCGCTCGGCCTGGCCGTCATGGTCGGCGCGAGCCTGGGCGATCACGTGGGCTACTTCCTGGGCCGTCGTTACGGCGACTCGCTCCGCGAGACCCGGGCCGTACGCCGTCTGGGTCGGCACCACTACGACCGGGCGACCGACCTGCTCCGACGCCGCGGCGGGGCCGCGGTGCTCATGACCCGGCTCGTGCCGATCGTGCGGACCCTGACGCCGGCGGCGGCCGGGGCGTCGGGGCTGGAGTACCGCCGGTTCGCGACCGCCTCCCTGGCCGGCTCGGCGCTCTGGTCGGGCGCGTACGTCGGAGGGGGGTCGGTCGTCGCGGGGGTCAGCGCGGTGACGAGCGACTGGCTCGGCCGGGCCTGGTGGCTCGTGGTGGTGCTCGTCGCGCTGGTGGTCGTGCCGGTCCTGCTGATCCGGGCCGTCGTCGGGGTGCGCCCTGCGACCGCCGCACCGGACGTCGCGTCACTCGAGCTCGCCACCGGCGTCATGCCGCCGCGCCCGACCTCCGGGGCACTGGCCGGCGAGCGTCACTGAGCTCAGAGGATCAGCGCGCCGGCCACGACGGCCGGCAGGACGCCCAGCAGGACCCATGCCGAGACGGGGGGCAGGCCGTGGACCAGCCGGATCGCGACCAGCGCCAGCACGCCCAGCGCCGCCATCACGACGAGCAGCAGGACCGCGTCGGCCTGACGCCCGTCACCGGCGACGCTGTGCGCCACGGCGGTCAGCGCACCCAGCGGGAACGACGCGACGGCCAGGATCAGGAACGACATGACCCAACGCTGCACCTGCTCGATGCTGAGCTCCCGTCGCGGTCCGGTCACGATCCCAGCATGGCACTCAGGCGCGGTGATCCGGTAGCGGACGAACGACGGCACGGCGAGTGCCGCGACGACGACGCCGATCACGACCAGCACCCCGCCACCGGCTGCGGCGGTCGCCGCGCCGACGGACGCCGCGGTCGCGCCGTGCAGCGTGTCGGCGATCCGGGGGCCGCCGGCCACCACGACGATGAAGACCCCTTGCAGCCGCCCGCGCACCGCGTCGTCGGCCGCCGACTGCAGCATGCTGGTCCGGAACGCCGCGGACGCCATGTCGGCCGCGCCGCCGAGGACCAGCATCAGCAGGGCGATGACCAGCATCGTCCTCATCCAGTGGTCCGCGAGGGCCACCGCGACGCCGAAGCCGATCATCGACACGCCCCAGAGCGCGATGCAGACGATGACGGCGCGACCCTGCCGGTCGACCCGGGACACCCAGCCGCTGAACACGCCACCGATGACCGATCCGGCGGGGATCGCGGCGAACAGCAGCGCGAACACGATGCCACCGTTGTCGGGCCCGCCGAAGTCGAGATGGGCGATCTCGGGGAACAGCGCCCGCGGCATGCCGAAGACCATCGCGATGAGGTCGACGACGAACGACATCATCAGCACGGGCTGCGTGCGCAGGTAGGTGAATCCCTCGATGACGGCTTTGAGCCCGGGAGTCCCCGTCACGGCGTCCAGGACCGGCAGCCGGGGCAGGCGGACGACGGCGCCCAGCGTCGCGAACAGCGTGACCGTGTCGATCAGGTACATCCACTCGAAGCCGATGATCGGGATGAGGATGCCGGCGACCAGCGGTCCCGCGATCGCCCCGGCCATCGTCACCGTCATGCTCAGCGAGTTGGCGGCGGGCAGCAGGGTGTGGTCGATCAGCTTCGGCAGGATCGCGCTGCGCGTCGGCTGGTTGACCGCGAAGAACGCCTGCTGCACCGCGAACAGCGTCAGCAGCGTCCACACGTTGGTGTTGCCCAGCGCGGCCTGCAGCCAGAACAGGCCGCTGGTCACGATGAGGCCGGTCGTCGTGACGATCAGCAGCGTGCGCCGGTCGAACACGTCGGCCAGCGCCCCGCCGTACAGGCCGAACACGACGAGCGGCACCAGGCCGAACATGCCGGCCAGTCCGACGTACGCCGAGGACCCCGTGTCGGCGTAGATCTGGGCCGGGACCGCGACGACGGTCAGCTGGGCGCCGACCACCGTGACGATGTTGGCCAGCCACAACCGGCGGAAGTGCGGGTTGCGCAGGGGCCGGGTGTCGGCGAAGAGATGGGAGATCGATCGCCGGGCCACGTCAGGACAAGATACGCCCGCCGGTCAGGCGAATGTGGCGGGGTCGACCTCGATCCAGATCTGCTCCGAGCGCCCCAGCAGCTCGCCGTCGATCGTGTAGAGCGCCGTGCTGGTCATGAACTTGCGGCCGTCGTGCCGGGTCAGCTCGCCGGCCGACACGTGCGGCTCGTCGGCGCGGGGCGCCCGGACGACCTCGGCGGTCATCCGACCCAGCACCATCGTCTGCCGGGTGAAGTCCGCGGCCCAGCCGCCGGGGCAGTCGAGCGCGGCCCACGTCGTCGGCACGTCGAGGAGCCCGCCGGGTCCGGCGAAGGCCGGGTGCGGTGTCCACGGGCCGGCGGTCCGGCCGTCGCCGACGGGGCCGGTGAACAGGCGCAGCCCGTCACCCTCCTCGCGGGCGGTCCCGCACGTGAAGCACCGGTCGAACGGGTGGTGGTGGAAGCCGGGATAGGCCGCCAGCCCCGCCTGGGCCTCGGCGTCCGTCGGCCGGGCCGGAGCCTCGCCCGCGAAGCCGCCGGGTGCTGCCTCGCCGACCACGGCACCGCCGGGGGTGAGGAGCCGGACGGTGTCCCCGTCGTGCTCCCAGCTCAGCGGGACGTCCAGCGGCGGTGGCAGCCGCAGCGTCGAGGTGACGGGACCCGGACCGCCCTGCGCCGCTGCGAGCATCCCGGCGACGTAGCCACCGTTGCCGGAGTGGTCGGGTCCGTTGAACTGTCCCGGGATCGTCACCATGACGCCCAACCTATCCTCAGCGGATCGCGTCGTAGCGCCGCAGGGACTCGGCCCGCTCCTCGGCATGGTCGACCAGCGGGGGCGGGTAGTCCGCGGGCGGCTCGTCCAGCTCCCACGGGGTCTGCACGTACCGGCTCGGCACGTCGGCGAGCTCGGGGACCCAGCGGCGGACGTACTGGCCGTCCGGGTCGAACTTCTTGCCCTGCGTCATGGGGTTGAAGATGCGGAAGTACGGCGACGCGTCCGTGCCGGATCCCGCGACCCACTGCCAGCCGTGCTGGTTGGACGCGAGATCGGCGTCGACCAGCCGGTCGAGGAAGTGCCGGGCCCCGTGCTGCCACTCCAGGTGCAGGTCCTTGACCAGGAAGCTCGCGACGATCATCCGCACCCGGTTGTGCATCCAGCCCTCGGCCAGGAGCTGCCGCATCCCGGCGTCGACGATCGGGATCCCGGTCATGCCCTGCTTCCACGCCTCGAGCTCCTCGCCGGGCTGGTCGTACTGCATGCGCTCGAACGCCGGGTTGTAGTAGCCGAACGCGGAGTCGGGGCGCTGGTGCAGGACGTCGGCGTAGAACTCACGGAAGGCGAGCTCGCGGGCGTACGCCTCGGCGCCCTGAGAGCGCAGCGGGGTCAGGTCGGCCAGCATCGTGCGCGGGTGGATCGTGCCCCACTTGAGGTGCACCGACATGCGCGACGTCCGGTCCGGACCGGGCAGGTCGCGGGTGTCGTCGTAGTCGGCGACGTCCTCGTCGAGGAACGCGCGCCAGCGCTCCAGCGCCGCGGCCTCGCCGACCGGGGGCAGGGTCACGCCGGGGGGCGCAGAGGCGTCGGGGATCTGGTGCGTACGGCCGTCGGGCCGCAGCCACGGGACGTCGTCGGGGGTCCGGGCCGGCGCCCGCCAGCCGTGCTCCTGCCAGGCGCGGAAGAACGGGGTGAACACGCGATAGCCCGTCCCGTCGCCCTTCGTGACCCGCCCTGGCGCGACGGCGTACGGCGAACCCGTGCGGACCAGGGCGATGTCGTGCTCCGCGAGGGCCCGCTCCACGTCGGTGTCACGCTCGGCGCCGTACGGCGTGAAGTCCGCCGACACGTGCACCGAGCCGGCCCCGACCGCGCGGGCGATCCGCGCGACCTCGGTGGCCGGGGAGCCGTGCACGACGTGCAGGCCGCCGATACGGTCGGAGAAGTCGTGGAGCAGCTGCACGAGATAGGCCTGGCGCACGCTGGCCCCCGGTCCCCAGAACGTGTCGTCGAGCACCAGGAGCGGGACGACCCCGCCCGGTCCCGCCTCGATCGCCGCCAGCAACGCCGGTTGGTCGTGCAGTCGCAAGTCGGTGCGGAACCACATCACGGATGTCGCCATGACGTCCATTGTCGGTGGTGACAGGGCAACCCGCTCGCCATGGAACAATGGACGGGTGAGCGACCTGATCGACACCACAGAGATGTATCTCCGCACGGTCTACGAGCTGGAGGAAGAGGGCATCGTCCCGTTGCGCGCGCGCATCGCCGAGCGCCTTCACCAGAGTGGACCCACCGTGAGCCAGACCGTCGCCCGCATGGAGCGCGACGGGCTGCTGGCGGTCGAGGGCGACCGGCACCTCGAGCTCTCCGAGAAGGGGCGCCAGCTCGCGACCCGGGTGATGCGCAAGCACCGCCTCGCGGAGCGGCTGCTGATCGACATCATCGGCCTGGAGATCGAGTACGTCCACGAGGAGGCGTGCCGCTGGGAGCACGTCATGTCCGAGCAGGTCGAGCGTCGTCTCGTCGAGCTGCTCGAGCAGCCGACCGAGTCGCCCTACGGCAACCCGATCCCGGGCCTGGAGGAGCTGGGCGAGGTCACCAACGACGCCGTGTTCCTGACCGGCGTGCAGCCCATGACGAAGGCCGTCGCCGGCTCCGTCGAGCCGATCCGCCTGGTCGTCCGGCGCATCGCCGAGGAGCTGCAGAAGGACACCGAGGTCATGTCGGTGCTGCGCCGTGTCGGCGCCCTGCCGGGCAACGACGTGCTGGTGTCGACGGGCCACAACGGCGTCGTCGTCGCCCGCCAGGGCGAGACCGCGGAGATCGACGCCGAGGCCGCCTCCCACATCTTCGTCACCGCCTGACCCCCCACCCACGCGTCAGTGGGGGCGGCGGGGGGTCACTTCCTCGGGGGTAGGGGGATGAAGCCGCTGGTGCGGCGGACGTACTCCTCGTAGCCGGGCTTGGACTTCTTCATGCCCTTCTCGTTGAGCGAGGCGCCGGTGACCTTGGTGAGGAAGATCGTCATCGCGATCGGGCTGATGACCGTCACGAGCCCGGCCCACGAGCCGGCGACGACGATCCAGGTCCCGGCCCACACGCACGCGTCCCCGAAGTAGTTGGGGTGACGGGTGTAGCGCCACAGCCCCTGGTCCATGAGCTTGCCCTTGTTGGCGGGATCCTTCTTGAACGCCGCGAGCTGGGCGTCGCCGACTGACTCGAAGAAGAACCCGATCGCCCACACGACGATCCCGATCACCAGCAGCGGGACGCTGATGTCCTCGTTGTTGGCGCCGACCATGATCGGCGTCGCGACGAGGAACATCGCGATGCCCTGCGGCACGAACACCCGCATCAGCGCGACCTGCGCGAACGGTCGTCCGTCAGCCTCGGCGAGCTCGGCGTAGCGGGGGTCCTCGGCCTGGCCGGAGTTGCGCCGGTGCAGGTGCCACGCCAGACGCCCGCCCCACACCGCCACCATCGCGAGCAGGATCCAGCGCAGGGCGGGCCCCCCGTCCCCACCCGAGGACACCAGAGCGGTCTCGGCGGCCACCAGGACGAAGCCAAGTCCCCACAACGTGTCGACGACCGTCAGCTTCTTCTGCCGCTGCGCGATTGCGAGGCCGACCCCCATGAAGGCGGTGACGACGCCCAGCCCCCCGAGGAGGCTGGCGCCGGACTGGGACAGGTCGTTGGGGATCATCGATCGATCATGCCAGTGTCGGGCAGCCACGCGAGCGGGGACGACGGCATGCCGCTGTCGCCGCGGGCGCTGGGCTTGACCGCGAGGATCTGGTCGACGCCCATGCGGTTCTCCTCGAATGCCAGCGCGCCGCCGACGAGGTAGAGCCGCCACACCCGCGCGTTCTCCTCCCCGATGAGCTTGACCGCGGTGTCCCACTGGTCCTCGAGCCGCTTGGCCCACCCGGCGACGGTCTGCGGGTAGTGCTCCCGCATCGCCTGCACGTCGCGGATCTCCAGGCCCGACGAGGCGATCAGGCCGATCGTCTTGGCGAGCGGCTTCATGTGCATGTCAGGGGCGATGTACGTCTCGATGAACGGACCGCCGCCGGGGCGGTCGCCGGGGGTGTCGTTGCTGCGCGACATCTGCTGGATCAGGGCCCGGCCGCCCGGCCTGAGGTAGCGGTGGATCGAGTCGACGAACACCACATACTCCAAGTCGCCGACGTGCTCGCCCATCTCAATCGAGGCAATCGCGTCGATGTCCTCGTCATGGACGCCGGAGGCCTCCAGGTCGCGGAAGTGCCGCAGGCTCACGTCGACCTTGTCGGCCAGCCCCCGCTCGGCCGCCTTGCCCATGACGTAGTCGCGCTGCTCGACCGACAGCGTCACGCCGGTGACGTGGACGCCGTAGTGCTCCGCGGCGAACAGGGTCAGCGATCCCCAGCCCGAGCCGATGTCGACCATCTTCATGCCGGGCCGGAGGCCGAGCTTGCGGCACACCAGGTGCAGCTTGGCGGTCTGCGCCTCCTCGAGCGTCATCTGGGGTGTGACGTGGAAGCCGCTGGAGTAGGCCATGTGCGGATCGAGGATCAGCTCGTAGAAGTCGTTCGACAGGTCGTAGTGGTGCGAGATCGCGGCCTGGTCGCGCTCCTTGCTGTGCAGCTCGCCAGTCAGGTTCGACTCGGCGTCCGGCGCGGGCGGGCGCCGGCCCACGAGTCCCAGACGCAGCGCGAGCGCGGCGGCCCTGGCCGCCTGCCGGGGGCGGATCCGCGGCCGCCCGGCGGTCGGGTCGGCGATCCGGGCGTCGCGCACGGCGTTCCACATCGCCCGCAGCCCGTCGCCGAGGTCGCCCTCGATGTCGAGGTCCCCCTGGACGTAGGCCCGCGCGACGCCGAGCTCGCCGGGCTGCCACATGACGTGCCGCAGGGCTCGCTTGCTCCGGATCACCACGACGGGCGCCCCCGGCACACCGGCCTCGCTCCCGTCCCAGGCCCGCAGGCGGATCGGGAGGGTGAGGCCGAGGGAATCCTCGGTGAGGCACAGCAGGGAGGCGGCGACGTTCATGCATCAAGTCAATCGGGGAGTCAAGGGTTCCGCCATCCGAATCTGCGCGATGCGGCAGACTTGGAGCATGAGCGTCGGAACCGTGTTGAAGGGCTGGTTCCAGCGCACAGGGTCGGAGATCCTGGGCTGGACGCTGATCCCGGTCGGCATCGTCCTGATGCCCCTTCCCGGACCGGGCATGATCATCGTGGTGGCCGGTGTCGCGCTGCTGTCCCGCAACTACGTCTGGGCCCAGAGGCTGCTCGACCCGCTCGAGCGGCGAGCTGTCGAGGCGGCCCGCTACGGAGTCGCGACTTTGCCCCGGATCGCCCTGGGATTCCTGGGTGGACTGTGGCTCGCGGTGCTCGGTGTGATCTGGTGGATCAGCCCCGAGATCCCCGAGTTCGAGGTCCTCAGCGTCGGCTTCGGCCCGCAGCTGCCGGCGCACGGCTGGGCCACGGCCCTGGGCTTGTGGGCCTCGGCCCTCGCGGCGTGGGGCGTCCTGGCCTACAGCGTCGCCAAGTGGCGCCACCCGCACGAGTCCAAGTGACCCCGTGAGTCGCCTCGGCACCGTGCACCCCGGCGCGGACCTGCCCCACGTCGCCGTGGGCCACGGACCGACGGCCCGTGCGCGGCACCGCCCCGCCGCAGTGGTCATGCCGGCCGACCGGTAGCAGGATGGGGACATGGGTGATCTCTCGTGTGACGTCGTCGTGGTGGGACTGGGACCGGGCGGTGAGGTGCTGGTCGCCCGCCTCGCGAAGGCGGGGCTCGACGTCGTCGCTGTCGAGGCCGAGCTGGTCGGCGGCGAGTGCCCGTACTGGGGCTGCATCCCGTCCAAGATGGTCATCCGGGCGGCCAACGCGCTGGCCGAGGCGCGTAGGGTCGACGGGCTCGCCGGCACCGCGTCGGTCGAGCCGGACTTCGCGGTCGTCGCCCGGCGCATCCGCGAGGAGGCTACCGACGACTGGAACGACCAGGTCGCTGCCGACCGCGTCACGGCCGCCGGTGCCCGGCTGGTCCGCGGCCGGGGTCGCCTCGACGGCGCCCGCACCGTCGTCGTCGGCGACGACAGGATCACGGCCTCGAAGGGGGTCGTCCTCAACACCGGGACCACCCCGTCCGTGCCGCCCGTCCCCGGCCTGGCCGACACCCCCTACTGGACCAATCGCGACATCCTGAAGGCCGAGACCGCGCCCGCCACGATGATCGTCGTCGGCGGTGGGGCGATCGGGCTCGAGCTGGCGCAGGCCTACGCCCGCTTCGGCACCGAGGTGACGGTGCTGGAGGTCGCGCCGCGCATCCTGGCGGTCGAGGAGCCGGAGTCGTCCGAGCTGATCAGCTCGGTGTTCGAGGCGGAGGGCATCGGCGTTCACGCCGGCATCCCGATCGATGCCGTGGCGCACGACGGCTCTGTCTTCCACGTCACCTCCGGCGACGTGACGTACGAGGCGGAGCGTCTGCTCGTCGCCGCCGGCCGCCGGTCGCGGCTCGATGACATCGGCCTCGACACCGTCGGCGTCGAGGTCGAGCGGTTCCTGACGGTCGACGACACGATGCAGGTGATGGACGGTCTCTGGGCAATCGGCGACATCACGGGCCGTGGCGCGTTCACCCACGTCTCGATGTACCAGGCCGAGCGGGCCGCGCGGGCGATCCTCGGCGAGGACCTCGAGCCGTACGACACGAGCTTCCCCCGGGTGACGTTCACCGATCCCGAGATCGGCGGGGTGGGGCTGTCGGAGTCGCAGGCCCGGGACCGCGGGATCAACGTCCGGGTCGGGCTGGCACCGATCCCCGAGTCGAGCCGCGGCTGGATTCACGCGGCCGGCAACGAGGGACTGATCAAGATCGTGATCGACGACGACCGTGGCGTCATCGTCGGAGCGACCAGTGCGGGCCCGGCCGGTGGGGAGACCTTGGCAGCCCTGGCCTTCGCGGTCCGTGCCGAGATCCCGGTCACGACGCTCCGCAACACGATCTACGCCTACCCCACGTTCTGGCGCGCGATCGAGACCGCGCTGTGACCGTCAGGCCCGCTTGAGGATCCGCAGGACCTCCCGCTCCAGGGTGCGGCTGATCGTCGCGCCGGGGGCGACCCGCCGGTGGTCACGGCTCACGATCACGCCATCGTCGAACAGGTCCACGACCCGCGGGTCGACGTACGACGACCGCGCGACGGCGGGGGTGTTGCCGAGATGGTCGGCGACCTCGCGCATGACCGCCGCGACGGACTTCTTGCGGCGGGTCGGAGTGGAGCCGTCGGCGCTCGCGAGGGCCAGTGCCGCGATCGACGTGCCGCGCCAGGTGCGGAAGTCCTTGGCCGTGTAGTTCTCCCCGAGCAGGTCCTTGACGTACGCATTCACGTCCTCGGCAGCGAGGTTGCGCCACGTCCGCCCGGACTTGTAGGCCAGGAGCCGGTCCCCGCCGCCGCGGCGACGGCGCAGCGAGTCCAAGACCACCCGGACCCGCTCGTCGCGGACCGTGACCTCGACCTCCTGCCCCGACTTGGCCGGATAGGCGAACGTCATGCCGCGGCCTGAGCCGTGGACGTGGGTCTTCTCCAGTGTCGTGAGCCCGTAGCTGCCGTTCTCCTCGACGTACCGCTCCGACCCGACGCGGAACATGCCGAGGTCCAACAGGCTGAACGCCGTCGCGGCCACCCGCTCGAGCGTCAGCGCGTCGCCGGACAGGTCGCGGCGTGACTGGGGGCGCTGCTTCAGCAGGGACGCGGCGAAGCCCTCCATCCGTTCGAACTTCTCGCGGTCGCGACGCAGTCGCCAGTCGGGGTGGTAGATGTACTGGCGCCGGCCGGCGTCGTCGGTGCCGACGGCTTGCAGGTGACCGTTCTCGACCGAGCAGATCCACACCGCCCGCCACGCCGGGGGGATCACCAGGAGCTTGCAGCGCTCGACCTGCTCGGGCTCCAGCGGCCGGCCGTCCTCGTCGAGATAGCTGAAGCCGCGGCCACGCGGGACGCGGGACCAGCCCGGCGTGCTGGGGGACGTTCTGCGAAGGCGCACCATGGTGAGATCACGCTAGGTGAGGGCGCGTGACCCCGCACGTCAGCGACGCTTGTCGTCGCTCGACGCACCCGGACGGTTGGGGACCGATAGGCTGCTCGGATGGGTCCACGCGATGACGGCAGCGGTACATAGTGATGATGATCGCCGATCAGCCCGTCGAGCCGCACGAGGCGGCCGCGATCGAGTCGATGCTGATCGAGACGAGGGCGTTGCTCAACGCCGACACCGCAACGATCCTGCTGCTCGACGACACCAAGACCGCGCTCGACCCCTATCTGTCGGTGGGGCTCGACCGGACGCCGCGCCTGGCGACGCGCGTCCCGCTCGGTGAGGGGTTCGCCGGACGGGTCGCCCTGCTGCGCGAGCCGGTCGTCCTCGAGCACGTCACCCCGGACAACGTCCTCAACCCCGTCCTGCGGTCGCACGGCGTGGAGTCCTTGCTGGGCGTGCCCCTCGTCGACGACGACGCCTTGATCGGCGTGCTCCACGTCGGGTCACGGGCCGAACGACGCTATGGCGCCGAGGACATCACGATGCTGACCAGCGCCGCCCGCCAGCTCGCCTCGGCGATCCGCGCCCAGGCACGCGACCTCGAGCACGGAGCCGCGTTCGTGCTGCAGCGGAGCCTGCTGCCCAGCACCCCGGTCTCGGTGCCGGGCCTCGACATCGCGGTGAGATATCTCCCGGCGGAGGGAGACCTCGGCGGCGACTGGTACGACGTGTTCACCCTCCCCGACGGCCGGCTGGGCGTCGTGATGGGCGACGTCGTCGGGCACGGGCTGCACGCCGCAGTCGTCATGGGCCGCATCCGTAGCGCCCTGCGGGCGTACGCGCTCGAGCACGACGACCCGGCCGAGGTGCTGACCCGGCTGGATCGCAAGATCAGCCACTTCGAGGCGGGGGCGCTGGCCACCGTCATCTACGGGGTCGCCGAAGCGCCCTACCGGACGTTCCGGTTCAGCTCCGCCGGTCACTGGCCACCCGTCGTGGTGGGGCAGGACGACCGCGACGCCGGACAGGTCACGTCGGAGGTCATGCTGGGGGTCAAGCCGGACACCCCGCGGACCACGACGGTCGTCGAGCTCGCACCGGGATCGGTCCTGTGCCTCTTCACCGACGGGCTGGTGGAGCGCCGCACCGGCGAGCCGGGGAACGACCCCCTCGAGCGCGGGCTGGAGCGCCTGCTCGGCGCACTGACCGCGGACATCACCGCAGAGGACAACGTGCGCTCGGTGATCGCGGCCCTGGTGGCGCAGGACGTCATCGAGGACGACGTCGCGCTGCTGGTGATCAAGGCGACCTGAACCGACGCGGGGCCGGTGGGGTGCATGAATGACTACGGTTCCGGGCATTTTCGCGACGCGAGAAAATGCCACCTTCGGACAAGCTAAAACGGGTGGACGGTTCTGCGCCCGCGTTCGGATCCACGAAGCGTCTGCCCTCGACCCGGAGCACTTTCTGTGAGGGGCATCAACCGCTGGGAGCCGAACCTTGCGAGTTCGCGGGACTCCACGACGGGTCGATGCTGTGATTGGTCATCCCGTTGCGCGGAGGGCGGCGAGGCGGGCCGAGGAGTCGAAGTCGAGCGGGCTGGGCGGCCGGACAACCGTTCCAGCCCGAAGAGGGCTGGACCTACCTCATCACGGGCAGGCGCAGCAGGAAGTCCGCACCGAGCGTCGTGCTTCCGAGCTCGAGCCCACCTCCGTTCCGTTCGGCGAGGGTCCGGGCTATGGCCAGGCCTAGCCCGCTGCCGCCCGAGCGGTGCGAACGGGCCGCGTCCCCTCGGTAGAAACGGTCGAAGATCCGATCCCGGTCCGCACCAGGCACCCCGAAGCCGTCGTCATGCACCGAGAGGTACGCCGCGTGCTCGTCGCACCACGCCCGCAGAATCACCGCCCCGGCTGCGTGGGCAACAGCGTTGTCGAGGAGATTGCGCACGATACGTCGCACCTCGTCGCGCTGCGCGCTGACCGGCGCGGCCGAGACCCCGGACGTATCGATGCGTAGGTCCGTGCCGGCACGCGCCCGGACGGCCTCCTCGAGGACAAGGTCATCCAGGTCCAGAGCGGCAGCGGCGGGCCGGGTGCTCGTGTCGGCATCCGCGGCGGCGAGGAACAACAGGTCTCGAACCAGGCGCTCCATCTCGGCGGTAGAGCTCAGCAGGGCCGCCGCCAGGTCTGCGGTGGCGATGTTCCCGCCCGCCGAGTCGAGGGCGACCTCGAGCTGCGCCCGCTGGGCGGCGAGCGGGCTCTGCAGGTCGTGGGAGACGTCGGCGACGAAGGTCTGCTGGCGAACTTGCGCGGTCTCGAGGCGGGCGAGCATGGTGTTCATCGTCCGGGCGAGTCGACCGATCTCGTCGTCGACGGTGCCAGCGGGCACCCGCCGGTCCAGCCGGTCCTCAGTAATGGCCTCGACCTCGATCCGCAGTCGGTCCACCCGGCGCAGGGCGCCGCCCAGCACCAGCCATGTCGCCAGTGCGAGCAGGAGCAAGACGGCCGGGGCGCCCGCCAACAGCGCCGTGCGGAGCGCGTGGCTTGCCTCGTGCACCGACTCCAGGCTGGAGCCGACGTAGACGGTCACAGGCCCGTCGACGCCCGGACCGGTGGCCGACCAGAGCCGGTAGGTCTCAATCTCACTGTCATCGGGGGCACCGACGGTGCGGACCACAGGAGCCGCTCCCGGAGCCGGTGCCAGCGTCGTGATCCGTGGGCGGCCCGCGACGTTTCGCGAAGCTGCCAGCACCCGGCCGTTGGCCGCGACGACCTGCGCCACCCCGTCGTCGTTGAGGGTTGTCAGCGTCGGCGGCAGGTCGCCTGAGGCCGCAAGTTCAAGCAGATCCTGGACCCGCGAGCGGGCCAGCGCGTCGGCGCCGGAGGTCAGGTGCGACTGCAGGGTCAGCATCAGCACTGCGGAGGCCACACCGAGCGTTATTCCGGTGAGGGCGGTCGCGAGCAGAGTCGCGCGAGTGCGCAAGGTCAGGTGGCGCAGTCTGGGGCGGAGCATCCTCAGCCGCCGTCCGGGTCTAGGCAGTAGCCCACGCGGCGTACGGTTCGGAGGCTCGAGCGGCCGAAGGGCCGGTCGATGCGCTGCCGCAGCTGGCCGACGTACACCTCGACGATGTTGGGGTCGCCGTCGTACGAGAAGTCCCAGAGGTGCTCGATGATCGTCGCCTTGGAAACGACGTCCCCGGCGCGACTGAGCAGGAACTCCAGCAGCGCGAACTGGCGCGGAGTGAGCTCGATCGGGAAGTCGCCGCGCCAGACCAGATGCCGTGCCGGGTCCAGTCCCAGGTCGCCCGCAGTGAGCACCGCGGGCCGTTCGTGCCGGCCGCGACGCACCAACGCCCGCAGCCGGGCCTGAAGCACCACGAAGGAGAACGGCTTGGCAAGGAAGTCGTCGGCGCCGGCGTCCAGCGCGCGGGCCTCCTGCTCGGGACCGGAGCGCGCGGTCAGCATCAGGATCGGGGTCCAGTCCCCGGCCTCGCGACGTCGGGCGCACAGGACATCACCCGGGACCTCGGGCAGCATCACGTCGAGCACGAGCACGTCATACGCGTTCTCGGCGGCCAGCCAGCAGCCCTCGCGCCCGTCAAGCGCCACGTCCACGGCGTATCCCTCCCCCTCGAGCCCGCGCCGAAGCGCGCTCGCCAGCTGCTTGTCGTCTTCGACGACCAGGATCCGCATTCCAGCAGCCTCGCACGGCTTCGCTGAAACGACGCTGAAGGTGGGCTGAACCCGTTCTCAAGAGGTGCCGTCGCCTTCAGGCTGGCTTCAGGGTCCGCCCGGCAGAGTGAGGACACCAACGAGAGGAGCACATCATGAGGAAGCGTGTGATCATCGCGGCGGCCGGCTTGGGCGTTGCCGTCGTAGCCGTAGGCGGGGGCGTTGCGGTCGCCGGGAACGGTGACGACGGAGCCGTCAGCCACCAGTACACCCCAGGCCAGGCCAAGGCAGCCACGAAGGCGGCGCTCGCGGCCACCGGTGGGGGCACGGCCAACAGTGTGGAGAGCGACTCCGAGAACGGCGCGACGTACGAGGTCGAGGTCACCAAGACCAACGGCAAGACCGTCGATGTGCGCCTCGACGAGAGCTACGCCGTTGTCGTGATCGAGGGTGACGGGGAGGGATAGAAGGAGTTGCGGCCCGGCCTCCGGGCCGCGTGCACGCCCGGTCCCCAGCGGCCTCGAGCGTCTTCCGAATTCCTGCTCGGCGGTTCGCGAGCTCGCTTGTGTCCGGGTCGAGGCGTCGCCAACCACAGGTCTCCGACTGGCGTCGGCTGGCGACGAGTTCGCCCGAACGACGTGGGGAACGTGGGGGAAGTTGCCGGCCGGGCCGTATCGCCGCAGGCCAGAGCCCCTGCCGGTGGCCTTGTTATTCCGCTGGCACCCTGTGGGGTTCCTGCGGAGTGGCTAGGAGGGCAGACAAGTCAGGCAACCTGGGCTCATCACCAGGTCGGTATGTGCGCGAGGAGCCTCGCCGCTCTGCAAGGGCGTGCAGTCGGCCCACTGAAGCAGCGATGCTCCGCCGCTTCGGGCGCGACTTCACCGCGACGGCGCCAGAGGAGAAGTGGTTAACGGACCTCACCGGACATCCGACCGGTGAGGGTACGTGCGGTCAAGGACTACGACGCTTTGCCGATGGCCTTCGCGTAGACAATGATGGTGGTCTCGAAGCGCTCGCCGTTCCAGTCGCCGCAGGTCATGAGGACCAAACCGCTCGGGCCGGTCTCGCGGTAGATCCGGTCCGACTCGGCCTTGAACTTCTCGACCTTGACCTCTCGCTCTGAGGTGACGCGATAGTCCAAGGTGCCCTTCTGGCCACGGACGGTGATTCGGTCGTCTTTCTCGAGGTCAGAGAGGTTGTCGAACACACCGTCGTCCTTGGACGCTGTGTGGCCGACGATGACGGCATTTCCGGGTTGCCCGGGCTGCTGCCCGTCCCTCCACCAGCCGGTGTCCTTGAGACTGTGGGGCACGTCCTGAGCGCCCGCCGCTGTCGTACCGACCTGCAGGATCGCGGCATCGACCTTGACGTCAGGGATGATGACGCGGGCCGGAACGCCGATTGGCTTGAGCCCCGAGCCGAACGGCGCGGTCCTCTGGGGATTCGGCGAGGTGGATGCCGAGGCGTGCGGCCCCGCGGCCCTGCCGTCGTCGCGCGTCAGCAGGACGGCGGTGGCGGCGCCGACCGCGACGACGATCGCCGCGGCGGCTGCGAGCATGGCGAACCGGCGGCCCCTATGAGGGGGACCGCCGGCTCGTCGTCGACCTGATGCCACCTAGAGTGCGGCGATGCCGGCAGCCGGAGCGGTTGTCGGGTGGTCGGAACCGTTGCCGTTGTCGCTGCCGCCGTTGCCACCGTCGCCGCTGCCGCTGCCACCGTCGCAGTTCTGCGGAACCTCGAGGACCCGGATCTGCGTTGGGGACTCTTCACCGTCGGCGCCTGGAGATGCGATGAACGCAAAGTCGGCGTGCTTGGTCCTGACCGTGCGGGAGGCGCCGGCAGCCAGCGTGAAGTCGCCGTCAGGCTGTTCTTCCTCGAACGACCCGTAGATGACGTCGATCGGACCGTCGGTGGTGTTGGTGAATGTGACCGATCCGCAGGTGACCGTCGTGGTGACGAGGTCAGGACCCTCGTCGATGTCGAAGCACGAGTCGGGAGCCGTGTAGTCCCAGCGGGTCGTCGCGCCGTCGGCGAGCGTGAATCCGTCGTTGGCCTCGGCGAAGAACGTGACGGTGTCGCCGGACGAGAGCTCGCCGCCGTCATACGTGTCGGCGTCGAGCTCCTGGGTGTCGCCGTCGCCGAAGTCGACGAAGTACGTGACGTTGGGCGTTGTCGGGATCACGACCGTGCAGGGGTCCGGGAACGTCACGGCGTTCGGCGTGATGGGTCCGGGCGCGACGGTCACGGTGACGGAGGCGGTGTCGTCCTGGTCGTCCGGGTTGTTGGCGTTGTGCCCGACGAGAGAGTAGGTGAAGCTGCCGGTCTCGGTCGGAGTGATGGTCTCCGACCCGCTCGGCAGAGCTTTGACGCCGCTCCAGTCGCCCCCGGCCGTCAGAGTCGTGGAGCCGGACCCAGTCCACGTGAGGGTCACGGAGTCGCCCAGGGTGATCGCGGTGTCATTCACCGACAGGGTGACGCCGGGCGCTGCCTGCGCAGGGCTCGCAACGACGAACAGGGCCAGGACCACGCCGATGGCGGCCACGAGGGAGCCGGTACGGCGCGTTCTGCTACGGGCGGTCAAGAGCATGGGAGTGCCTCTGGGTCAAGGTGGTGGTGACGGGCAGTCGCGCGCCGCGAGCAGCCTAGTGGCAATCAGCGGCATCCCGCACCTTTGGTGCCACCCTGTCCGATTCGTTGCCCAAATATTCTCGGACGTCCCGCTCAGCTCACGGTCAGGGTGACCGCCGCAGTGCTCGGTAGATGTCTTGTTGAACCGGCGTAGCGCGCACTGAGCCTGTGGGTGCCCTTGACCTGTTTGGGAAGTGACACGGTGATCGTGCGCGTGCCACCGGAGCCGAACGTCAGGGACGTGAGCACGGTCGACCCGCGCACGATGTCGACCCGGCCCGTCGCCGTGGTGGATGCGAGCGTGACCTTCATCTTGGGGACGGTGGCGGCCTTGATCGTGGCGTCAACCATCTCCGCTGTGGTCTTCGACGTGTCGCGAATCGTGACCGGCCGTGCCCCGAGCAGCACGTCACGGCCCTTGCTGAGCGGGGTGTTGAGCGCGTACAGGTACATCGTGGTGGGTCCGCGAGTTCTGACTGTCTTGGTTCGGTGGAAGTTGAAGTACGGCGAGGTGAAGGTGAAGGACTCGATGCCGGGTGTTCCGCGCGGACCTCCGAGGGTGATCAGATAGCTCGGATCGACCGGGAGGACGAGTAGAGCGCTGTCTGGATCACCGGAGGTGCCCCAGAAGTCGATCTGCCCGGCGACGGGGGCGCTGACTGAGTCGAACCTGCCAAATGGGGAGCCGTCCGACTTCGGAAAGTGGATGAACCCTGACGGCCACTTCGCGTCGCGGGTCACGCGTCGCCAATCGAAGTCACCCCCGAGGTTGTCCTCCGAGACCACGATTGAGCCGTCAGCGCGAACTTCTTCGACATAGGCCACATGCCCGGTCGAATTGCCCATGCGGGCCGCCGTCCACCACGCGACGGCGCCCACACTGGGGCGGTCATCAACAGGCACACCGGCCTTGCGTGATGCGTCACCCCAGGTGTAAGCGGTTCCCGTTCCCGGTGGTCGGGCCACGAGCCGACCAGCATGGGTCAGCCGGAAAGCCACGTAGTTGGTGCAGTTATGTCCGGGGGTCTGGTTCCAGTACGACTGGAGTCCTAGCACCGAGTACCCCGCGGTGTCCCTGCCGGCAAGCAGGCAGGCGACCAGCCCCTTGCACAGCAGGGTTGAAGCACCGGAGGCAGCTGGGGCTGCAGCCAGCGCCGCCGTGAGAAGTGCGGAGACCACCGCCAGTGCGGTGACACGTCTACGGCGCCGTGGGACCGCTACCGAGTGAAGTGATCCCTCTGGTGCGACATCTTCCTTCTGGCTGCCTACGCGATTGACCTGAAGCGGGTCCATGCTGCCACTTTTCGTTGGGAGTTTCGAAGTGGTCCCCCCGAAGTGCGGGACCGCTAGAAGTACTGCGAGAAAAAAATAAAGCATCAACCAAAAAAATAATAGGGGGTGCGGCCGGGGTGAGGGCCGCAAATCGGATAACTTCCCGGTGGCGGCGTCGAGGTACTGGCGCTACCGGGGCGAGGGCTCGCACAGTTCCGCGTCGGTCGGGCGTCCGCTACTGGCACAGCGACGTGATGGCCGGACTGCACGACCGTCTGTCCGCAATGCCGCCCCATCGACCTCGTGCTCAGGCGGACGGTGACCACCGAGTCCGACACCCCGGTTCAGGGACGGGGCATGGTGTGGGGGACCACCAGGTGCCGATCCCGCGGTTCCTGGTCGACGACCTCGCCGCCTACCTGGGGGCAGGGAACCCGACGACCTGGTGGCGTGCCAGACCTGCATCCGCACTAGTTGCGCCACACGGCCGCATCCCCGGCGATCGCGGCGGGCGCCGGCGCGATGGACGCGGCCCGCGACCTGGAGCGAGGGTGGAATCTCAGATCCGAGCCCAATAGCCACTGCAGTGGCAGGGAAGGTAATTGGTGCCCTCGACAGGAATCGAACCTGTGGCCTACCGCTTAGGAGGCGGTCGCTCTATCCGACTGAGCTACGAGGGCGCGTGCACAGGCTATCGACTCTCAGGTTGGCGACAGGCGATCGGCCCGGTGTCAGTCCCCTTCGCCGCTCACGATGTCGGGGGCCATTGCGCGACGAATGCGGCGCCGGGACGACGATCGGCATCCGGCTGGTGGACAATGGCGACATGACGGAATCCCGCCCATGACCAAGCCCATCGAGACCTGGCTCACCGACATGGACGGCGTTCTCGTCCACGAGGAGAAGGTGATTCCGGGCGCGGCGGAGTTCATCGCCCGCCTCCAGGAGACCGGCCGCCGTTTCCTGGTCCTGACCAACAACTCGATCTTCACGCCCCGCGACCTCTGCGCGCGCCTGCGCAGCGCCGGGATCGACCTGCCCGAGTCGGCGA
Source organism: Aeromicrobium sp. (assembly GCA_025965175.1). Lineage (GTDB taxonomy): Bacteria > Actinomycetota > Actinomycetes > Propionibacteriales > Nocardioidaceae > Aeromicrobium. The sequence goes on from JAOPXL010000096.1 coordinate 20,520, forward strand.
TCTGGACCTCCGCGCTCGCGACGGCCCGCTTCCTCAGCGAGCAGCGGCCCGAGGGCACGGCGTACGTCATCGGGGAGGCGGGCATGACCACGGCGCTGCACAACGTCGGCTACATCATGACGAGCCAGGCTCCCGACTACGTCGTCCTGGGGGAGACCCGAACGTACTCCTTCGAGGCGATCACCCGCGCGATTCAGCTGATCGAGAACGGCGCGAGGTTCATCGCGACCAATCCTGATGCGACCGGTCCGTCCCCGGCCGGCTCCCTGCCCGCGACGGGGTCGGTCGCCGCGCTCATCACGAAGGCCACGGGGATCGAGCCCTACTTCGTCGGCAAGCCCAACCCGCTCATGATGCGCAGCGCCCTCAACCAGATCGAGGGCCACTCCGAGACGACCGTCATGATCGGCGACAGGATGGACACCGACGTGCTGTCAGGGCTCGAGGCGGGCCTGCGGACGTTTCTGGTGCTGACCGGTTCGACGCAGCGGGACGCGGTGGAGCGGTTCTCCTACCGGCCTACCGAGGTCTACGACTCGGTCGCGGACATCGTGCCGTTGATCGACGCCTGATCCACACCCAATTGTTACCCACCGGTAATACACAGCTGGGGGAGTTTGTTATCTTTTCGTAACCTCCGAGAGGATTCACCGGTCCCGACGGAGGTGCTCCGGCAGAAGCTGTCGGGGGAACCCACCAGGGAGTGAAACGTGAAGGTTTTCCTCACGGGTGCAAGCGGAGTGATGGGCCGATCGTCCATCGAAGCACTGCACCGAGCCGGCCACGAGGTGGTCGGACTGACGCGGTCGTCGGAGACCGCCGAGCTGGTCGCCGCGATGGGCGCCCAGCCGTGGCCCGGCGACTTGTACGACCGGCCCAACCTGACGGCGGGCATGCAGGGGTGCGACGTCGTCGCCAACCTCGCCACGAAGGTCCCCGTCGGCAAGGCCGCTCTGCGGCCCGGATCGCTCAAGGCGATCGACCGCATCCGGCTCAACGGCTCCCGGATCGTCACTGACGCCGCTCGCGGCGCGGGGGTGGAGCGGATCGTCCAGCAGAGCCTGAGCTTCATCTACGCCGACCAGGGCGACGGTTGGATCGACGAGCACAGCCCCGTCGACGTCACCCGTGCCACGGAGCCGGTCGTCGTCGCCGAGGACAACGTCAACCGGATCGAGGTCGACGGTGGCACAGCCGTCAACCTGCGCTTCGGACTCATCACGGGCGACGACGCCAACACCATTTGGCTGTTCCGCCGGGCCGCGGCCGGCCGATCGATCGGCCTGGGGACCGAGGAGTCGTGGATGCACGTGATCCACCCTGAGGACGTCGGCACCGCCGTGGTGCACGCCCTCACGGCGCCGGGCGGGGTCTACAACGTCGGGGCCGAGCCGGTCCAGCGACGCGACTACGTCGACATGATCGCGCGGGCGGCGGGCCGGCAGAGCGGCCACTTCCTGCCGTCGTGGATCCTGCGTCTGGGGGCGGAGAAGCTCGAGATCCTCACCCGGTCCCAGCGGGTCAGCTCCCAGCTCTTCAGCGATCGCACGGGGTGGCAGCCGGTGCACTCCAGGCTCACCGCGGAGTGGCTCGATGAGCTCGTCCCGGCCTGACGCCGCGGAGCGGGAGCGCCGGCGCCGGGCGGCCGAGCTGCTCGGCGACCTGCTGCCGGACACGATGTCCGACGAGACCGACGAGGGCTGGAACGAGAAGGGCGGGACGTCACGCGATGAGGAGTACCTCCGCGACGTCCCGCCCCACCACGGCTAGCTAGAGCAGCGTCGTGCCTCCGGGGCGGGTCGCCAGGGCGTCGCGGATCTCGCGCAGCAGCGCGATGTCCTCGGGCACGGCTTCGGGCTCGTCGACGCCACGGCCGGGCCTGCGCAGGGACTGCAGCTTCTGCACCGGGACGACGACCGCGAAGTAGATCACGGCCATCGTGACGACGAAGACGATCAGCGCGTTGATAAGACCGCTGACGTTGACGAAGGTCGCATCGCTGTCGGTGATGTTGAACCCGAAACCCTAGGCCTTGTCACCTCCGGCGACCGCGACGATCGGCTTGACCAAATACTGCCCGAATGCACCGACGAGCGTCGTGAACGCGACGCCGATCGCGATGCCGACGGCCAGGTCGATGACGTTGCCGCGCATCAGGAAGTCCTTGAAGCCTTTGATCATGCTGCCCGCCTGAGGGTGTGGAAAGGTGCTGACCTCTTCGACACTAGCGGTGACCGAGCGTCGAGTACTAGGACGACGTGATGACGCTGAAGCGCGACTTCAGCCCCGCCGTCGCCAGTGACAACGCGTCCTTCTCGGAGGTGACGATGCCCAGCGAGGTGGCATCGGGGTTGTCCGGCCCCGGAACGGTGACGACCTCGACGGCGCGGGCCACGACCCTCGCCCGGCTCTCGCCGTCGGGGTCCACCGCGACCACGTCGACCCGGTCACCGACCTGCACGCCCGCAGCGCCGTCGGCCAGATCGACGCGGATCGTGGTCAGGACGACGCCGGCGCCGTAGCCCGCCAGGACGTCGGCGCGCAGAATCCGGAAGTCGGTGAGAGTCTCACCCGCACGCATCGGTCCGGCGATCCGTCGGCCGACGGCGGCGGACCGGTCCAGCGTGTGCCCCGCGACCGCAGCGGCCGGGACCCACGCCGTACGCAGGTCGCGCTCGGTGATGACGTGGCCGCTGCGCAGGTCGTGTCGGGCGACGACGACCGGGACCCCGTCCGACGGCTGACGCAGCGACGAGAGCCCGGCCAGGACCGCGAGTCCCGCGAGGGCGGCGGCGAGCACCCTGCGGTGCTCGAGGACGAGCTGCTGGATCCGGTCCATGACCAGACCCTAGGAACATCGGCTCGGACACGCAGGCGCGTGTCCACAGGGAACTTACGCGGCGGAGCCGGAGTCGCTCTTCTTGGCCGGCGGTGCGGCGGGCTTGGCGTCCGAGGTGCTGGACGAGCTCTTGCTCTCGCTCGAGGACGGCTTGGCGGCGTCGGAGGACGTCGAGGTCGACCGGCTGTCGTTGCGATAGAAGCCGGAACCCTTGAACACCACGCCCACCGCGTTGAACACCTTACGCAGGTCACCGCCGCAGTTGGGGCAGACGGTCAGCGCGTCGTCGGTGAAGCTCTGCTGGACCTCCAGCGCTTCTGCGCAGTCCTTGCACTGGTACTGGTACTTCGGCACGACATGCTCCCGCTCGATCGGCAATGCTCCCCAAGGGTACAGTTGCCGCACCGTGACCGATCGCATCCCTCGTCGACACAGTCCCCTCGGAGCCCATCGATGACCGAATGGCTGCTCCTGGCCACGTCCCTCCTCCTGATGTTCGCGTGCGGGGTCTTCGTCGCCGCCGAGTTCTCCTTCGTCACGGTCGATCGCGCGACGATCGAGCGTGACGCCGAGGCGGGCGACAAGGGTGCGCAGGGGACGCTGGTCGCGCTGCGCACGCTGTCGACGCAGCTCAGTGGCGCCCAGCTGGGCATCACGATCACCAACCTGGCGATCGGCTTCCTCGCCGAGCCGGCGATCGGCAAGCTGCTGCACGATCCGTTGGAGTCCGCGGGGCTCGAGGGAGGCACCCTGCGGGGCGTCTCGTACGGCATCGCGCTGGTCCTCAGCACGGTCGTGACGATGCTGGTGGGCGAGCTCGTGCCCAAGAACTTCGCGCTGGCGCTCCCGCAGCGGACCGCCGCGCTGACGCAGTGGCCCCAACGGGCGTTCACCCGGGCCATGGCGTGGCCCATCCGCGCGCTCAACGGGCTGGCCAACACGATCCTGCGCGCTCTCGGCGTCGAGCCCCAGGAGGAGCTGCGCTCGGCCCGCTCGCCGGTCGAGCTCCGCTCGCTCGTGCTGCGGTCGGCCGTCGAGGGTGCGATCGACGACGAGACCGCGGACCTGGTGGCCCGCAGCATCGCGTTCGGCGACCGGACCGCAGCCGACGTGCGTACGCCGCGGGTGAGGGTCCATTTCCTCGAGGGACGCGACACGGCCTACGACGTGATCGAGGCCGCGCGGCAGACGGGGCACTCCCGCTTCCCGGTGATCGGCAAGAGCCCCGACGACGTCCTGGGGATCGTCCACGTCAAGCAGGCCGTCGGCGTCGCACCAGACCGCAGGCGCTCGGTCCGGCTGGCCGACATCCTGGACCCGCCGACGATCGTGCCGGACAGCATCGAGCTCGACCCGCTGCTGTCGGTGCTGCGCGAGCAGGGGATGCAGATGGCGATCGTGGTCGACGAGTACGGCGGCACCGACGGGGTCGTGACGCTGGAGGACCTGGTCGAGGAGATCGTGGGCGACATCGCCGACGAGCACGACCGGCTGTCGTCCCGCAGCCGCCACCGCCGCGACGGCACGTGGTCCCTGTCGGGCCTGCTCCGGCCCGACGAGGTCGAAGAGCAGACCGGCATCGCGCTGCCCGAGGGCGAGGACTACGAGACGATCGCAGGCCTCATCCTCGAGCGCCTCGGCCGCCTCGGCCAGCGCGGGGACGTCATCAGCCTGCGCCTCGACCGCACCCCCGACGACGACGAGGACGATCCCGAGCCCCTGCTGGTGACGCTCACGATCGAGCGCATGGAGGGCCGCCGCATCGACCGGGTCTCCCTGACGGTCGACGACGAGGCCATGCCCGGCGAGGTGACGTCATGAGCGAGCGCCAGCGAGTGAATCATGGGGCAGCAGTCATGACGTCGCCGACGTATCGTGCCCTTTCCGGTGAGGTGACGTCATGAATGACGTGAGCGCTGTCATCCTGACGGTCGCGCTGCTGGCGCTCAACGCACTGTTCGTCGCGGCGGAGTTCGCGCTGATCTCGGCCCGACGCACGCAGCTCGAGCCGCGCATCGCGGCCGGCTCGGCGCCGGCGCGGATGGCGATGCGGGCGATCGAGAACATCACGCAGGTCATGGCCGCGGCGCAGCTCGGCATCACGATCTGCTCCTTGGGCCTCGGTGCCGTCGGCGAGCCGGCGATCGCGCACCTGATGGAGCCCGTGTTCACGGCGGTCAACGTCCCCGAGGGGATCGTGCACCCCGTCTCGTTCGTCATCGCCATGACGATCGTGGTGTTCGCCCACGTCGTGCTCGGCGAGATGGTGCCCAAGAACTTGGCGCTGGTCGGTCCCGACCGGGCGGCACTGTTCCTCGGCCCGTTCATGCTGGCGGTCGTCCTGGTCCTCAAGCCGTTCGTCCTGCTGCTCAACGGGACGGCCAACCTGATCGTCCGGGCCTTCGGCGTCGAGCCCAAGGGCGAGGTCGCCTCGACGTACTCGCACGACGAGGTCGCGGGCCTCGTCGAGGAGTCCCGCCGGGAGGGCCTGCTCGACGAGGACGAGTACGGACTGGTGTCCGGCGCGCTCGACTTCTCCGACGGAACCGTCGCCCAGGTCCTGCTGCCACGGGCCGGCCTCGTCACGATCCCGCCGAGCGCGACCCCGGTCGACGTCGAGAAGGCGTGCGCCGACACGGGCTTCTCGCGCTTCCCAGTCGTCGACGCGATGGGTGACATCACGGGCTACCTGCACATCAAGGACGTGCTGGAGACCGACAACGCGTCCCGCCGCGAGACGATCGCGGACAAGTGGCTGCGCCCGCTCGCGACGGTGCACGCGGACTCGGGCCTCTACGAGGCGCTCCGCACGATGCAGGCCCGTGGCTCGCACATGGCCCGGGTCGCCGACGAGGCGGGCCAGGTGCTCGGCGTCATCATGCTCGAGGACGTCCTCGAGGAGCTCGTCGGTGAGATCCGCAGCGGGAGCGCCGGGGACGCCAGGCGCGGCTGACGGCCGGGGTCGTGCCGTGTCGACCGTGACGCGTGCGTGGGTGAGAATGGCTCGGTGCGCCGCTTCGTCCTCGTGACCTCCTCCGTGCTCGTGCTGGTCGTGCTCGGCGTGGCGATCTTCTCGTTCGTCACGGTCCGCAAGTCCTTCCCCGACACGACCGGGGAGCTGACCGCGAGCTCGTTGCGGGGCACCGTCACGGTCCAGCGGGACGGCAAGGGCATCCCGCAGATCTACGCCGACAACCCGGAGGACCTGTTCTTCGCCCAGGGCTTCGTCCAGGCGCAGGACCGGTTCTACGAGATGGACTTCCGCCGCCACGTCACGGCCGGGCGACTCGCCGAGCTCGTCGGCGACGCGGCGCTGGACACCGACAAGTTCGTCCGCACGCTGGGCTGGCGTCGTACCGCCGAGAAGGAGGTGGCCCTCCTCGACGACACGACGCTCTCGCTCGTCCGGGCGTACGCACGCGGGGTCAACGAGTACATCGGCGACCGTTCGGCGTCCCAGCTGTCGCTGGAGTACTCCGTCCTGGCGCTGACCGGTCCGGACTACACGCCCGAGCCGTGGACCGCGGTCGACTCGCTGGCCTGGATCAAGGCCATGGCGTGGGACCTGCGCAGCAACATGGACGACGAGATCACCCGGGTGCTGTCGACCGCCAAGCTCTCGGTCGACGAGGTCGAGGAGCTCTATCCGGACTATCC
>JAOPXL010000229.1 GCA_025965175.1 Aeromicrobium sp.
ATCGGCAAGCGCTTCCTGGTGAAGGACAACGCCAACATCGGCAACAGCGCCGTCACCTCCAGCATCGCCGAGGAGGTCGACAAGCTCACCTGGGCCGACACCTGGGGCGCCGACACGGTGATGGACCTGTCGACCGGCGACGACATCCACACCACCCGCGAGTGGATCGTGCGGAACTCACCGGTCCCGATCGGCACGGTGCCGATCTACCAGGCCCTCGAGAAGGTCGACGGCGACGCCTCGAAGCTCAGCTGGGAGGTCTTCCGCGACACCGTCATCGAGCAGTGCGAGCAGGGCGTCGACTACATGACCATCCACGCCGGGGTACTCCTGCGCTACGTGCCACTCACCGCCGAACGGACCACCGGCATCGTCTCCCGTGGCGGCTCGATCATGGCCGGCTGGTGCCTGGCCCACCACGAGGAGAACTTCCTCTACACCCACTTCGACGAGCTCTGCGAGATCTTCGCCCGCTACGACGTGAGCTTCAGCCTCGGGGACGGCCTGCGGCCCGGCTGCACCGCCGACGCCAACGACGCGGCGCAGCTCTCCGAGCTGCGAACGCTCGCCGAGCTCACCTCCCGCGCCTGGGAGCACGACGTCCAGGTGATGGTCGAGGGCCCCGGCCACGTGCCGCTGAACCTCGTGGAGGAGAACGTGGTGCTCCAGCAGGAGTGGTGCCATGGTGCGCCGTTCTACACCCTCGGCCCGCTGACCACCGACATCGCGCCGGGCTACGACCACATCACCTCCGCGATCGGCGCGGCCACCATCGCCATGCACGGCACTGCGATGCTCTGCTACGTCACCCCCAAGGAGCACCTCGGGCTGCCCAACCGCGACGACGTGAAGACCGGCGTGATCACCTACAAGCTCTCCGCCCACGCCGCCGACGTGGCCAAGGGACACCCGGGGGCCCGTGACTGGGACGACACCCTGAGCAAGGCCCGGTTCGAGTTCCGGTGGCACGACCAGTTCGCGCTGTCCCTGGATCCGCACACCGCCGAGGCCTTCCACGACGAGACCCTCCCGGCCGAGGCGAGCAAGACGGCGCACTTCTGCTCGATGTGCGGCCCGAAGTTCTGCTCGATGCGGATCAGCCAGGACGTCCGCGACTACGTCGCGGCCGGGATGGCCGAGAAGTCCACCCAGTTCTTGGAGCTCGGGTCGTCGGTCTACGTGGAGAACACCACCCACACCTCGGCCCCATGACACCTTGGACACGGGGGATCAGTACTCGGGCGGGAACCTTCGGGGCTCGGAGTCAGTGCAGCCGACTTCTTCTGTCCCCGACGTCGCCGCTGTTGCCACGGACACGTTGCACCCCCTCTGACATCAGTAAGTCGGTGGGCTTGGACATCAACCCGCAGGCCATCAGCTCATGACCGAATTATGGTCAGGATGGGCCAACTTGTACGGATGACTGCTGCGAGGGCGGGCCGCTCACGTACTGCCCGCCGAGTTCACGGGTTTGCGGTAGCGGCACGCGCCTGCGTCCGAAGCGCCTTGCGCATAACTCAGGAGGTCCCGCACCCGAGTTTCGGGGTCTAGCTTCCGAACGGGTCAGATCGTTTCACGGCGTCCGATGCGTCGCCTCGAGGCGACGAATGCTGACGAGACTGCGGCCCCGGACCCCGACACCCGCTCTGACCGCGGCGTTGCAGGTCAACCGGCTGGGGACGACGCCTTGTTCCACCCGTCGCGGCTCGTGCTGCGCTCCACGAAGGGCTCGATGCACGGCGACTGACGATGTGGCGGAGCAAGTCAAGACGACGGCGCGGGGCGATTCGATCGCGCTGCGCCGTCGTCGATCAGTCGTGTCGAAGTCGTTGACAGTGAACGCGGTCACATCTAATGTACTAACTCGTACGTTCACGAGGGAGAGGCAACGATGAGTGTGGGGACCATGAAGCGGTTTCGCGTGGGGCTGTTGGGGGAGGGGATCGGCGAGTCGCTCACGCCGGCCATGCACATCGCCGAGGGACGTCGTCTAGGTCTGGAGTACGCCTACGAGCTGTTCGACATCACGTCCGACACCTTCGACGAGGCCGGCCTGGCTGCCTTCGTGACCGGTCTTCGGGCCGCGGGATTCGACGGGCTCAACGTCACGCATCCCTACAAGCAACGAGTCATCTCGTTCGCCGACCAGCTCAGCAGCGACGCCCGCAGCATCGGTGCGGTGAACCTGCTCGTGTTCGACCAGGGCGGCATGACCGGTCACAACACCGACTGGACGGGTTTCAGTGGCGCATTCATGAGCCACCTCGGCAGGGCGCCGCGCAGCACGGTGCTCCAGATGGGGGCCGGCGGGGCGGGAGCAGCGACGGCCTACGCGCTGCTGCGACTGGGCGTTGAGCGGCTCACGATCCACGACCTCGACGCCGATCGCGCGCAGGGTCTTGCAGATCGGTACGGACCGATGTTCCTAGGACAGACGATCACGGTGACCAGTGGCGACCTGGATGGGCTGTGGCCAAGCTTCGATGGCGTGGTCCACGCGACCCCGACGGGGATGGACAAGCATCCTGGCCTAGCGATGGACCCTGATCACCTCGCACCGGACGCCTGGGTGGCCGAAGTCGTCTACCGGCCACTCGACACCGCTCTGGTCGTCTCTGCACGTGCCGCGGGTCGCCAAGTCATGGACGGCAGCATGATGGCAGCCGGCCAGGCGATAGACAGCCTGCGGATCCTGACCGGACTCGAGCCGGACGCGGACCGCGTCCGATCGGATCTGCTCGGCCTCCTGCAGGCCGAGGCGCCCGCGACGAGGGTGGTCGCTGAATGAGCTCGGGCGTGCTGACCACGGTCGGTGCGACTCCTCCCGGCACCTGCCGCGGAGGCAATACTGGCAAACGGCGCCCAGGCGCCCAAACGATAAGGAAGACATCATGACTCGCTGGAAAATGACGACCGAAACCTTCGGCCGCCGGCCGGGACGCTCGCGCGGGCTGGTTGCTGTCGTTGCTTCTGTCGCGATGGCGGCAGGGTTGTCGGCTTGCGCCAGCAGCTCCGACGACGCGGGAAGTGGCGGCGGGAGCGGCAAGGTCGTCGTAGGCTACTCCGGCTACACCCTGTCGAATCCCTACTTCGCAGGCCTCATCAAGGGCCTCGAGGACGGTGCAGACACGCACGGCTTCAAGCTGCTTCAGACCAACTCCAACGGGGACAACAACACCCAGGTCAACGACATCCAGAACCTGGTCACGAAGGGCGCGAAGTACATCGTCATCAGCCCGGCCGACGCGTCAGCCATCATCCCTGCCGTCAAGGCCGCCAAGGCCGGGGGAGCTACGGTCATCGCGATCTCGGACACGATCAAGTCCGATGACGTCCAGTTCACGGTCGCCATGAACCACGTCACGATTGGCGAGCAGAGCGCTCAGGGCATCGTTGACTTCCTGAGCCAGAAGAACGGCAAGCCCGCCGGCAAGGTCATCGATATCCAGGGCATCGCCGGAAGCTCCGCCGCGACCGCTCGCGAGAAGGGCTTCAACAACATCATCAGCAAGTACCCGGACATCGAGGTCGTGGCCCGCCAGGACGGTGGATTCGACACCGACAAGACCTACAAGGTGATGACAGACCTCCTGCAGGCTCACAAGGACGTGGAGGCAGTGTTCACGTCGAACGACAGCGAAGCGCAGGGTGCCACAAAAGCCATCGAGGCTGCAGGTCTCCTGAAGAAGGTCGGCGAGCCCGGCCACATCTTCGTGACCGGCAATGACGCCCCGGCCCCGGCCATCGCGGACATCCGCAAGCAGCGTCAGGACATGACGGTCAGCTCGAACCCCATCAAGCTGTCCGAGCTGGTCATGGACAAGATCGCGGAGATCGAGAAGGGCAAGAAGGTCTCGGGCTTCATCGAGTGGCCTGGCCTGGTCATCACCCCCGCCAACATCGACTCGGCGGAGGTCAAGAAGTACGGCATCTGGGCTGATCAGGTTGGCTGACATACCCATTGTCTCGGTTGACGGGGTCTCAAAGCGGTACGGCCCGGTTGAGGTGCTCGACGGCATCGACTTCACGTTCGACGCCGGTGAGATCACCGGTCTCGTCGGTGAGAACGGTGCCGGCAAGTCGACGCTGATCAAGATCCTCGCGGGTGCCGAGACGCCGTCGGCCGGATCCGTGGTGCTGGGCGGCGAGCCGCTGCCCAGCACCACGGGGGCGGTGATCAGCGCTGGCCTCAGTGTCATCTACCAAGAGCTCACCGACGTCCCCGACATGTCGTTGCTCGACAACGTGCTACTCGGCAACCTCGCGAACACCCGTGGACTGATCCGGTCGAAGGAGAATCGGCGACGAGCATCCGCCGGCCTCCAGCGGGTCGGGCTGGGACACCTCGACCTGCGTACGCCCATCCGAGAGCTCACGATCTCGCAGCGTCAGCTCGCCGAGATCGCGCGCTGCCTGGTGCGCGACACCAAGGTGCTGGTCCTCGACGAGCCCACCTCAGCGCTGCCGGAGAAGGACGTCGAGACGCTTCTTGCGGTCGTGCGGAGCCTGCGCGACGAGGGCATCGCGATCCTCTACGTGACCCACCACCTCGACGAGCTGTTCCGGGTGGCCGACCGGGTCGTGGTGCTGAGGGACGGCAAGCTGGTCGGGGACGAGGCCATCGAACGATGGGACCACACGACGCTCGTGCGGGCGATGCTCGCCAAGGAGCTCGAGCAGGCGTATCCGTGGCGTGCACGTCCGATGGGCGGCCCGGTACTCGTGGCACGCGATCTCGAGGCGCGCGGAGTGCGGGGCACCTCGCTCCACGCCGACTCCGGCGAGGTGGTCGGGTTGGTCGGCCTGGCTGGTTCGGGCCGCACCGAGCTGATGAAGGCCATCGGAGGAGTCGAGCCGGGCACGTCGGGAGAGATCGTTGTCGACGGTGCCTCGATGCGCGTCGGCAGCATCGCCGCAGCACGCGCGGCGGGCGTCATCTACGTGCCGGAGGATCGCAAGCAGGAAGGACTCGTCCTGGACGCGTCTGTGCGGTCGAACGTCGCGATGGGGGACTATGGCCCGGTGTCGCGTCGCGGGATCCTCAGCGGCGTAGCGATGACGCGCCGTGCCCAGCACATCACCGAGAAGTACGACGTCAAGCTCGGTTCGGTGCATCAGGAGATCGGCAAGCTGTCCGGCGGCAACCAGCAGAAGGTCATCGTGGGTCGAGTCAGCGAGATGGCCCCGAGAGTCGTGCTGTTCGACGACCCGACCCGCGGAGTGGACGTAGGGGCCAAGTCCGGCATCTACGACCATGTCTTCTCTTTGGCCGAGAGTGGCTCGGCCGTCCTGGTCTGCAGCTCGGACACCGACGAGGTCCTGGCCGTGTCCGACCGCATCTACGTGCTGGCGGGCGGACGAGTCGTGGGGGAGTTCCTCCGCGACGAGTTCGACCGCGAGCAGATCCTGCACCGCGCTGCAGGCGGGTCGGCCGCCGAGAATCAACTGGCGTGACCGCGTCCAGCCTTTCCACCACACCTTCAGGAGCACACCGTGTCGAGCACTATTCCCGCACCAGCAGCCTGGCGTGCCCAGACTGAGCGGGCCTTCAGCAGCAACATCGCACCGATCGTCGGTGCCCTTCTCGTCGTCTCGATCGCGCTGTCATTCATGTCGGACGTTTTCCTCACCGGCAACAACCTGTCGAACATCGTCACGCAGAGCGCGGTCGTGGGCATCGCGGCAGTGGGCGCCACGTTCGTGATCATCACGAGCGGCATCGATCTGTCGGTGGGCGCGAACATCGCCCTCGCCGGCTTCCTGGGGGCGCAGTGGGCGCACCACTCGGACAACGGTCTGCTGGGCATCCTGACGATCCTGGCCGTCGCCCTGGTCGTCGGAGCGTTCAACGGTGCGTCCGTCGCGTGGCTGGGACTCGCGCCGTTCATCGTGACGCTGGCGGTCATGGGCATGGCCCGGGGCTTGACCCTCCAGTTCAGCAAGGGCCAATCGGTCTACGAGCTGCCCGGCTCGCTGAACTGGCTGGGGAGTGCTGACTTCGCCGGGCTCAAGGTGTCGGCCATCGTGACGATCCTGCTGTTCCTCGTCGGGCACCTGGTGCTTTCCCGCACCACCTTCGGGCACCGGGTGTACGCCGTGGGTGGCAACGCGGACGCTGCACGTCTGGCAGGCATCAACGTCAAGCGGGTGGTCTTCTCGACCTACGTCATCGCTGCCCTCTGCGCCGGCATCGCCGCGATCATCCTGGTCGGCCGCCTCGACTCGGCCACGCCGAATGCCGCGAACGGCACCGAGCTTCAGGTCATCGCCGCCGTCGTCATCGGTGGCACGAGCCTGTTCGGCGGCAAGGGCAGCATGATCGGGACGCTCGTGGGTGTGCTGCTGATCGGTGTCATCAACAACGGGCTGACGCTGCTGAACGTCTCCTCGTTCTGGGTGCAGTTCGTGCAGGGCGCGTTGATCTTCCTCGCTGTCCTGCTGGACTCCTTCAACACAGGTCGGCTGAAGCGGGCCGCGACATCGTGACCGAGGAGGGCTTCAGAACGTGGGGATCCCGGCTCTCCAACTGGGGACGCTGGGGTGCCGATGACCATCGTGGCACCCTCAACTGGATTACCCCCGAGCGGATGGCGGAGGCTGCGGGGCTGATCCGCGCGGGCGAAGCCGTCACGCTGGGACTGCCGCTCGATGAGCACGGCCCGCAGCCCCCCGACGGTGTCCGACCGAATCCGGTTCACCGCATGACACGCGGGACGGAGGTGCCGCCCGAGCGTGGCGGATTCCAGTGGATGGACGACGTGCTCACGTTGTCGCCCCAGAGCGCGACCCAGCTGGACGCCTTGTCACACGTGGCGTATGACGGCCTTCTTTACAACGGAGTGGCGATCGACACCATCGGACCGGCAGGGGCCGCGGTGCACGGGGTAGAGACGCTGCGTGACGGCATCCACGGCCGTGGCGTGCTGATCGACCTGCCGCGTCACCTGGGCGTGGATCGTCTGCGTCCGGAGCACGTCGTCACTCCTGAGGAGGTCGACGCATGTCTCGCGGACCAGGACGTCGAGCCGGCTCCCGGTGACATCGTGCTGCTGCGCACCGGCTGGATGCGCACCTTCCGGGATGCTGGCGCATCGGCCTACATCAGCGTCGAGCCCGGCGTATCGTTGCCATTTGCCCAGTGGCTCTTCGATCACCGGTCCGCATTCGTCGCGAGCGACAATTGGGGGCTCGAGGTGGTGCCCTCCCAGGGTTCGGAGAACATGCCCGTGCACTGCGTCCTGGTGCGCGACATGGGCATGGCGATCGGGGAGATGTTCGACCTGGAGACGTTGTCCGAGGCGTGCGCTCGCCACGGACGCTGGGAGTTCTTCTTCAGCGCCCATCCCTTGCAGATCACGGGGGGCACCGGGTCTCCTCTGGAGCCAAAGGCGTTCTTGTGATGGCGAAGCTGCTTCTGGTCAATGGCCCCAACCTGAACCTGCTCGGCGTGCGCGAGCCCGACACGTACGGGACGGACTCGCTGGACGACGTCGTCGACCTCGTGCGGTCGACTGCCGCGCGCTGGGATATGGGTGTTGACGCCGTGCAGAGCAACCACGAGGGCGTGCTGATCGACGCGATTCACGCCGCCCGCGGGACGTGCGCGGCGATCGTCATCAACCCTGGTGCGTTCACGCACACGTCTGTTGCCCTCCGCGATGCGTTGACGGGCGTCGCGCTGCCGGTGGCCGAGGTGCACATAAGCAACATCCACAGGCGCGAGCCGTTCCGGCATCACTCGTTCGTGTCTGATGTCGCCGAGCTGGTGATCGTCGGCGCCGGCCTGCGAGGTTACGCATATGCCGTGGAAGGGATCGCGCGTCACGTGCAACAGTGCTGAGTCAGACGGCGAGCCACCGGGCGATGACGTCGCCGATCATCGCGCGGTGGTGCCCTTGCAGAGCGCCGTCGCCCATGTCCCGGCCGAAGAGATGGCCGAACGTGTGTCTGTTGGCGACCTGGAACACGCAGTAGGCGCTGATCATCATGTGGACATCGATCTGATCGACGTCCTCGCGGATCGTGCCGTCATTGCGACCGCGCACGAGGATGTCGTTGATCAGGGTCGCGGCCGGATTGGCGATCGCGCGCAAGGCGTCGATGCGGCGAATGAACTCGCCGCGGTGGATGTTCTCGATCGAGACCAGCCGGATGAACTCCGGGTGCGCCAGGTGGTAGTCGTACGTGAGCTCGGCCAGCCGCCGAATGGCAGCGACAGGATCGAGACCGGCAACATCGAGGTCCTGCTCGGCTGTTCGGATGCCTTGATACGCGTTCTCGAGGACCGCGAGATAGAGCTGTTCCTTGCCGCCGAAGTAGTAGTAGATCATCCGCTTGGTAGTGCTCGTGCGCTCGGCAATCTCATCGACGCGGGCACCGGAGTACCCGTCCTGAGCGAAGACCTCGGTGGCCACCTGGATCAGCTCGGCCTTGGTCCGCTCGGCGTCGCGCTGTCGTTCGGGCCGCCTCTGAGTGCTCGGCTCGTCTCGGTGGGTCTTCGCGCTGCTCACGCCGCGAGCGTACCGTGCACCGTCGCCATGGACGGCTCGCCCACTAAGGTATTAACTAGATAGTTCATTCATGAGGAGATGATATGCGCCGGTCCGTAGCCACCGTCTGCCTGTCCGGCAGCCTTGCCGAGAAGATGCACGCAGCAGCTGCTGCGGGTTTCGACGGGATCGAGGTCTTCGAGCCCGATCTCGTGGCCTCCGAGCTCAGTCCCGAGGAGATCAGATCGTTGGCGGACCGTCTCGGACTCACGCTGGACCTGTACCAGCCCTTCCGTGACTTCGAGGGCGTCGGAGACGATGAGCTGGCCGACAACATGCGCCGCGCCGAGGCAAAGTTTGCCGTGATGAACCGCTTGGGCATCGACACGATCCTCGTGTGCAGCAACGTCGGCACGGCGACGATCGATTCGGACGAGGTCTCGGCCGCGCAGTTGCGTCAGCTCGGCGACCTCGCCGTCCGTTACGGCGTCCGGATCGCGTTCGAGGCGCTCGCCTGGGGACGCCACATCGACGACTACCGGCGCTCGTGGCGGGTCGTGCAGCTCGCGGACCACGCGAGCGTCGGTCTGTGCCTGGACTCCTTCCACATCCTGTCTCGTGGACACGACCCCGCCGGGATCGAGGACATCCCCGGCGACAAGATCTTCTTCCTGCAGCTCGCCGACGCTCCTGCCCTGTCGATGGACGTCCTGTCGTGGAGCCGGCACCACCGGTTGTTCCCGGGGGAGGGCTCCTTCGACCTGCCAGCCTTTGTCGCCCACGTGCTGCGGGCGGGGTACACGGGGCCACTGTCGCTCGAGGTGTTCAATGACACGTTCCGGCAGACCGACGTGGAGCGCACCGCGGTGCACGCGCTGCGCTCGCTCGTGTGGCTGGAGGATCGGGCCAGGCGGGTCATGGGCGAGGACACCCCGCTGCTGACGGACGTCACGGCGCCGACCGGGTTCGACTTTGTCGAGGTCAAGGCCGAGAACACCTCGTCGATCGAGGTGCTGCTGGGGCAGCTGGGCTTCGCGTTCCGGGGGCGCCACCGCTCGAAGCCGGTCAGCCTCTGGGTGGCTGGGGACGCGCGCATCGTGCTGAACGAGCAGCATGCTCGCGATCTTGCCCCGCATCTGAGCGCGGTCGGGCTACGGGTGGCGGACGTCGCGTCGGCCGCACGCCGAGCGTCCGAGCTAATGGCGCCACCGGTCCACCGGCGCACGTACGCATCAGAGGTTCCTCTCCAGGCCGTCGAGGCGCCCGACGGCACCCAGGTCTTCTTCGGTGGCCCGACGACCATGGCATGGACAGAGGAGTTCGGCGACGGGGCGGACAAGATGACCGGCCCGGTTACAGCGATCGATCACGTCAACATGGCGCAGCCGTGGCAGTACTTCGACGAGGCGGTGCTGTTCTACACGAGCGTGCTCGAGCTCGACGCGCATTCCGGCGTGGAGGTGGCCGGACCGAGGGGCCTGGTGCGCAGCCGGGTCATGTCCTCGCCGGACAACGGTGTCCGGCTGCCGCTCAATGTTGCCCCAGCCATCGACGAGTCAGCGCCGCCCGCACAACATGTTGCGCTGCTGTGCTCCGACGTGCGAGAAGCCGTGCGTCACGCGCGTGGGCGAGGACTGCAGATGCTGCCCGTGCCGACGAACTACTACGACGACCTCGAAGCTCGTCTGGGCCTGGACCCGAGCTTCAGGCATGAGCTCGAGGAGCTCGACGTCATGTACGACCGCGATGGTAACGGCGAGTACTTCAACGCCTACACGCGGACAGTTGGTCAGGTGTTCTTCGAGCTGGTCGAGCGCCGGACCGGATACGCGGGGTTCGGTGCGACCAATGCACCTGTGCGCATGGCGGCCCAGCGGCGTTGACGGCGTGGCGCTGCAGCGTCTGGTGAGGGCGAGGTCGTCGCTCACCGGGCGGGCCGTCTCCAGGAGCGGGGGTAGGCTGTCGGCGACGACCTCGTCGACGCCCGATGACGTTCAGCGAGGCGAGCATGACGCGTCCCATCGACGCGGGCACGGACGCCGACGGCGCTCCTGCCCCGCGGCGTAGCATCGACAGGTGAGGTCACAAGATCGGGACGCCCCGTGAACGACCTGAGCATGGGAATCCCAGAGACGGGCGAGATCCATCCGGGGGCGCACTTCTGCGCGCTCTACTCTGGACCGGTCGAGCGAGACCGGCTGCTGGTGCCGTACATGCAGGAGGGACTGCGCCACGGTGACCAGTGTGTCTGCCTCATCGACCACCTCGAGCCGGCGGGCATGCAACAGCGGACGTGCCGACCGGGGGGTCCCGGCGACGCGCGCCGATCCGGGCACGTCGGCGTGCACCCGGCCTCCGACGTCCACCTCGAGCAGATGATCTCGTCCCTGGCCGCCAATCCGACGTCGTCCACCGACGACGAGATCCCTCTGCTGCGCGTCGCCGGGGAGATGTCCTGGGTGACGCATGAGCCTGGCGCGAAGGAAATGTCCGTCTTCGAGTCCGCCGTCACCCAGCTCCTCGCCGAGCGGCCCGCCGTGTTCCTCTGCATGTACGACCTGCAGCGTTTCGGGGTGGACATGCTCGTCAACGTTCTGAGGATCCACCCCAAGGTCCTGCTCGAGGGGACCGTGCTCGACAACCCTCATTGCCTGACGCCGTGCGACTATCCGAAGCCCATTCCCGACGCCGTCCCGCGTTACCCCCTGGCTCGGCTTCGCAGCGGCCGCTTGGACGGGGGGGACCAGTGGCTGTCCCTCACCGGGGCCGAGGTCCGGGTCGCCGAGCTCGTGGCGAGCGGCATGACGAACCGCGCGACGGCCGGGGAGCTGATCGTGTCGCCCCACACCGTGGACGCCCACCTCAAGCACATCTACACCAAGCTCGACATCCACTCCCGCGTCGAGCTCACGGTCCTCGCGCTCCAGCACGGCACGCCGATCGCCTGACGCCACCAGGTGTACCTGTTCACGGGATGCCCCGTGCCCGGCCACGGCGAAAGCATGGCTGGTACCGGAGATCCAGCGAACGGAGCGTGTCATGGGTAGAGCGGTAGGCATCGACCTGGGAACGACCAACTCGGTCATCGCGGCGATGGAAGGTGGCCAGCCTCAGGTCATCCCCAATGCCGAAGGAAACCGGACCACCCCCTCCGTCGTAGCGTTCCTCGAGAACGGTGAACGACTTGTGGGCCAGATGGCTCGGCGGCAGGGGATCCTCAACCCCAAGGGCACGATCTACTCGGCCAAGCGCTTCGTCGGCCGGAAGTACGACGAGGTGGACAGCGAGATCGACGCGGTCTCCTACGACGTCGTGGCCGGACCCGATGGAGCAGTCCGACTGTCGGTCAACGGCAAGCTCTACGCGCCGGAGGAGATCTCCGCCCAGATTCTGCGCAAGCTGGCAGACGACGCCGGCAAGTCGCTCGGTGAGCGGGTCACGGAGGCGGTCATCACCGTGCCCGCGCACTTCAACGACGCCCAGCGGCAGGCCACCAAGGATGCGGGCAAGATCGCCGGTCTCGAGGTGCTTCGAATCATCAACGAGCCCACTGCTGCTGCCCTGGCGTACGGGATGGACGCGAAGGAGAACGAGACCATTCTCGTGTTCGACCTCGGTGGTGGAACCTTCGATGTCAGCATCCTGACCGTCGGTGAGGGCGTCGTCGAGGTGCGGTCCACCGCCGGTGACACCCACCTTGGTGGGGACGACTTCGACCGACGCATCGTGGACTACTTGGCCGACGAGTTCAAGAAGGAGAACGGCATCGACCTGCGGCAGGACCCGCAAGCCCTGCAGCGCCTCTTCGAGGCGGCCGAGAAGGCCAAGGTCGATCTGTCGTCCGTCACCCAGACGGCGGTCAACCTGCCGTTCGTGACCGCGGACGCCTCCGGCCCCAAGCACCTCAACGTCAACCTGATGCGCTCCACGTTCGAGCAGCTCACCGCGGACCTGGTCGAACGCTGCATGGGTCCGGTCAAGCAGGCCATGGGGGACGCGAAGGCCACCGCGGACGACATCGACGAGGTCATCCTCGTCGGCGGTTCCTCCCGCATCCCCGCGGTGCAGAACCTGGTTCGCCGGACTACCGGTGGCAAGGAACCCAACATGACCGTCAACCCGGACGAGGTCGTCGCGCTGGGCGCGGCGGTCCAGGCGGCGATCATCAAGGGCGACGTGAAGGACGTCCTGCTCCTGGACGTCACACCGCTCTCGCTGGGGCTGGAGACGCAGGGCGGGGTGATGACCAAGGTCATCGAGCGCAACACCACGATCCCGGCGCGCCGCACCGAGGTCTTCAGCACCGCCGAGGACAACCAAGGAGCGGTGGACGTGGTGGTCCTCCAGGGCGAGCGGGAGCGGGCCAGCGACAACCGGGTTCTCGCGCGGTTCCGGCTGGAGAACATCCGGCCTGCGCCCCGAGGAGAGCCGCAGATCGAGGTCACCTTCGACATCGACGCCAACGGCATCCTGCACGTCTCCGCGAAGGACAAGGACACCGGTGCCGAGCAGCAGGTCACCATCAGCGAGACCTCGACCCTGACGCAGGACGAGGTCGACCGCATGGTGTCGGACGCGGAGGCACACCGCAGCGAGGACGCCCAGGTCCGTGAGCTCGTCGACGCCCGCAACGAGCTCGACTCCGTGACCTACCAGGTGCAGCGCCAGCTCGAGCAGGCCGGGGACGCGGTGCCGGAACACGACCGTGCCCGGGCGGAGATGTTGGTCAACGACGCGCGCACGGCGCTCGACGAACAGGCACCGATCGACCGTCTGCGGTCCCTCACCGGGGAGCTGCACCAGATGGCCCAAGCCCTGAGCACGTCCGCCCAGGGCCAGGCCGGCCCCGGCTCCACAGGTGAGTCGGCCGGCTCCGGCCAGGCTGGACCGGGCGACGACTCCGACGACGTGATCGACGCGGAGTTCACGGCGCACTGAGCGTCATCGTCATGTCCGAACAAGAGAGCACAGAACCCGAGCACTCGGACGAGGGCATCGTGGAGAGCGCCGTCGACACCGAGAAGCAGATCGCCGAACTCGAGGACTCGTGGCGCCGCACCGCCGCGGAGCTGGAGAACTTCCGCAAGCGGTGTGCCAAGGACGTGGTCCGCGCCCGCGAGCAGGAGCGGGCGTCGGTGGCGGCCCGGTGGTTGCCGGTCCTCGACAACCTCGAGCGCGCCCTCGAGCACGCCTCCTCGAACCCGGACCAGGTCCTCGAGGGGGTGCGCGCGGTCCACCAGCAGGCGCTCACGGTCCTCGCCGACCTGGGCTACCCCCGGCGCGACGACGAGACCGGCAAGACCTTCGACCCCGCCCACCACGAAGCCGTCAGCACCATCACCGCTGAGGGCCTCGTTCCCGGCACGGTCGCGCACGTCGTCCGGCCCGGCTACGGGCCGGACGGCGAGATCCTCCGGCCGGCGTCTGTCGTAGTGGCGACCAGGAGCGAATGATGGCCCGGGACTTCTACGAGGTTCTGGGAGTCTCCCGCGGCGCCGACCAGTCGGAGATCCAGCGGGCCTACCGCAAGCTGGCCCGCACGCTCCACCCCGACGTCAACAAGGATCCCGGCGCGGAGGAGAAGTTCAAGGAGCTCTCCGAGGCCTACGACGTGCTCTCCGACCCCGATCAGCGCAAGCGGTACGACACGTTCGGGGAGGACTTTCGGCGCGTCGCTGCCGATGTGGACCCGGACGCCTACGGGCGCTCGCGTGCCTACGCGGGGGCCGCGGCCGGCGGCGGCCGGACGAGCGGGTGGGGCGGGGGCGGCCCCTCGGGCGGCTTCCGGTATTCCGGCTCCGGCGACGACGTGGACCTGGAGGACCTGCTCGGCGGCATGTTCGGCGGCCGCGGCCGCGGTGGGGGTGGATGGGGACCGGTCTCCGGCTCCGACCAGGAGACCGAGGTGGAGGTGACCATCGAGGAGGCGTACCACGGCACCCAACGAACCCTGTCGATCAGCGGTCCCGACGGTCTGCGCACCATCGACGTGAATCTTCCCGCGGGCGTCGTCGACGGCCAGCGGATCCGGCTGCGCGGCCAGGGCGGTCAGGGATCCGGCGGCGGCGAGGCGGGCGACCTGTACCTCCTCGTCCGCATCGCGCCCCACCCTCGCTATCGGCTCGAGGGCCGGGATCTGCACATGCTGCTGCTCCTGGCCCCGTGGGAAGCCGCGCTCGGCGCGTCGGTGGACATCGAGACCCCCGGCGGCCCCGCCACCGTCAACGTCCCGGCGGGCACCTCCAGCCACCGCCGGCTGCGGCTGAAGGGCCGCGGGCTGCCCCGCAAGCGCGGCAAGCCGGGTGATCTGTATGCCGAGGCGCAGATCAAGGTGCCCACCTCGCCGTCGGCAGAGGAACGCGAGCTGTTCGAGCAGCTCGGCAAGGTCTCGACCTTCGACCCAAGGAGCTCACGATGACCCAGACGACCTCAGGCATGCCGAACGGGACGAGATGGCCGCTGGCCCGCCCCTACCGGCTGAGCCTGGACAGCTACGCCCGGATCACCGGGGTTCACCCCGAATTGGTCCGCCGGATCGTCACGTTGGGGCTGCTCGACATCACCCGGGACGCCGAGGGCAACCTCTGGTTCGACCCGTCGCAGGTGCGGGAGATGGCCACGGTCCAGCGGCTGCACCTGCGGCTCAACCTCACCTACTCATCGCTCGGCCTGGTGATGGACCTGCTCGACCAGATCTCCGACCTCGAGGGATCACAACGGCGCTCGCGCGCAGAGAGGGGAGTTCGATGGACCTGAACCGACTTACGCAGAAGTCACAGGAATCGCTGCACGACGCCCAGACCAAGGCGCTCCGTTTCGGTCACCAGGAGGTGGACGGCGAGCACCTGCTGCTGGCGCTGTTGGATCAGGGAGAAGGGCTGGTTCTGCCGCTGCTGGCCCGGACGGGGGCGGACGTGGACCGGCTCCGCGAAGACCTGGAGGCCGAGCTCGACAAGCGACCGCGCGTCACCGGATCCGGCACCGAGCCCGGCAAAGTGTACGTCACGCAGAGGCTGAACGGCGTCCTGGAGGCCGCCGAGAAGGAGGCCCGCAGGCTCAAGGACGAGTACATCTCCGTGGAGCACCTGGTGGTCGCGCTCCTCGACGAGGGATCCGGCTCGGCTGCCGGCCGGATCCTGGCGCAACACGGCGTGACGCGCGACTCGTTCCTGAAGACCCTGACCGCGGTGAGGGGATCCCAGCGGGTCACCTCCGCCACCCCCGAGGGCACCTACGAGGCGCTCGCCAAGTACGGGCGTGACCTCGTCGAGGACGCAGCAGCCGGACGACTGGAGCCGGTGATCGGCCGGGATTCGGAGATCCGTCGCACCGTCCAGATCCTGTCCCGCAAGAGCAAGAACAACCCCGTGCTGATCGGTGAGCCCGGGGTCGGGAAGACCGCCATCGTGGAGGGTCTGGCGCAGCGGATCCACCACGGCGATGTGCCCGAGGGGCTGCGCGACAAGACCGTCTTCGCCCTGGACATGGGTTCCCTCGTCGCCGGTGCGAAGTACCGCGGCGAGTTCGAGGAACGGCTGAAGGCCGTGCTCAACGAGGTGCTGGCCGCCGAGGGCAAGATCTTGTTGTTCGTCGACGAGCTGCACACCGTGGTCGGGGCCGGCGCGTCCGAAGGCGCGATGGACGCAGGCCAGATGTTGAAGCCCATGCTGGCCCGCGGCGAGCTGCACATGATCGGGGCCACCACGCTCGACGAGTACCGCACCCACATCGAGAAGGACGCGGCACTCGAGCGCCGGTTCCAGCCGGTCCTGGTCGACGAGCCGAGCATCGAGGACGCCCTGTCGATCCTCCGGGGACTGCGCGAGCGCTTCGAGGTCTTCCACGGCGTCAAGATTCACGATGGTGCCCTGGTGACCGCGGTGACCCTGAGCCACCGCTACATCTCCGACCGGTTCCTGCCCGACAAGGCCATCGACCTGGTCGACGAGGCCTGTGCGATGCTGCGCACCGAGATCGACTCGCTGCCTGCGGAGCTCGACGAGCTCACCCGCCGGGTCACCCGCCTGGAGATCGAGGACGCCGCCCTGGCCCAAGAGTCAGACCCGGCCAGCCAGCGTCGTCTCGAGGAGCTGCGCAAGGAGCTGGCAGACCTCAAGGCCGAGGCTGACGCCATGCGGGCCCAGTGGGAAGCAGAACGCCAGGCCCTCCGCGAGGTCCAGGCGTTGCGGGAGGAGATCGAGCAGGTTCGCCTGGAGGGGGAACGGGCCGAGCGGGAGTACGACTTGAACCGGGCCGCGAGCCTGCGCCACGGCAGGCTGCCCGAGCTCGAGCGACGGCTCCAGACGGCCGAGGAAAGACTCCGGGCCAAGCAGGCCGGGAGTCGCCTCCTCCGTGAGGTCGTCACCGCCGACGAGATCGCCGCAATCGTGGCCCGGTGGACGGGAATCCCGGTGAACCGTCTCCAGGAGGGGGAGCGGGAGAAGATCCTCCGTCTCGACGAGGTGCTGCACGAGCGGGTGATCGGCCAGGACGAGGCTGTGCAGCTGGTGGCCGATGCGGTCGTGCGCGCGCGCTCCGGCATCAAGGATCCGGCCCGCCCGATCGGCTCCTTCGTCTTCCTCGGCCCGACTGGCGTGGGCAAGACCGAGCTCGCCAAGGCACTCGCGCAAGCACTCTTCGACAGCGAGGAGAACATCATCCGCATCGACATGAGCGAGTACCAGGAGCGGCACACCGTGAGCCGGCTCGTGGGGGCCCCACCCGGATACGTCGGATTCGAGGAAGGTGGCCAGCTGACGGAGTCGGTTCGACGCAAGCACTACTCGGTGATCCTGCTCGACGAGATAGAGAAGGCACACGTCGACGTCTTCAACGTCCTGCTGCAGGTGCTCGACGACGGGCGCCTGACCGACTCCCACGGTCGCACGGTCGACTTCCGCAACACCGTCATCATCATGACCTCCAACATCGGGTCGGAGTACCTGTTGGAGGGGGTCACGGCGGACGGCGAGGTGAAGTCGGAGGCTCGCGGCATGGTGATGAGCTCCCTGCGATCGCACTTCCGGCCGGAGTTCCTGAACCGGATCGACGAGATCGTGCTGTTCAAGCCGCTGACGTTCACCGAGATCGAGCGCATCGTCGACCTCCAGCTCGACGAGCTGCGGGTGCGGCTGGCGGAGCAACGGATCATGCTCGACACGACCGAGCAGGCGCGGCGGTTCATGGCAGAGCAGGGCTTCGATCCCGCCTATGGTGCACGTCCCCTGCGGCGGTTCATCTCCCGTGAGGTGGAGACCCGCGTGGCCCGCGCGTTGCTGCGCGGTGACCTGCCCGAGGGGTCGACCATCGTGGTCGACGTCGCCGACGGGGAGCTCACCATCGTCCCGAGGCAACCCGACAACGAGCGGAAGGCAGTGGCATGAGTATGACAATGAAGACCCCGTCCAAGGTCGTGGTGTGCCCGAACTGCAGCACGAAGAACCGAGTGCCCCCCGCCGCCGGCGGGGCGCCCCGCTGTGGAAACTGCCAGAACCTTCTTCCGTGGGTGGTCGACACGTCCGACGCGGACTTCACCTCCGTGGCGGACGATTCGACCATCCCGGTGCTCGTGGACGTGTGGGCGCCGTGGTGCGGCCCCTGCCGCACGGTCAGCCCGGCGCTGGAGCAGCTGGCAACGGAGCTAGCGGGGAAGCTGAAGCTGGTCAAGGTCAACGCGGACGAGGCCCCGGAGGTGAGCCGCCGCTTCGAGGTCCAGGCGATCCCGACGCTGGTCCTCATGCACCTCGGCCAGGTGGTTGACAAGCAGATTGGCGCCGCGCCCGTGCCAGCTCTGCGGTCGTGGCTCACGGAGCATCTGCCCAAGGAAGAGGCAGAGCCCGCCCGCGAGAACGACTCGTCGACCGAGGACGACCGGCAATGACCGCGGTCTCCGGTCGGGCGATCCCAGACCCGCACCTACCGATGGTCCGGCGGGTGGGGCCGCCCAGGACGCCGGGCTGCGAGGAGTGTCTGCGTCTGGGGACGCCCTGGGTGCACCTGCGGCAGTGCCTCACCTGCGGCGAGGCCCTCTGCTGCGACTCCTCCCCGATGCGCCACGCGCGCGCTCACGCGGCCGGGACGGGCCACGTCGTCGTGCGCTCGATCGAGCCGGGGGAGAGCTGGAGGTGGTGCTATGTCGACGAGCAGTTCGTCTGAGCTCGATGTCCCGGACCTTCCCGAGACCCCCGACGCCACCGGCGCCTATCCCCGGCTCACGGACGAACAGATCATGCTGCTCTCGCGGTACGGCGAGCCGAAGCGTCTGGTCAAGGGATCCCTGCTGTTCTGCGAGGGCGACCGCGACTGCGGCCTGTTCGTCGTGCTGGACGGCAGGGTCCGGGTTGTCCAGGAGGACAGCCCCGAGGGAGAGTCGCGAGTGATCGCGGTCCACGGGCCGGGTCGGTTCGTGGGCGATTTGTCGATGCTGACCGGCCAGGCGGTCTACGTCACCGCCGTGGCCCAGACCGACGTCGAGGTCCTGGAGGTCTCCTTCGACCGGCTCAAGGAGGCTGTCATGCAGGAGCAGGCGCTCGGCGACCTGATCCTGCGGGCCTTCATCCTCCGACGCAACATCCACGCCGACCTCGGCGCCGGTCTCCGGATCATCGGGTCCCGCTACTCGGCCGACACGCGCCTGCTGAGGGACTTCGCGAGCCGCAACCGCATCCCGTATCGCTGGGAGGACGTGGAGGAGGATCCCGAGGCCGAGGCCACCCTGCGGGCGTTCGACATCCCACCCGACCAGACCCCAGTCGTGATCTGGAAGGGGCAGACGGTCCTGCGCAATCCCAGCACCGCGGAGCTGGCCGAGCTCCTCGGCCTGCGGGAGGGCGCGCCGGTGCGCGATGCCTACGACATGCTGGTGGTCGGCGCCGGCCCGGCCGGTCTCGCCGCTGCGGTGAGCGCGGCGTCCGAGGGGCTCTCCACGGTGGTGCTGGACGCGATCGCCACGGGAGGGCAGGCGGGGACGTCGTCCCAGATCGAGAACTACCTCGGCTTTCCGGCAGGTATCTCGGGCGCCGAGCTCGCCGACCGGGCGGTGGTCCAGGCGCGCAAGTTCGGCGCCACCTTCACGATCCCCGGCGAGGCCCGATCACTCGAGCGCGTCGACGGCCACCTTGTCCTGGAGCTGACCGACGGGACCCGGGTCGAGGCGCACACCGTGGTGCTCGCGACCGGCGTCCGCTACCGCCGCCTCGACGTCCCCGGCATGGACCGGCTGGAGGGGCCCAGCGTCTACTACGCCGCCACCGAGTTCGAGGCACGGCTTTGCCGCGGCGACCCGGTCATGGTCGTGGGTGGGGGGAACTCCGCTGGACAGGCGGCCCTGTTCCTGGCCCGGAACGCCAGTGGCGTCAACCTCGTGATCCGCCACGACGACCTGAACCGAGACATGTCCCGCTACCTGGCAGAACGGATCGTCTCGTCCGAACGGGTGCACGTCTGGCGCAACTCCGAGGTCCGCGAGCTGCTGGGCGACCTCAATCTCGAAGAGGTCGAGATTCACGATGTGACGACCGACGAGCGCCGAAGGCTGAGTGCAACGGCTCTGTTCGTTCTGATCGGGTCCGACCCCCACACCCGGTGGCTCAAGGGCGCGATCGCGCTCGATGACAGGGGGTTCGTGCTGACCGGCGCTGGCTTGGAAGGTGCCGCCATGTTCGAGACCGCGAGCGCTGGCGTCTTCGCCGTCGGGGACGTGCGCAGCGGCTCGGTGAAGCGAGTGGCGTCCGCCGTCGGTGAGGGCGCGATCGCCGTGCGCCTGGTGTACGAGCACCTCGTCCGCGCTGGCCGAAGATGATGGCCACCGTCAGATCGGACAGTGCCTCACCGAGGGCGTCGCGGTAGGCGGCGAAGCGGCCCATGTGCAAGATGCCGCGTGGGCGCGCCTCCCGCGCTCGGCGTAGCCGGACTCGGCGTTCTCGTGGGCATCCCACCCGACCAGGAAGTCGCGGGACCCGTCGCGACTACGGCGAACCGTCGCGAGACAGGGAACGCGAAGCCACCAGCGTCCCGACGGGATCCTCGTGTCGATCCGACTATTCGCGACGCTGGTGTGTGGCCCGGGCAGCTGCCCCCGGAACAGGGCGGCGTTCGTCTGGGCCTCACCGATCAGAAGCGTGCTCGAGCGGGCGTCCCCGCCACAAGAGGCGGCCGCGACTGCGATGCCGTGGCCAAGCGCCGCGGGTCTGGCGGGACCTGACAAGTGCTGCTCACCCCTGCGGCGGGACCCCACCCCAATCCTGCCGGTACGTGTAAGCGGCGGCCCGAACCGCTTCGTCGCTCTCCAGACCCGCACCGAGAGCTCCGCCCAGCGTGGCGAGGGCGCTGGCAAGCCATACCAGCTTCATGTAGTCGCCGACTCGGACCGCATGCCCGATGTTTTCCTCGAACAGGTGTGCAGGTACCAGAACCGGTGAGGTCAGCAGTGCGAGCAGGAGGAGCGCGGCTTGGAGGGAGAGCACACCTAGTACGACCGTTCCCGTGGTAGCCAGGTTGAAGAGGGTTACCTGCTTTCGACCGGCCGGATGCGACGCGTGTTCCCACAGGCCAGCTCCGACGATCAGCGCAGCGGTGATCGCTGCGACAGAGCCCACCCCGATCGCCGACAGTCTGATCCAGCCGAGCGCGTCGCCCAGCTGCCAGATGTCGGGGGTGACGAGCGCGAAGACTCCCGTTGCCAGAGCGGCGGTCAGCGCTCTAGAGAGTCCGATGGCAAGTTTCCACGGTTGGTTGGCCCGGATCATTCCAATCAGTAGTCGCAGGTTCCCGCTCAGGACCCGCGCGGTGAACATGACGCTGCCGTCCCCCTTCTGCTGCTGGCTCCTTCCGAGCTCGCGGGCACGGCGCCCGAGACCGGCAACAGAGCCCGACAGCGCATGGTCCTCCGTGTCCCCGAGCAATGTGCGCACGAGGCCAACGACCGTGTCACGGGCGCGTCGACGCAGTCCGATGGCGCCGAGCGCCGGTAGACACACGAGAGCCACGCTGTGTAGAGGGCTCGCGTGGGCCACCACCGGGCGCCGGTGAGCCCTGAGCGGCAGATCGGTGAGGCAGACGACCAGATCCCAGTCCTCCTTCAGGAGGCGGTCCCTTGCCGCGGCGACGAGGGTGGCGTCGTCGGCAGGTGGATGCACGAGTATGTCGACCACCGTTGGCACCCGCCACTGGACGGTGGGCAAGTGCGAACTCAACTCTGCGCGCAGGTCGTCGGCGAGGTTCGACGCAATCTCGGTGGCCGTACCCGGAGCCGAGATGAGTCCGATCACTACCTCGCCCGCGCTCACGGGGAAGCGACCGGGCTGCGCCAATGGTTCCGACCTTCCTGCGTCATGGTACGAGTGTCGGGTCACCGCGCGCCGTGAAGCAAGAGTCACCAACCGGCGGCGTGCACGGCGCCAGGACCCGGCGGTGAGGCCGGATCGCTGCCTCGAGGGAGGTGTGGGACGGGGACGACAAGGTCGTCTTGATCTTCGCCCGGATGGAGATCGAGCGCGCGTGTTCGCATCAGGGCGTCGGTCTACGAGTTCGCGGCCGAGGGTGCTGCGTCGCGGGCTGATGCTGGTCGGTCCGGCACCAGATGACCGGACCATCTTTGCAGCGACCGTCATCGCTCGCGGGATGGGCATCGAGGCGGCCGCGGTGTCCTTGGGCCACGCCACTACATCGAGCCGGATCGGAGCCTCGATCCCAGCCCGATCGGCATCATGCTGTGTCAAAATAGTTGTAGTATAGTTCAAAAATGAACACCACTTCAATGACTAGGGTCGCGGCGGTCCAGATCAACGCTGATCTCGGCAACGTGGATTACAACCTCGAGGCGTGCGAGCGGCAGGTTGATCGTGCGGTCGCCGATGGTGCCGAGTGGATCACCCTGCCTGAGTTCTTCTCGACAGGTGTGGCCTACAAGACCGAACTGCGCCAACAAGCAGCACCTCTCAGCGGTGCGCCGGGCACCCTCTTGGCAAGCCTCGCCCGCCGCCACGGGGTCCACGTCGGCGGGTCTGCCCTCGTCCGCGATGACGACGGCCATGTTCGTAACGCGTTTCTTCTCGCTGGGCCGGACGGCGAGCTCGTCGGACGGCACGACAAGGACCTCCCGACGATGTGGGAGAACGCGCTCTACATCGGTGGAACCGATCCCGGCAGGATCGAGACTGAGTCACTCACGGTGGGTGTCGCCTTGTGCTGGGAGCTCCTGCGTACGCAGACGGCCGATCGGCTTGCGAACCAGGTCGATCTCGTCCTCGGTGGGTCCGGATGGTGGAGCATCCCCCGATGGCCCTTCATGGCAGGCGCTGAGGCCCGGAACGCGCGCCGCGCGACGACGGCTCCCGCCGTTTTTGCGGAGTACGTCGGTGCGCCTGTTGTGCACGCAGCGCATGCCGGTGAATTCACTTGTGACTTCCCTGCCACCCCGTTCACCTATCGCGGCTATTGCGAAGGTGGAGCGCAGATCTGCGATGCCACCGGGAAGGTCCTGGCATTCCGCGGCCGGGACGAGGGAGACGGCGTGGTGGTCGCCGACGTTGAAGCCGGGCGGTCCCCCGGGCGACCCACCAGCGGTCAGTTCTGGCTGCAGCGACGAGGCCGAATTGCGGCGTTGGCGTGGGCCTACCAGAACGTCCACGGACGACGGGTCTACAACAGACTCACCGACCCTGCCGCAGCCCGGTCGGCAGTGGTGTCCGAATGAACGCCACGGACGCTCGCGCCACAGACACCGTTCGCATGATGCCGTCACGGTCTGTGGCCTCTGGTGTGGTCGAATTCGCGGCGGGCGCATAGTCCGGTCGGGTATTCGCCGCTGCTCGCTACGACAGCGACGGTGCAGCGCGCGCTCGCGGCGGGCGCATGGACAAGCGCGATGATGTTGCTACCGCTGGCGTACTGGCCCGAGGCACTCCAGAACCCGACCTACCGCAGTTGGGCCTTGCCTCGTTCAGTCCACCTCGGTGCGCTCCACCGGGATGGCGATCACCGCCTTGGGGCGTCGGCGCGCAAGCCGTCGCTGACCAACGATCGCCCGACCTCCAGGGTTCTTTGCAGCTCCGCGTTGTCGATCCGGAGGTGGTCCTCGCGCAGCGTCATTGCGATGACTCCGTTCCAGGAACCCCACAGGAAGCGCATCAGGCGGGTGGCATCGAGATCAGAGCGACCCTCGCCGGCCTCGATCGCTGCCCGCAGGTCGGCTTCGACCGCGTCAACGAGCTGTTGTGCCCGGTCGGCGATGCGTGCCTCGACCTCGCTCACACCCGAGGGAGGCCCGAGAGCGCGCAGCGCGATCATCTGGAAGGCACCCGGGTGTTCGAGGTGGAAGTTCAGGTAAGCATCGCCGGCCGCAAAGACACGCTCCAGAGGACTGCTCAGTCCGAGATCCCCGACCGCAGCCATCGCTGCCTCATTCAGGTCCAGAGCCCGCTCCACCAGAGCGAGGTACAGCCCCGCCTTGTTCTCGAAATGCACGTAGACAGAACCAACTGAGACGTCAGCTCTTTCAGCGATGTCATCGATCGTCGTCTCTTGGTATCCGCCCTGTCGAAACAAGAGTTCCGCGGCATCGAGGATTGCCCCGGCCGTTTTGGCCTTTCTGCGCTCAGACCGCGACATCGGGGTCGCAGGAGAAGGTGGCATACGTGTAACCGTATCTGCTTTGCGCATCGTCGTAGCGACGGCGCAAACGACGCCAGGCCCAAGCCGGACCGCTGACCGCCGGGGTTTCGTTCGCGGACCGGACGGCTGATGAGGTCAGCCATTGCTGGCCCCGCCGACGGGCATCTCCGCGCAACGGTCTGGAGGTCCCCAAGGCCCCACCATCGCTCGGCGTCGACGCAAAGGGCTCACGATGCGCTCGGTGAATCGAACGCGGCTCGCTCAGGACCTGTGCTCAGGTCGTGCGCGGCTGTCCTGTCATTCGGATATGTGCAGAGTCTGCCGCTGGAATTCGAGCTCAGGCATCTTCTGTCCGTGCGATTGACCATCGGGCACTGCGCGTACGGCGCGGACGTGGATCTGCGGGTCCCCCGATGAAGAACTGCTGTCACGTCAACCGGTGTGATCTTCGGGCCCGCTCGATCCTTTCACGGCCCCGCAGGGCTCGCGACGCCGTGCAGTGGGCGCGGGTGAGGACAGTCGGCCGAATGTCTTCGTGACGAACGTGACCCCGTGGATCTCGTACGAGTGGCCGGCCGATGGCGTCGACCCCTTCGAACGGGCGTCGCCAGAACCGTTGTGGCGTGTGACCTGGCTGGTCGGCCGCCGGATCGCGATCGAGAACTGGCACTGAGGGCCGGCACCGTCAGCACCGTCAATTCTCGGGGAGCTCGGCGACCATGCGAGAGTCCCGCTGCCCCTGTAGCTTCACGGGTATCGAAGTTCTCCTCCACCCGAAGGGCCACGTGCCATGAAGATCACCGTCCTCGGCCTCGGCCGGATGGGCCGGGAACTCGTGAACCACCTCATCGACGCCGGCCACGACGTCACCGTGTGGAACCGCTCTCCCGTGGCCTGCCTCCCGGCGGTCGGGCGCGGCGCACGTCAGTCATTGTCGGCAGCCGACGCCGTCGACGGCGCCGAAGTCGTCGTCTCCGTGCTTTTCGGGCCCGAGACCGTCCGCGAGATCGTTCTCGATGGAGTGGATACGTTCGCCCCCGGCGCCCTGTGGGTGGACGTCACGACGGTCGGACCCACCGAGGCCCGTGACCAGGCCGCGTGGGCGCGCGAGCGGCAGATCCGCTACGTGCAGTCGCCCGTGCTCGGCACCTTGGCTCCCGCCCGGGCCGGCGCGCTCGGCGTGCTTCTCGGCGGAGAGCCGCGCGACATCGCCGCAGCCCGCCAGATCACCGACCTGTGGGCAGAGTCCGGACGGATCTTCGAGCTCGAGACGGCCGAGCAAGCCGCCGCCGGCAAGCTCGCGGTCAACCTGGGGCTCGCGGTGTCGATGCAGGGCCTCACCGAAGCGATCCGCGTCGCCAGCTCGGCCGGCCTGGCCACCAGCGACCTCCTCGAGATCGTCGTCAAGACCCCACTGGCCGGCATCGCGGCTGCCAAGGGCGAGACGGTCCTGTCCGGCGACTACGGTGCCGCGCAATTCACTGTGGACGCACTGGCCAAGGACATCGGCCTGATGCTCGACGCCATTCAGCCGCTGCCTGCCGCCGAGACGGTGCAAGCCCGGCTGTTGGCGGCTCAGGATGCGGGCTTGGGCGACAGCGACTTCTCGGTCATCGCGCAGGCTCGGCCAAGCGCCTGAGCGAAGACGTCGGGCCACTGGCGTGACACCTACCGCACGGCGAGTACAAGGCGGCACCGACCCCTGAGGGCTGATGCTGGCGCACCACCGCGGCATGCATGCCAGGGCTGCTCCGTCGGCGATCGACTCACCCGGAGCGGATGAGCCGCGGCACGCCCTCCCGTTGTGTACTCGTACCGAGGTGAGTTGTCATGTGTCGTTGGCTCGCGTATTCAGGTTCCCCGGTGCAGCTGCATGATCTGCTCTTCAAGCCCGAGAACTCGCTCGTGGTGCAGAGCAGGCACTCCCGGCTGGGGGTGGAGGCCGTCAACGGGGACGGTTTCGGGCTCGGCTGGTACGGCGCGCTGGGGACGCCGGGTATCTACCGCAGTACCGAGCCCGCGTGGAACGACCGCAACCTGCTGGAGATCTCGTCCCAGGCTGTCGCGGACCGGGTCTTCGCGCACATCCGCGCGTCGACGGGCACGCCGATCCAGCAGACCAACTGTCATCCGTTCCGTCACGGCCGATGGCTCTGGATGCACAACGGAGCGATCGCGGACTTCCACTCGGTCAAGCGGGACCTGGCCATGGCCGTCCTGCCGTCCCTCTATCCGGAGATCGAGGGGTCGACCGACTCCGAGATCTTCTTCCTCCTCGCGCTGACCTTCGGGCTCGAGCAGGATCCCCCACGAGCGGTGGCGCAGGCGGTCGGTCTCATCGAGGAGATCGGGCGACGCCACGGCGTGGAGCACCCGATCCAGATGACCGTGGCCACGACCGACGGCGAGACCACTTGGGCCTTCCGGTACTCCTCGGAGGGCAAGTCCCGGTCGCTGTTCCACAGCGTCGACGTCTCGACGTTGCGCGAGCAGTACCCGGACAACGTTCTCGTCCACAAGTTGACCCAGGACGCCCGGCTCATCGTGTCCGAACCATTGGGCAGCCTTGTCGGCGCGTGGGAAGAGGTGCCGGAGTCCACCAGCCTGGTCATACACGGCGGTCGCCTGACGGTGCACGACTTCTCACCCTCGCGCGCGCGGGCGATGGCCTGAACGCATCCCGATCGCAGGTCAGTGCGGCAGGTCAGTGCAGCAGCGTCTTGGCGAGCACCATCAGCAGTCCCAGCACACTGGCGCCGAGCGCCTCGACCGCGGCCGTGCCCCTGTCGTGCCCCGCGTGGCGGGCACCGACGTAGCCGACGGCGGCCAACAGGGCGACGCTGAAGTAGAGCGCCAGCTTCGCGGCGTCGTACGCGTCGGCGTCCGTCGCGGCGACGAGGACGAAGACGACCATCGTCGGAATGCCCCCGAGCAGGACAGCGACCTCCGCCCGGGCCGCGTCGACGGCGCGGTGGGGGAGACGGCGCATGTCCCCGTGGAACTGGCTCTCGGCCGCGTGCACGTAGACGTGTGCCAGCCAGTAGATCACCAGCACGAAGCCCCATGAGGCGACGACCTTGCCCACGTCCGCGCCGTGACCACCTGCCGTGACCAGCACGGCTGCCGTCACGATCGCGCCGTACAGCAGGTCCGCGGGGTGTGCCCCCTGGAGCCACGAGCCCGCGCTGCGGGATGCGGATGTCCTGTCCACGTCCCCACGCTAGCGAGATCAGGCCCGGCCCGCTGCAACGTCATCAGAATCGAGGGTTCCCGACCTCACTTTCGATGACGTCACGGAACCGCTCGTCGGGCATGGTGGCTGGGTGCCCTCCGAGAGCGTCGCGTCCTGGTTCCTCACCACAGCCGAACGGGGCAACCCGCGTACGCTCCTCGATGCCCGGCATCCGGACGGCCAGGCGTGGTCGACCGGCAACCGGGTCCGGCCCCTCGTGCACGGCGTGACGTACTTCGCCGAGCTGTTCGAGCGGATCGAGGCCACCCGCGAGGGCGACCTGATCTACTTCACGGACTGGCAGGGCGACGCCGACGAACGACTCACCGGCATGCCCGGCAGCGAGGTGGCCGAGGTCCTCGGGCGCGCGGACGAACGCGGCGTCGACGTGCGAGGACTCGTGTGGCGCTCGCACTCCGAGGCGCTGGGCTTCGCCTCGGGTGAGAACCGTCGGCTCGGCAAGGAGCTGCAGGATCGCGGCGCCGAGGCGCTGCTCGACATGCGGGTACGGATGGGCGGGTCGCACCACCAGAAGATGATCGTCATCCGCCACCGCGACGACCCCACGCGCGACATCGCGTACGTCGGCGGGATCGACCTGTGTCACTCGCGCCGCGACGACGCCGACCACGCGGGAGACCCGCAGGCCCTCGAGCTCGCCGACGAGTACGGCCCGACCCCGCCGTGGCACGACATCCAGGCCGCGATCTCGGGGCCGGCGGTCCACGACGTCGAGACGGTGTTCCGTGAGCGCTGGGAGGACCCGACGCCGCTCAGCCGTAGCCCGATCAACGTGTTGGCGGATCGTCTGCGCCGGCTCGATCGCAGCCCGGACCGGCTGCCCGACCAGCAGGCGGCACCGCCCGCGGTCGACGGGGGCACGCACGCCGTCCAGCTGCTGCGCACGTACCCCGACCTGCGGCTCGGACGCGACTACGCCTTCGCGAACGGTGGCGAACGCAGTATCGCTCGGGGCTACAGCAAGGCGATCGCGCAAGCGCGGCACCTGGTCTACGTCGAGGACCAGTACCTCTGGGGCACGCGCATCGGCGACGTGTTCACGCGGGCGTTGCGCGACAACGAGGACCTCCACCTGATCGTGGTGGTGCCGATCCACCCGGACAAGGCGGGGTTCAACCGCACGGCCCAACTGCTCGGACGGCGTCGGGCGATGCGGGAGATGCTGAAGGTCGCGCCGGACCGGGTCGCCGTCTATGGCATCGAGAACCACGCGGGAACCCCTGTCTACGTCCACGCCAAGACCTGCATCATCGACGGCACGTGGGCGACGATCGGCTCGGACAACTTCAACCGCCGCTCGTGGACCCATGACTCCGAGCTCTCGGCGGCGGTCGTCGACCTCGCGGGCGGCGGAGCGTACGCCCGCGACCTCCGGCTGACCCTCGCCGCCGAGCACCTGGACCGCGCGGACGTCCGGGACTGCGCCGATCCGACCACGATGTTCGCCGCCTACGCCAGCACGGCCGAGGCCCTGGACCGCTGGCACGCCGGCGGCCGGGGGCGACCGGCCGGACGGTCGGCTGCGGCGTCTCGACCCGCCGAGGCTGGGCCTGACGATGCGGGTGTTGGCCGCGATCCCGTACCGAATCGTGCACGACCCGGACGGCCGTCCGCGGACGATCCGCGGCACCGACCGGTTCTGACCTCGCGGGGTCAGGGGATGATGCGGGCCTCGCGGTAGCGGGCGACGTGGTGGAAGAAGCTGTCCCTGGAGTCGCGGAACCCGAGGAAGCCTGCACGACGGCTCTTGTTCATGTCGGTGAGGCTCTCGACCGTGCGACCCAGATCGCCGTCGGTGTGCCACCACGACGCGACGCGGGAGACGGCCGGCTCGACCAGCTGGTGCTTCGCGGCAATGTCCCGCCAGACCGCGGCCATGCCGTCCATGCTCTGTTCGAGCGGTCGGGGTGCGCCCTCGAAGCCCTCCCAGGGGACGTCGAAGTGCTCCGCGATCCGGGGCCACAGCGAGCGCCACCGGAACACGTCCCCGTTGGCGATGTTGAAGGCCTGGTCGCGTCCGGCGTCGTGGGTGCCGGCCCAGATGATCTGCTCGGCCAGCAGGTCGGCGTCCGTGACGTCGGTCAGCCCGTTCCACTGCAGCTCCGACCCCGGGAAGACGAACGCGAGCCCCAGCTCCTTGCAGATCGTCGCGTACGCCGAGATGGTCAGGACCATGTTCATCGCATTCCCGGTGGCGAAGCCGAACACGGTGTGCGAGCGGTGCACGCTCCACGTGAACGCATTGCGGCGCGCCGACGCGAACAGCTCGTCCTCCTGCGCGTAGTAGAAGTTCGGGTGGTCGAGACGAGGCGCCTCCTCCCGGAACGGCGTGTCCGGCATGTTCCCGGTGCCGTACGCCTCGAAAGGGCCGAGATAGTGCTTGAGCCCGGTCATGAGGGCCACGTGCTGGACCGATCCCGCGGGCTCGAGCGCCGCGAGCAGGTGGCGAACCGCGGCGCCGTTGACGGCGATGTTCTCCTGCTCCGTGGCCTGGCGCGTCCACGCCGTGATCGCCACGAGCTCGGGCGCCACGCCGGCCAGCGCATCGGCCAGGCCGTCCGGATCGGCGAGGTCCGCCACGACCGGGGTGACCCCTGAAGCGGCCAGGCCGCTTCGTGACAGGCCGAAGGTCGTCCAGCCGCCCGCCGCGAGCTGGGAGCTCAGCGTCTGGCCGATGATGCCGGTTGCGCCGACCACGAGGGCGCGGCCGGGGGCGGGCGTGGAGCGCATGAGTGTCCTTCTGCTGGAATATCTCGTACGACGTGAGATCAGTCTTGCTGACGCTCCCGCTTCTTGGCCTCGGTCAGGTCGTCGAGGACCTCGGCGTCGGCGCGCGCTTTCGCGGCGGCCTCCTTGGCCTGGCGCGCGTCGTCGAGCTCGGCCTTGGCCTCCTGCCGGGCGGCCTTCTTCTTCGCCTCGGCCGCAGCGGCCACCCGCTTCTTGCGCTGCTCGACGGTCTCGGTGCGCTTGGCCGCAGCCTCGTCGGCGGCGGCCTTCCTCGTCGCAGCGGTCTGGGCAGCGTTTCGTGCGGCCCGCTGCTTGCCCTGCTCCTCGGCCCGCTTGGCCTCGCTGAGGCCGTCGGATGCTCGCTTTGCCGCGGCCTGGCGCTTGGCGCTGGCCTCCTGGCGACCGGAAGCGGCGACGTCACGGGCCGCCTCGCGGCGGGCGCCGGCGCGGTCCTCGAGGCGCGCGGCCTTGACGAGGGCGTCGGCGCGCTCGACCCGGGCGACACCGCGGTCCGTGATCTCGTCGTTGCGCAGGATGGCTCCAGCGAGCTTGTCAGCCGAGCCGATGGCGCGGTCGAGGGTCGTGCGAGAGACGGACGTGTCGGGCAGTCGGCGGGACAGCCCGTGGTCAAGTGTCGTGAGGGGGAGTCGGGCCAGCTCGTAGGGAAGGGCGATGAGGGTGCTGATCATGGTCATCCTTTGCTGTCGGTCTGGGCGCGGAGCCGGGCGGCCTGCTCCTCGGCGGCAGTGGCCTCGCGCTCGAGGCGTGCCTGGTCGGCGGCGGCCTGCCGCTCGGTCGAGTCGGCGTCGGCCGCGAGGGCTTCGGCGTCGTCGAGCCTGGACTCGGCCAGGTCGTCGGCTCGCTGCTGGGCAGCCTGACGCTCGACGGCCTCCTGCTGCGTCGCCGCACGTTCGGCCTCGGCGTGCTCCTCGGACCGCTGACTGTCCACGGCGCGCTGGGCGAGGTCGGCCTTGTCGTGCGCGGCCTCCTTCTCGGCGGCGGCCTCGTGGGTCGTCTCGCGGAGCTCGTCCGCGGCCTCTCGGCGCTTGGCGTCGGCGAGGGCCTCGTCGGCGACAGCGG
Organism: Aeromicrobium sp.; assembly: GCA_025965175.1. Taxonomy (GTDB): domain Bacteria; phylum Actinomycetota; class Actinomycetes; order Propionibacteriales; family Nocardioidaceae; genus Aeromicrobium. The sequence continues at coordinate 31,162 of JAOPXL010000229.1, forward strand.
CCTTGCGATGCTTGGCCTCGGCCTGCTGCAGCTGTCCCTCCTCAGTGAGGTCGTCGTTGCCCGTCACGGCGCCGGCAACCTCCTTGGCCTTGCCCGCGACGCTGTCCAGAAGTCCCTCGCGGGCTCCTGCTGCTGTGTCTGCTTCGTCATGGCTCATGGTGAAGAGGTGCCCGACCCGCAGGACCTGACACGTGCCGACGCACGTGACCTCGACCTCATACCCGATTGGGACAAATCCGGGAACAAAGCGGTTGAGGTGGTGGCAGCGCGGTACTACATGACCTATGAGCAATCTCGGAAACACGCCCAACCATGACCGAAGCACCCACAACCACGGACCGCGCCGCGCGGACCCGAAGGGCGCCTACATCACTGCCGGGGGTGTCCTGCTCTTCGTCATCGCGACCTTCCTGGCGTGGATCGCCACCGACGACAAGAGCTTCAGCGGCTACGAGGCCGACACGGTGATCCCGTTCACCGCCTACCTCGGTATCGGCTTCGCCGCCGCGCTTCTGTATGCCGCCAAGCGCGCCACCCGCCGTCAGCACCGGGGACTCTCGCTGTCCTCGATGGCTGCAGGCGTTGCCGCCACGGGGCTGTCGCTGTCCTACCTGTTCGAGGTTCCCGGTGGCGCTGAGCGCAAGGCCGGCTTCGACACCGAGATCGGTGTGTACGTCGGACTGATTGGCGCCCTGGTCTGGACTATCGGTTCCTACCTGCTCGCCACCGAGCCCGAGGGCGATCTTGAGCACGACGACCACCACACGGACCGAGCCGCCGGCACGAACACCGGTATCTGAGTCCCGTCACACTTCCAGTTCGGCGCTCGTCCCGGTGGGGCGGGCGCCGTCCTGGGTTCGTGGAGAACAATCCTTCGAAAGAACCACCCGGAAGCAGCAACTGATGACACAGACCCACCCCGCCTCACGCGTGCCGGCAGGCCCTGCTGCACATCGTGCACGCGTGCTTCCCGACGCCTCGCTGGTGGGCGCGAAGGAGCGGACGGTCGAGGCCGTGCACGACCGCGTCACCGACACCGTCAACGAGGTCAAGCCCCGGTTGCGGGGCTGGCTCCACGCGGCGACTGCGCCCCTGGCTTTCTTCTCGTTCCTCGTCGTGCTGGTGATCGCCGAGAGCACGCGCGTGCGCATCGGCGTCTCCGTCTTCATGGTCAGCGCGCTGCTGCTGTTCATCACGAGCGCGGTCTATCACACCGGGACGTGGACCCCACGTCGCATGCAGATGCTGAGACGGCTGGACCACGCCAACATCTTCGTGCTGATCGCCGGCTCTAGCACTCCGTTCGCGATGCTGCTCCTGTCGCAGCGACACGCGGTCATCATGCTTTCCATGATGTGGGGTGGAGCGGCGCTCGGGGTCGCCTTCAAGATGTTCTGGATCGATGCTCCGCGGTGGCTCTACGTGCCGCTCTACCTGCTGCTGGGCTGGGCTCCCATCATTTTCGCGGGCGACTTCCTCAACGGCGGCACGCCCGCGGTGCTCATGCTGATCGTCGCTGGCGGCGTCTTCTACTCGATCGGGGCGCTCGTGTACGGCCTCAAGTGGCCGAACCCGTCGCCGGCGTACTTCGGCTTCCACGAGGTGTTCCACAGCTTCACCATCGCGGCGTTCTTCGTGCACTACGTCGGAGTGAGCCTGCTCGCGTACGGCCAGCGGTGACCGCGGCCGCGGTGCTGAGTCGTCCTCAGTCGGCGGGTGGCTCCCACAGCTCGATCGCGTTGCCCTCGGGATCGTGGACGCGGGCGAAGCGTCCGGTCTCGGGGGAGTCCCACTCGGGCTTGACGGTCACACCGATCCCAGCGGCGGACAGCCGCTCGAGCAGGCCGTCGAGGTCGCTGACGCGCAGGTTGAGCATGACCTGCTTGTCGGCGGCCCAGTAGTCCGTCCCAGCCTCGAACGGCGCGAAGACCAACGGTCCGCCCTGGACCTTCCACGACCACTCCTCGGGCGGCCCGGTGTCGGGGGCGGAGCAGCCGGCACCGACCCCGAGGTGCTCGCGATACCAGGCCGTCAGTGCCTCAGGATCCCGAGCGCGGAAGAAGATGCCGCCTACGCCGAGCACCGGCATGTCTGCTCCTTCGTCGAGATCGTCTTCGTGTCGTCGGGGTTTATCGCGGCGCGACCGGGGGTACAACCAGTCTCGCCAACGACGATGGGTCGCCGGCATGTGCGAAAGGGAACCATCATGGGATTTCTACTCTGGATCATTGCAGTCGCTCTAGTGATCTACGGGATCATCACGTTGTTCAACGGCAGCGTGCTTCTCGGCGTGCTCCTGATCATCGTCGGCCTCGCGGTCGGCCCCGGCGGTTGGACCATCTTCAACCGTCGCGGGACGCGCGCCTAGCCCGAACGAGACGCACCTGGCTTGACCCGAGGGGCCCCTGATCGGCAGCGATGCCGGTCGGGGGCCTTTGTCATGTCCCGCGGAACTACTTGCGGGCGACGCGGCGCCCCGCGATGGTCGTCGGCGTGACCCGGATGACCAGCGGGCGTACGCCCCCCGCCCACGGGGACAGCTGGTGGCGCGAGAGGACCTTGTTGATCGTCGCGCGGTCCTCGACCTGACGGGCGGTGCCGCGGACCGTGACGTTCCAGCCGACGCCGAAGACGTCGTGGTGGTCGACGCCGAACGCGACGTCCTCGTGCCCCCTGGCGAGGGTCGACAGGAAGCCGTCGGGGAGCGTGCGAAAGAAGATCTCACCGTCGATAAGAGCGAAGTTGATCGGCACGAGCTGTTGGCCCTCGCGGTCGACGAAGGCGATGCGGCCGACAGTGGTCGACTCCAGGAACCCGCGGCACTCGTCTTCGGTCAACGGGGCGTTCGATCGCTGGGGGCGCGGCGCCGACGACGGGCTCATGGTGTCCGGACGAGCGCGCCGAGCGCACGTCCCCAGGCGGTGGCGCGCTCGATCTCACCGTCGACAAGCGGTCCCGCGGTGTCGGTGACGTAGAAGCTCTTCGGCGCGTCGGCGACCGAGACCCCGTGCCGGCGGCCGGCCTTGGCGGCGCTCTTCGCAGCCGATCCCGGCCAGCGTCGGGCCCTCGACATCTTGGTGTCGAACGTGACCAACGACGCGGCATGGTCTCCGGCGGGCACCCGGCGGATCCACTCGCGCAGTCCGACGTCCACCTTGCCGGACGTGCCGCCCTGGGCGAATGCCTCGGCCCTGGTCCGTGGACGACTCATCGACAGTGCGTGGGTGGGACCGCCGGCCACGAGCAGGTCGACCTGGTCGACGACGTCCAGCGGCGCGTCGGCGACCTCACGCACGTCGACGGGCATCGCCTCCTGGATTCCCTCGGCGATGGCCCGGGCTACTGCTGCGGTGTTGCCGAACATCGACTCGTAGACCACGAGCGCCCTCATGGGTCGCCTCCTTCGCGCGCTGACATCGTCCAGTCGACCACCCTGCGGGCCTTCCGGTCACGGGCCAAGGTCAGTGGCAGCGGGGCCCTTGGTCCATCGCGCAGTGGTCCGGGGGCCGTGTCGAACGACTCCGCAGTGCACCCCACGGGTGACCTCGTCCTGACCCTGGACGGCGACACGGCGGACGAGGGGCCGATCCGGTACGCCTTCGAGCAGGCCGACGCCCGGGACGCGGTCCTCCACGTCACCCCGGCCGACACCCCCACCTACGAGGCCGACCAGATCAGGGCCAACGTCAGCGAGGTCCTGGCCGGCTGGCTTGATGAGTATCCCGACATCAACGTCGTCAAGGGCTTCTCGATCGGTGACCCCACGGACTCCATCACCCGGGCCACCGACAACGCGGCGCTCGGTGATCGTCGGGCGACCGCACGGCCACTGCCTTCCCCTCCCGGAGAGGCACCCCTTGGCGACCGAGGTCCTGCGCCGGGCCCACTGCCCAGTGGCGATCGTGCCCCCGACGTACGCCGGCGGGTGACGAGGACGCTCTGGTCAGGAGCGCAGTGTCATCTTCCGCTGCGCCTGACGGCTCTCGGTCGTGACGGCGAGGACGTACCCGAAGAAGAAGCCGAACAGCGCCGACGCGGCCACTTCAGCCGCCGCTTCCGGCAGCTGCACGAGGTGCCGCCGGGCGTGTGCGGGCGAGCCTGCGCTGATCCCCGTACACCCGTTGAGCAACCCACGCGTCAGCGTGCGTAACCCACGCGTCAGCGTCGGGTTCGGGTGAGGGCGAGGTCGTCGCTCACTTGGCGGGCGGCCTCGAGCAGCGGGGGCAGGCTGCTGGCGAGGAGCTCGTCGATGCCGGCCGCCGAGCTCGAGGCGGACACGTTGAGCGCGGCCACTACGACGCCGCTCCCGTCCACGACGGGGGCGGCGATCGATCGCAGGCCCGGCTCGAGCTCCTGGTCGACCGCGGCCCAGGCCTGCTCACGGACCCGGTCGAGCTCGGCTCGCAGCGTCGCCGCGTCGTGGACGCCGCGCGGGGTGAGCGGTCGCAGATCGGCGCCGCCGAGGTAGGCGTCGAGCTCCTCGGCGGACAGCGCGGCCAGGAGCACGCGTCCCATCGAGGTCGCATGGGCCGGGAACCGGGTGCCGACTGTGATGCCGACGCTCATGATCCGCCGGGTCGCGACCCGCGCGACGTAGACGATGTCCTCACCGTCCAGCACCGCGGCGGACGTCGACTCGCCGACCGCGGCGGACAGGCGCTCGAGGTGCGGCTGGGCGAGCTGGGGGAGCCCCAGCCCGGAGAGGTACGCCGTCCCGAGCCGCAGGACCTGCGGGGTCAGCGTGAAGGTGCGACCGTCGGTGCGTACGTAGTCGAGCTCCACGAGGGTGTGGAGGAACCGCCGCGCCGTCGCCCGGCTGAGCCCCACCCGCGTCGCGACCTCGCTCAACGTCATAGTGGGGTGGTCGGCGTCGAACGCCGTGATGACCGACAACCCGCGCGCGAGCGACTGGACGAACTGGTCGCTCGCGACGACGGGCTGCTCCGACATGGGTGTCAGGGTTCCAGTCGGCGCAGCGGCACGTCCAGCCGGGTCGCGAGCTCGTCGTACGTCAGGCCGAACGTCTCGACGACCGTCACTCCGTCGGGCCCGACCAGGAACGTCGCGTGCTCGGTGTAGACCCGGCTGACGCAGGCGAGACCTGTCAGGGGATAGGTGCAGGTCGGCACGAGCTTGGCGGACCCGTCCTTGGCGAACAGCGACATCATCACGAAGACGTCCTTGGCCCCGATCGCCAGGTCCATCGCGCCACCGACCGCGGGGATCGCGTCGGGGGCGCCGGTGTGCCAGTTGGCCAGGTCGCCGTGCTCGGACACCTGGAACGCACCGAGCACGCAGACGTCGAGGTGCCCGCCGCGCATCATGGCGAACGAGTCGGCGTGGTGGAAGTAGCAGGCGCCCACGAGCTCGGTGACGGGGATCTTGCCGGCATTCGTCAAGTCGGGGTCGATCTGGTCGCCCTCAGCGACGGGGCCCATGCCGAGCATGCCGTTCTCGGTGTGGAGGACGACGCCGGAGCTCGGCGACAGGTGGTTGGAGACCTGGGTCGGCTGCCCGATGCCGAGGTTGACGAAGGAACCGTCGGGGATGTCACGGGCGACGGTCGCGGCCATCTCGTCGCGGCTGAGGGGCCCGCGACCGAGGTGCTCGACGGTGCGGTCGACGTTGATCTCGATGGTCATGCGCGCTCCTGCCCGACCTGCACGATGCGGTCGACGTATATCCCGGGGGTGACGACGGCCTCGGGGTCGAGGTCGCCTGCCTCCACGACGTGGGTGACCTGCGCGATCGTGGTCGCGGCGGCCGTCGCCATGACGGGCCCGAAGTTGCGGGCCGTCTTGCGATAGACGAGATTGCCCATCCGGTCGCCGGCGTGGGCGCCGATCAGGGCGACGTCGCCGCGGATCGGCAGCTCGAGGACGTAGTCGCGCCCGTCGATCGTGCGCGTCTCCTTGCCGTCGGCGAGGGGCGTGCCGACGCCGGTGGGGCAGAAGAACGCGCCGATGCCGGCCCCCGCCGCGCGCATGCGCTCGGCGAGGTTGCCCTGCGGCACGACCTCGAGATCGATCCGGCCGGACCGGTAGAGGTCGTCGAAGACGTACGAGTCGGACTGGCGGGGGAAGGAGCAGATGACCTTGCGAACGCGTCCTGCAGCCAGGAGCGCCGCTAGCCCGGTGTCACCGTTGCCGGCGTTGTTGGACACGACGGTCAGGTCGGTGGCTCCCTGGTCGATCAGGGCGTCGATCAGGGCGACCGGCATGCCGGCCATGCCGAAGCCGCCGATCAGGACCGTCGCACCGTCCGCGATGCCGGCGACGGCCTCGGCCGCGGTGTCGGCGATCGTGGTCATCGGGCCGCCTCGTTCTCGAGGACGACGGCCAGGGCCTGGCCGACGCCGATGCAGATCGCCGCGATGCCCCAGCGCTCGCCCGACTCGGTCAGGCGCTTCGCCAGCGTGCCGAGGAGGCGGGCGCCGGACGCGCCGAGGGGGTGGCCGATCGCGATCGCGCCGCCCTTGGCGTTGACGATCTCGGGGTCGACCTTCCAGGCGTCGACGCAGGCCAGCGACTGCACCGCGAACGCCTCGTTGACCTCGACCGCACCGACGTCGGACCACGAGATGCCGGCCCGGGTCAGGGCCGCGTTGGCCGCCTCGACCGGGGCGAAGCCGAACTGCTGCGGGTCCAGCGCGTGCACGCCGCGGCCCGCGATGCGGGCGATGGGTTCCAGGCCGATGACGCTCGCCGCCGCCTCCGATCCCAGCAGCAGTGCCGAGGCGCCGTCGTTGAGCGGCGACGCGTTGCCGGCCGTGATGCTGCCGTCGGGACGGAACGCGGGCCGCAGCCCACCGAGCTTCTCGGTCGTCGTCCCGGGTCGGATCGACTCGTCGCGGGCCAGGTCGGCCCCGTCCACGGGGAAGACGAGGTCTTCGTAGAAGCCCGCGGTCCAGGCCGCGTCGGCGAGGGCGTGCGACCGGGCCGCGAACTCGTCCTGACGCTCCCGGCTGATGCCGAACCGCTCCTGGAGCTGCTCGTTGCACTCGCCCAGCGAGACGGTCCACTCCTTCGGCATGCGCTCGTTGACGAGCCGCCAGCCCAGGGTCGTGGAGACAGCGGTGGTGTCACCGGCGGGATAGGCGCGGGACGGCTTCGGCAGGACCCACGGCGCACGGGTCATCGACTCGACGCCGCCGGCCACCACTATGTCCGCGTCACCGGTCTCGATGACGCGGGACGCGGCCATCGCGGCGTCCAGGCTCGATCCGCACAGCCGGTTGATCGTCGTGGCCGGAACCGATGTCGGCAGGCCCGCCAGCAGGACAGCCATGCGGCCCACGTTGCGGTTGTCCTCACCGGCACCGTTGGCATTGCCCCACACGACGTCGCCGATGCGCTCGGGGGCGAGCCCGGGGGCCTTCGCCAGCAGGCCCGTGAGGGCCGCGGCGGCCAGGTCGTCGGGGCGGGCTCCGGCGAGGGCGCCGCCGAACTTCCCGAACGGGGTGCGAGTGGCGGCGTAGAGGTGGGACGTCATGCGGATCCTGTTCGTTATACGAACGTCTGTTCATCAGACGAACGCCGTCGAGCATACGCGAGGGGAGTGCGGGACTCAAGGGGAGAGCGTCAGCTGCTGGGCCGGTCGAGCTCGTCGAGCACGCCCTGGGCGATGCGGAAGGCGGTGTTGGCGTCTGGCACGCCACAGTAGATCGCGGTCTGGAGCAGCAGCTCCTTGATCTCGTCGTTGGTCAGCCCGTTGGTGCGGGCGGCGCGGACGTGCATCGCGAGCTCCTCGTGATGCCCGCGCGCGACCAGCGCCGTCAACGTGATGAGGGACCGGCTGCGACGGTCCAGACCCGGCCGGGTCCAGACCGACCCCCAGGCGTACTGCGTGATGAAGTCCTGGAAGTCCGCGGTGAGATCGGTGATCGCGGCCGTCGCCCGGTCGACGTGCACGTCGCCGAGCACCTCGCGGCGCACCGCCATCCCAGCGGCACGCACCTCGGCGACCGTCGTGGGGGAGGGTGCGATGTCCTCGCCGGCGGCGTGGGCGCGAATCAGTCGGGCGACCTCGGCGGGGTCCTCGGCGGGCGGGAGGTGCGCGACGCCGTCGAGCACCAAGAGGTGCCCGTTCCGGACGCCGTCGGCGATGGCGGCGAGATCGGCCGGTGGGGTCGGGCCGTCGTGCGCGCCGGCGACCGCGAGCACGGGGGTGCGGACCTGGTCGAGCCGATCGCGGACGTCGAACACCGCGAGCGCCTCGCACACCAGTGCGTAGCCCTCGTCGTCCGCGTCCTGCAGCGAGTGCAGCAGTGCCGTGGCGACCTCCGGCTCACGTGCAAGGAAGCCGTCGGCGAACCATCGGGCGGCCGATCCCTCGACCATCGACGGGGTGCCCGAGGCGCGCACGGTCTCGGCCCGCTCGAGCCAGCCGGCCGGCTCGCCGATCCTGGCGGCGGTCGACACCAGCACCGCGCTGTCGACTCGCTCGGACGAGTCCAGGAGGAGCTGCAGGCCCACCGCGCCACCGACGGAGTCGCCGGCGTACGTGAAGGTGCTGCCCTGCGAACCCCGCTCGGCCAGCATGTCGTCGACCATCTCGACGACGCCGGCGGCCAGCTCAGCGATCGTGAACGGCGTCGCCCGCGCGAAGTTGGACCCGTGTCCCGGCAGGTCCCAGGCCAGGACCTCGAACCGGTCGGTCAGGTGGGTCGCGCAGCGAGACCACAGGGCGCGCGCCGAGGTGCCGAGCGAGGGGCCGAGCACGAGCAGCGGCAGGGCGGGCGAGCCGCCGAGGCGTACGGCGGTGATCTGCGGGACGGTCACTCGTTCTCCTCCAGGAAGGTGCGAGCGCGCTCGACCGCACCGGCGACGAGGTCGCCGGTGATGCCGAGGTACGTCGTGGGGTCCGGGTCGTGCTTCGTGTCGAGCAGGTCCTCGACCCCACGGCGCTCCGCCAGGACGTCCTCGGCCGACTCGTCGAGCGTCACGCCCATGCGCTCGGGGTTGACGCGCAGGCCCTGCAGCAGCTCGGTGGTCTGGGAGCCGGCGACGGCGCTGCGGCGGCCGAGCGTGCGCAGCGTCGCCCACTCGGTGTGCCACGCGCCGTCGGGCCGCTGGTCGCCCGTCGTCGCCGACGCCAGGTGCATCGTCGCGCCGAGGCTCGGCGCGGCCAGCGCGGCCCGCCGGATCAGCACCGACAGAACCGGGTTCTGCTTGTGCGGCATCGTCGACGACCCGCCGCGTCCGACGCCGGCCGGCTCGCCGAGCTCACCGATCTCGGTCCGCGACAGCGTCGCGACGTCCGAGGCGACGTGGCCCCAGGCGTCGGTGCACGTCACGAGGGCGTCCGCGGCCCGGGTGAGAGGTACGCGGGCGGTGTGCCATGGCCGGTGCACCCGGAGCCCGAGCGTGTCGGCGGCGATCGTCGCGACCTCGTCGGCGACCGCCGGCGGGTCCGCGAGCTCGCGCAGCCGGGCCAGCTCGGTCGTCGCGGCGAGGGTGCCGACCGCACCGCCGAGCTGGGCCGGGAGCAGCGTGCGGGCGTCGATGACCAGCTCGGCCGCGTCGACGATCCCGTCGAGCCAGGAAGCCGCGACGCCGCCGAACGTCGTCGGCACGGCGTGCTGCGTGAGCGTACGTCCGACCATCGGCGTCGCGACGTGACGCTCGGCCAGGATCGCGAGGGCGATGACCTGGGACCGCAGCTCGTCCAGCAGGCGGTCGAGCACGTCGGCCAGGGTCAGGATCAGGGCCGTGTCCAGCACGTCCTGGCTGGTCAGGCCACGGTGGAGCCACTGCGCGGGGTCGGCGTCGACCCGGGACCGCAGCAGCTGCACCAGCGGGATGACCGGGTTACCGCCGGCCTCCGCGGCACGGGACAGCGCGTCGAGGTCGTCGGCGGTCACGATCCCGGCGAGGTCGCCGTCGGCCGACTCGGGCGCTAGCCCCGTGTCGACGAGGCCCTCGAGCCACGCGGTCTCGACACGCACCATCGCCTCGAGCAGGGCCGTGTCGGACATCAGGGTGCCGGCGCGTTCGTCGCCCGGCCAGAAGAGATCGGTCATGACTGCAGTCTGCCGCTCACCGTCAGGATCTCAATGCCCGGGATATGTCAGGAAGACCGTCTCGCGGTCGCCCTGGAGGTGGATGTCGAACTCCAGTCCGCTCGCGTCGGCTGCTGCGACCAGCGTCTGGCGACGGGTGGCGTCCAGTGAGGAGAGCAGCGCGTCGTCCACGAGCGCGGGGTGCCCCGGGACGTACGCCCGGGTGAACAGTCGGTTGAGCAGACCCCGGGCGAAGACCGTGACGGCAAAGAACGGTGCGGCTCCCGGCTCGGTCGCGCCCGGCAGCAGCGTGGTGAACGAGTAGCGACCCGTGTTGTCGGTGGCCGCGCGCCCCCAGCCGGTGAACGTCCAGCCGTCGCGGTGGATCGAGCCCGGCTCCTGCACGACGACGCCCTCAGGGTCGGCCTGCCAAATCTCGACGAGCGCGTCCTGCAGCGGTGCGACCTGCCCGTCGAGGACCCGGCCGTGCAGACGGATCGCGTCGGGGCGGCCGGGCGGGACGAGCTCGGAGTCGCCGGCGAACGGCAGCGCGTAGTGGAAGAACGGGCCCACGGTCTGCCCGGGGGTGGGGCGAAGCCGGTCGCTCATGTGTGGTCCTCGTCGTCCATCCAGGTGCGGTGACTGCCGGTCAGGACGATGTCCCAGCGGTAGCCTGTGCTCCACTCCGGCCGGGTCAGGTCGTGGTCGTACGTCGCGACGAGCCGGTCGCGGTCGTCCTGGTCGGTGATCGACTGGTAGATCGGGTCGAGGGCGAACAACGGGTCGCCGGGGAAGTACATCTGCGTGATCATGCGCTGGGTGAAGTCCGTGCCGAACAGCGAGAAGTGCACGTGGGCGGGACGCCAGGCATTGCGGTGGTTCTTCCACGGATATGGCCCGGGCTTGATCGTCTGGAACGTGTAGGTCCCGTCGGCATCGGTCAGGCAGCGGCCGGCCCCGGTGAAGTTGGGGTCCAGCGGCGCGGGGTGCTGGTCGCGCTGGTGGATGTAGCGACCGCCGGCGTTGGCCTGCCAGATCTCGACGAGCTGGTGCGCGACCGGGCGGCTGGACCCGTCGACGACCCGTCCCGCGATCGTGATGCGCTCACCGATCGGCTCGCCGGAGTGCTGGATCGTGAGATCGGCCTCGAGGGGATCGACGTCCTGGTGCCCGAAGCAGGGAGCCCACAGCTCGATGCCCTCGGGGTCGACCTGTTGCAGGTCCTTGGTCGGGTGGCGCAGCAGGCTGCTGCGGTAGGGCGCGTAATCGAGCTGCGGCTGCTGCCCGCCGGGCACGGCGCCGGCCGCGATCTCGGCGATCTCGTCGCTGATGGCGGACTGCGTCGCCAGGGTGGGGGTGGTCACCGGGCCGAGTTTAGGGATCGCCGCGCAGGCGTACGATCAATGGCATTCACTCAGTGGAAGGGTGCGGATGGCAGGCAACACGTCGGACCCGGGCGCGAGCGTCGCGTCCCGGCTGCTGACAGTCCTCGGCGCCTTCGACGACGACCATGGTGCGATGACGCTGAGCGAGATCAGCCGACGCGCGGACCTGCCCCTGGCGACGACCCACCGGCTCGTCGCGGAGCTGGTCGCGTGGGACGGACTGGTCCGCCGGCCGTCGGGTGAGTACGTCATCGGCCGGCGGGTGTGGGAGCTGGGCCTGCTGGCACCGACCCAGACCGGGCTGCGTCAGAAGGCCGAGCCGTTCCTGCACGACGTCTACGGCGCGACCCTCGCGACGGTGCACCTCGCGGTCCGCGACGGCGACCGGGTCCTCTACCTCGACCGCCTCGCCGGCTCGACGTCTGTTCCGATCGTCAGCACCGTCGGGTCCCACCTGCCGCTGCACAGCACCGCGGTCGGCAAGGTGCTGCTCGCGCACGCCCCGGATGACGTCGTCGCCGACGTGCTGGGATCGTTGACCCGGATCACCCCCTACACGCTTACCCAGCCGGGTCTGCTCCGCCAGCAGCTGGCCCGCGTGCGACGCCTCGGCTATGCGACGACGAGCGAGGAGATGTCCCTCGGTGCGGCCTCGATCGCGGTGCCGGTGGTGCGCGGATCGGCCGTCGTGGCGGCGCTCGGTGTCGTCGTCCCTGACCTCAAGCGGGACCGTCCGCGCCTGGTCGGCGTCCTGCAGGCCGCCGCGCACGGGATCGGCCGCGAGCTCGGGTGATCAGGCCGCGTACTCCATGTGCACGGGATCTTGGTAGAGCTCGAGGACCCAGTGCCAACGACAAACAGCACCCGAGGTCGGGCTGGTGCTACGTCTTTTCGTTGCTCTGGAATCGGGTCCCGTGGTGACTGCCCGTTCTGCTCTCGTCCCGCCCGGTCCCGGGACCGACGTCCTCAGCACGGTTGACCCTCGACCATGGCCAAGGCTTGCTGCCCGGCGACATCCTGACGGGGTGACCACCTCCCACGACGAGTCCGACCTGACTCGAAGCAGCGCGCCGTCGGCGACCCCGGTGATGCTGGCCGACGGCAGCCTGGCCGTCGTCCGCGGTGTCACGTCATCAGATCGACCGGCAGTGGAGCGGCTGTTCGCGACGGCACGGCCGGCCGACCTGTACACGCGCTTCTTCAGCGTGGGCACGGCCGTGGTCGACCTCCACGTCGAGCACCTGTTCGCTGCGGAGGCGACTGCCATGAGCTATGTCGTCGAACGTGCGGGGTCGTTGCTGGGGATCGCCGACGTCGAGCCGGTGAGTGAGCGCACCGCGGAGGTGGCGTTCCTCGTCGCCGATGGCGCTCATGGCCTGGGGATCGCGACGCTCCTGCTGGAGCGGGCGGCGCAGGACGCGTGGGACCGAGGCGTCACGACGTTCGTGGCCGACGTGCTCGCGGTCAACCACCCCATGATCGAGGTCTTCCGCGACGCGGGTTTCGCTGTCGGGCTGCAGGTCGAGCGCGACGGCGTGTCGGTCCGGATGAGCACGTGTCGTACGCCCGAGGCGCAGGCGGCCACGGCGGCACGGCATGCCTCGGCCGTCGCGCACCGGGGGACCGGGGACCCCTGAGAGAGGACACGGATTCATGCCACACACCAAGGTGGACCTGAGGCGAGAGCTCGGACCACTGTACGCCGCGACGTCGTCCCCGCAGATGGTCTTCGTGCCGGAGATGCAGTTCGTCGCGTTCGACGGTCTTGGGGACCCGAGCTCGCCGCGGTTCCACGCCGCCACCAGTGCGCTGTTCCACGTCGCGTACGCCGCACGGTCGCTCGTCAGGGCGGGCCCGACCGGCCTGGACTACCCCGTCATGCCCCTCGAATGCCTGTGGTCAGGCCCGGCGGGCGAGCCTCTCGATGCCGCCGACCGGAGCGCATGGAGCTGGACCCTCATGATCATGCAGCCCTCCCAGGTGACTGCCCAGGTCTTCCAGGCAGCGCTCGAGACCGCCGCGGAGCAGAGCCGTGGCGAGGCGGTCACGATGGACGTCACACAGCGCACGCTCAGCGAGGGCAGGGCCGCGCAGGTGCTGCACCGCAGGCCCTTCTCCGACGAGGGCCCGACCGTCCGCGCCCTGCACGACTTCATCGCCGCCCACGACGCGCGGTCGTCGGGCCGGCACCACGAGATCTACCTGACCGATCCCAGACTGTCGCCCTCGGAGCAGTGGCGGACGATCCTGCGCCAGCCCGTCATCGAGCACGCCGGAGCCTCCGAGGGCACGACGACCTGAGCGGCGCGGGACCTCCGTCCTCGATCTGGGAACCATCGTCCCTAACCATCGTCCGTGCGGAGGAGAAGCGTGGAGGCAACGGCGCGACCGGACAGGGAGTAGATCATGGCCTCATACCGACCTTCCACGCCGAGCCCTCACGCCAGTCACGACACCGGATCAGCGCCGTCGCCCGCCCCTCCCGTGGTGGTCGGGGTCCGTGGTGACGAGCCGGAGGTCCTGGCCCTCGCGGCCGAGCTCGCGCAGGCGTACGAGGCGCCGCTCCACGTCGTGCACGCCTACTGGTCGACCGTAGGCACCGCCGATCTCTACCTGGGCCAGGACGCGCCGAGCGTGCTGCAGGAGGCCGGCCTGCGAGTGCTCGCCGCCGCGCGCCGTCGACTGGGGGACCAGGCGCCTGCGCACGTCGACTACTCGCTGCCCTTCGCCCCACCGGCCTCCGCGATCGCCGCGGCGAGCAAGCAGGCGAGGATCGTGGTCCTGGGCACGGACGATGCCAGCTGGTACGAACGGCTGACCGGTCGCACGGTCGCCCGGCACACGGCGCTGCACGCCAAGTGCCCCGTCGCGGTCGTGCCGGAGGGCACCCGGGAGGGCTCGGGCGACGTTGTCGCCGCGATCGACCTCGGCAACGTCTCGGACGCGGCCCTCAGGTTCGCCGCCGACATCAGCAGCCGTCTCGGCACGGTCCTCCGGGTCGTGTCGGTCGTGCTGGCGGGACAGACCGATCCGGGACGCGAGCAGCAGCACGCGCGACTGGACCGGGCCGTCCACAGCCTGCGGCACCTGATCCCCACGCTGGACATCCGCACCGAGATCATCACGGACGATGCCAACAGGGCGTTAACCCGGGCAACGGAGACGGCCCGGCTCGTCATCGTCGGCCGGCCGAACGAGCCGCGGATGGCGCCGGTGTTCGGTCGTCCTGTGGCGACCGGCCTGCTGAAAGCGGCACGGTGCCCCATCGTCGTGGTCCCGGTCGAGACGCGGCACGATTGGCTCCACTTCTGACGTCAGGGGGAGTCGCGTCCGATCAGGGTCCGGGCCTGGCTGTCCATGCCCCGCTCTTCGTCGGCGGGCACGACCTCGACCTCGATCCCGCTGGTGAGCCGCAGCCGCTCGCAGATGCGCTGACGGAGCTAGGCCTGGTTCTCGCCCACCCCGCCGGTGAACACGAGGTGGTGCCCCGGGTCGATCGTGGTCGCGGCGGACGCGATCGCCATGGCGGCGCTGGACACGAACATGTCGACCGCCAGGCGGGCCTCCGCCCCCGGCGCGGCGAGCAGCTCCCGCATGTCCCGCAGACCACCGGAGATGCCGAGCAGGCCGGCGCGGTGGTTGAGCTCGTCCCCTCAGGTCGGCCGGGGAGTGCCCGTGCACCTCGATCAGGTGGAGCAGGATCTCGGGATCGAGGTCGCCGGACCGGGTCGAGGAGATCATCCCGCTGGAGGGCGAGAACGACATCGAGGTGAAGCGGGACCGGCGGTCCGGACCCACGGCGGTGACGCTGCAGCCGCTGCCCAGGTGGGCCACGACCGCGTCAGCCTCAGCGGCCGCGCCACCAGCACCGCCTGGACCGACAGACCGTGGAAGCCGTAGCGGCGGATGCCCTGTGCGGCCAGCGTCGCGGACACCGGCAGCCGCCGGGCGACAGGTTGCCGGTCGGCTCGTCGGCGAAGACGATCGTCGGCCGGCTCATGAGGGCCCTCGCGCAGGCGACCCGCTGCTGCTGTCCGCCCGACATCTCGTGCGGGTGGTGTCTCAGCCTGTCCCGCAGGCCGACGGCGTCGATGACGGCCCGGAACCAGTCCGGATCAGGCGTGCGCCCCCGCGATGGCGAGCGGCAGGAGCACGTTTCTCCTCGGCGGTCAGGGTCGGCAGGAGGTTGTACGCCTGGAAGACGAAGCCGACCCGGTCGCGTCGCAGCAGGGTCAACGCCTTGTCCTTGAGGTCAGCGAGATCGGTGTCGCCGATGAAGACCGATCCGGAGGTGGGGCTGTCGAGCGCGGCCATGCAGTGCACGAGCGTCGACTTCCCGGAGCCGGACGGGCCCATGACGGCGGTGAACTCACCTGCACGGATCTCGACCGTGACCCCGTCGAGGGCGCGCACCTCCGCGTCACCCTCGCCGTACACCTTCGTGAGGTCGACCGTCCGCGCAGCGAGCATGTGTCCACCGTCGGGCGGATGTCAGGTCCGACGGTCCCCGGTCGACGGGACCTTGGACCGTGCCGGGCGAGCGCGGGCGTGCCAGTGCTCCGCCAGCAGGAAGGCGACGGCGACGAGCGCCCCGATCGCGGTCTCGACGGCGCGGTCGAACAGCAGCTCGCCCGCGGGACGGGACGACCCGAGCTGGCCCGTCAGCAGAGCCATCGGGGTGATGAAGAGCAGGGCGAGGCCGTAGTTGCGCCCGACCAGGAGCTCGGCGACGATCTGCAGCGCCACGATCGTCAGCACGAGCGGGACGGGGTCGAGTCCCAAGAGCAGGAGTGGTGCAGTGGTCATCAGGCCCAGGACCGTGCCCGCGATGCGGTGGGCGGCCCGGACGGCCTGGTGGTCGCGCCCGCGCACGGTCAGCGGCGCGGCCGCCGCGACCATGGCCCAGTAGGGGTGTCCGATCCCGGCTGCGGTCGCGATCGCGCCGGCCAGGCCGACCGCGATGAGGAAGCGGAGCGGCTCGCGGTTCCACGGGGAGCGCAGGTGGGGCCGGCCGGCCGTCTGGTGCCGGGCCAGTGAGCCGATGCTGCCGACGGCCAGCGCGAATGCCGCGCTGGCGGTTGAGACGAGAAGGGCGGTGGGCACGTCGGACCAGCCACCGGGGCTCGAGGCCACGGTGCCGAACGCGATGACCAGGAACAACGGCCCCGGCGGGTGCCAGTCCAGTGCCGTCGACAGTAGGGAGCCGATCGCCGCCACGACGGCCCCGCCCACCACGAGCGCCCACGGGGAGGCATGGGCCGCCGCGAAGGCCGAGCCAAGCACGACGGCGGCGACGAGGGCCAGCCCCGCGGTGGCCTGCATGACTGCCCGGGGCAGGTGGACGTGGTTGCGGCCGTACAGTGCGGCGAACGCTCCGAACGCCGCGTAGACCGCCCACGGGGTCCGGTCGATCAGGACGACGGTCAGCAGCGGGACCGCGACGCTCAGGCCGGCCCGGAGAGCGACCCGGTGCGCGCCGGGGGCGGGGTTGAGCTGCACGAAGTCACGCAGACTGAGTCCACGCTGCTGTCCGGGAGCTGTCACTCCTCCTTTGTACGCGATGCGGTGGGGTGCTCCGTCAGCGGTCGATCATCCGCTGCATCGCCTCGGGATAGCGGTCGCCCAGCACCTGGACGCTCCGGGAGGCGCTGTCGAGCTCGGCCAGGTCGTCCGGGCCGAGCTCGACCTCGGCGGCACCGAGGTTCTCCTCCAGGCCGGTGATGCGACGGGTGCCGGGGATCGGGACGATCCACGGCTGCTGCGCGAGGAGCCACGCCAGCGCGACCTGCCCGACCGTGACGCCCTTGCGCTCCGCGACCTTCTGCACCAGGTCGACCAGCGCGAGGTTCGCCCGGAGGGCGTCGGCCTCGAAGCGGGGCAGGTGAGCGCGGATGTCGCCCTCGCCGAACTCGGTCCCGGCGGTGACCTGACCGGTCAGGACGCCACGGCCCAGCGGGCTGAACGGGACGAAGCCGATGCCGAGCTCGGCGAGGACCGGCAGGATCTGGTCCTCCGGCTCACGCCAGTACAACGAGTACTCGCTCTGCAGGGCCGTCACGGGCTGCACCGCATGGGCGCGGCGGATGTTGTCTACGCCGGCCTCGGACATCCCGAAGTGGCGGACCTTGCCCGCCTCGATGAGCTCCTTGACGGTGCCGGCGACGTCCTCGATCGGCACGCCCGGGTCGACCCGGTGCTGGTAGAGCAGGTCGATCGTGTCGATCCCGAGCCGGGACAGGGAGCCCTCGACCGCCCCGCGGATGTCGTCCGGCCGGCTGCTGACACCCGTTTGGTGCCCGTCGGGATCGAAGGCGAATCCGAACTTGGTCGCGATGACGACCTCGTCGCGCACCGGGGCTAGCGCCTCGCCGACGAGCTCCTCGTTGTGGAACGGTCCGTAGACCTCGGCGGTGTCGAACAGGGTCACGCCGCGGTCCACCGCCGCGCGGAGGAAGGTGATCATCTCGTCACGGGGCGGGCGGGGGCCGAAGCTCTGGCTCATCCCCATGCAGCCGAGACCGAGGGCCGAGACCTCGAGAGCCTGGCTGCCAAGCGTACGTGTCCTCATGAATGTCCGTCCTTCGTCAGGGTGTGGGTGGTGTGGGCGCGGCGGGACGTGAGGAACTCAGGTCTCGGTCCGGCGCTTCGCGCGGGATCTCGTTCGGTCATGTCACCGACGGTACGTCGGTGCCGGGGAAGTGGGAGGCCGTGTCAGTACCCGGAAGAGCAGGCACTCCCGCGTTGGTCGGGAACACCGTCACTGACTACGCCACGTACTCCATGTACACGGGATCTTGGTACACGGGATCTTGGTAGAGCTCGAGGACCAGGGCTGGGGGTGCGGCCGGTGGTGGGCCGATGGACGGTGAGCGGTTCTGGTGGCCGCCATCCGGGTGAGCCTGCCGACACCTCGACGCGCGCTTCGGTGTCCGCTGGGTCACAGTGGGGTGGGCCGGACGACGGTCCACCCCCTGAGTGAGAGGAACCGGTCATGCCGATCTGGTGGGAAGCGGGGGCCTGGGGCCTCCTGGCCGGAGGCGCGTTGGTCGTGGGAGCGGCGGTGGCGTGGCTCGTCCGCGTGCCGCAGCCCGTCGTCGCCAGCGTCATGGCCTTCGGATCGGGCGTCCTCATCTCGGCGCTCTCCTTCGACCTCGTCGACGAGGCCGAACGGGCCGGCGGCCTGATCCCGACGGTTCTCGGTGCTCTCGGTGGCGCGGTGGTGTACGTCGCGGCCAACATCGCCCTCGCCCGGCGCGGAGCCCGACACCGCAAGCGCTCGCAGGACCAGCAGCCGTCGGAGGACGAGCAGGCCGGAAGCGGGACCGCCATCGCGGTGGGCGCGCTGCTGGACGGGATCCCGGAGTCTGTGGTGCTGGGGGTGTCCCTCCTGGGTGGTGGCGGGGTGGGTGTGCCGGTCCTCGCGGCGATCTTCATCTCGAACCTCCCCGAGGGGCTGTCGAGCGCGGCGGGCATGAAGGCCAAGGGGCGCTCTGCCCGCTACGTCTTCGGGGTCTGGATCGGCATCGCGGTGGCCAGTGGTGTCGCGGGACTGCTCGGCTGCCTCCTGCTGCAGGACGCCTCGGCCGAGACGATCGCCGCCATCACGGCGGTCGCCGCCGGGGCGATCCTCACGATGGTCGCCGACACCATGATTCCCGAGGCGTTCGAGCGGACCCATCTCTACGCCGGATTGATCGCCACGACAGGATTCCTCGTCGCATTCGTCATCGAACGAGCCTGAGGCGTCAGACCCCTACCTCGGCATAGCCCTCGCGATAGGTCGGGTGCTCCAGGACCCAGCCACTCGCGCGCAGCCGGGCGTTGGACAGCCGCTTGCCGTGTCCGTGCGCAGGATCCGCGGCCGGTGGGGTCGGTGCACCGAGGCGGGGCGCGAGGTATGCCGCGACGTCCCCGACTTGGCACGGCTCGTCGTCGGTGCCGACATAGAGCGGCGCTGGCTGCTCGTCCCGGGTCAGCAGGTGGACCGCCGCGGCGGCCGCGTCGCTGCGATGGATCCGGTTCGTCCAGCGGTGCGGGTCGGTGACCTCGCCCGTCCGGACCTGATCGACCAAACGAGCGCCACCGCGGCCGTACAGCCCCGAGAGACGCAGCACCGAGCCGCCCGGGACGCGGTCGGCGAACAGCCGCTCCGCCTCCAGCAGCATCCGGGCCGGTCCGTCGGACGGGCGCGGGACGGTGTCCTCGTCGATCAGCCGCTCGGGACCGATGTCGCCGTAGACCGCGGTCGACGAGACGAGGACCGCCCGGTGCGGCACCTGACCGGCGGCCTCCAGCGCGTCCAGTGCGCGGCGCAGCCCGTCGACGTACGTCGCGCGGTACGACTCCTCGGTCCGGGGGCGAGCCGTGAGTGCCACGACGAGATGGCTCAGCGCGAGTGCGGGCAGGGCCGGGGCCTCGCGCGTCAGGTCGGCCGAGAGCCCGTGGAGGGGAGAGGGGACGAGCTCGGCGCGGCGCCGGATCGCGAGGACGTCGTGACCGCGGGCGGCAAGGCGTCCGCCGATGTCGGCGCCGAGGTCGCCGCAGCCGACGAGCAGGACGTCCGGGGTCATGGGTCCGAGGGTAGTCAGAACGGTGGCCACGGGATCGCCGGCATGTCACCGCGTGGCGCGGGGAACCTGCCCTCGCGGAGCAGCCGGTCGCAGCGGACCGCGAGGGCCGCGAGCTCGCGCCCGGTCAGCAGGGCGGACAACGCCTCACCCAGGTCCGTGGCCAGTGCGGCCCTGACCCGCTCGACGCCGGCCCGCTCCTCGGGGTCCAGGTCCTCATCGAGCCAGCCCCACAGGACCGTCCGCAGCTTGTGCTCGGCGTGGAACGTCAGCCCGTGGTCGATCCCGTGCCGGTGCCCGCCGGCCATCTCCAGGACGTGCCCACCCTTGCGGTCGGCGTTGTTGGTGACGACGTCGAAGACCGCCATCCGGCGCAGCTCGGGGGTGTCCTCGTGGATCAGCGAGACCGGCCGGTCCTGGCCGTCGAAGCCCTCGAAGACGTGCCGCCAGCCGTGCTCGGGCATGTCGCCGGACCGCACGAGGTCGACGGCGTCCTGCCCGGGGTCGACGTCCTGCCACAGCTGGACCATGCCAACCCCCATGGGACCGTCGCGCAGCCACGTGCGGGGGACGATGTCCCAGCCGAGCACCTCCGAGACCAGGTACGCAGCGACCTCCCGATCGGCCAGGCAGCCGTCGGGGAAGTCCCACAACGGCTTCTCGCCGGCGACGGGCTTGTAGACGACCGTGACGTCGCCGATCGTCCCGACGAAGGTGGCGTTGGAGGCCGGCATGATGCGGCCGGACAGCACGAGGTCGCCGTCGACGAGGTCCTCGACCGTCACCGGAACCCGTCGGGCAGCTCGCAGATGTGCTCCCCGGCGTCCATCGGGAGCCGGCACAGGGGGCAGATCGGGCGCCCGGCGCCGACGACCTCCCGCGTCCGCTTGGAGAAGGCACGGGCCGTCCCCACCGGGATCCGGACCAGCAGGACCTCGGTGGGCTCGATCTCGTCGAGGTCCAGGACCTCGAGCTCGTCCTGCGACACCTCGATGATCGGGAAGGCCTCGATGACGATCTGGGCCGTCATGGGGTCCCAGCCCAGGGTCATGGCGCCGGCGCGGAACAGCTCGTCGACGGGCTGCTCCAGGGGGTCGTTGTCGACCAGGCCCTCGGGGGTGATGGCCGGGACGCTGAACGGATTGCCCTCGTCGGCCATGAGCTCGTCGAGGACCTCCTCGATCTTCTCGGCGAGGGCCGCGGACTGCTCCTTCTCGAGCGAGACGCTCACGAGGTGCTTGCCGCTGCGGGCCTGCAGGAAGAACGTGCGCGACCCCGGCTCCCCGACGGTGCCGACGACGAATCGGTCCGGCCAGTCGAATCCGTGGACGAGGGGAGGCATGGGATCCATGTTAGGAGCGGGCCGGGTCGGGCGTCTCGTGGCCCGCCCCGCCGCCGATCACGGCATCGTCGTCGGCGGACTTGGTGGCGAGCCAGGACAGGTCGCCAGCGTCGGTGTTGGTCGCGACGACGTCGGGACGCGACGAGCCATAACGGATGATCGAGATCGAGGCCGGGTTGACGTGGATGCGCTGGAACAGGTCGAGGTGCATCCCGAGGGCGTCGGCGAGGATCGACTTGATGATGTCGCCGTGGCTCACGGCGGCCCACACGGCGCCGGGGCCGTGCTCGGCCTCGAACTCCGCGTCGCGACGGCGCACCGCCGCGACCGCGCGGGCCTGCATCGTGGGCATCGACTCACCCCCGGGGAACACCGCGGCGGACGGCTGCCGCTGCACGACGGACCACAGCTCCTCCTTGGCCAGCTCGGAGATCGTCCGCCCCTGCCAGTCGCCGTAGTCGCACTCCGTGATGCCCTTGTCGATCAGCCGGACGGGTGAGCCGGGCTGCCGGTCGAGGATCGTCCGGGCCGTCTGGCGGCACCGCTCCAGCGGGCTGGAGACGACGCCGACCAGCGGCACCGGACCGAGTCGTTCCGCGGTCCGGACCGCCTGGCCGCGCCCGACCTCGTCGAGGCTGACGCCGGCGGTCCGGCCGGCGAGGATACCGCCGGCGTTCGCGGTGGTCCGGCCGTGCCGCACCAGGATGAGGGTCGCCATGGGCCGAAGCCTAGGCCGTCGTCCCGTGGAGCGTCGGATAGTCGGTGTAGCCCTCGGCGCCACCGCCGTAGAACGTGGCACCGTCGGGCTCGTTGAGCGCAGCGCCCGTGCTCCACCGGACCGCGAGGTCCGGGTTCGCGAGGTAGGGCCGGCCCACCGCGACGAGATCGGCCAGGCCGCCGTCGACGAGCTCCTCGACCTCCGCCAGGTCCGTCACGGTGGAGAAGCCCGTGTTGGCGATGAAGATGCCGCCGAAGCGGGCCCGCAGGTCCTTGACGAGCTCGGTCCGCGGGTCGGCCAGGACGCTGAGGTACGCCAGCCCGAGCGGCGCAAGGTGGTCGACCAGGTGGCCGTACGTCGCGGCGACGTCGGCCGGGTCCTTCTCGTCGGCGCCCTGGATGTTGTGCGCGGGCGAGATGCGGATCCCGACCCGGTCGGCGCCGATCGCGTCGGCGACGGCGGCCGTGACCTCGAGGGTCAGGCGCGCACGGTTCTCGGGGGACCCGCCGTACTGGTCCGTCCGCTCGTTCGACGATGGGGCGAGGAACTGGTGCAGGAGGTAGCCGTTGGCGGAGTGGATCTCGACGCCGTCCAGCCCGGCCTCGATGGCACAGCGGGCGGCGTGCACGAAGTCCTCGACGATGCCGGGGATCTCGTCGGTCTCCAAGGCGCGCGGGACGACGTGGTCGACCTTGCCCTGCGCGGTGACCATGGCACCGGGAGCCTGGATCGCGCTAGGCGCGACGGTCTCGAGGCCGCGCTTGTTGTCGGGGTGGGCGATACGGCCCACGTGCATCAGCTGGACCACGATGCGACCGCCCTCGGCGTGCACCGCGTCCGCGACCTTGCGCCAACCCTCGACCTGCTCGGGCGAGTGGATGCCGGGGGTGTCGAGATAGCCCTGCCCGACGGCGCTGGGCTGGGTGCCCTCGGTGATGATGAGGCCGGCGCCGGCGCGCTGGGCGTAGTAGGTCACTGCGAGATCGCGGGGCACCTGCTGCTCACCGGCACGGTTGCGGGTGAGGGGGGCCATGACGAACCGCTGCGGAAGATCCCAGGTGCCGACCTTGATCGGTGTGAAGACGTCAGACATCGCATGCTCCTTGACATTGAGGAGGCGCCGCCGTCGGACGTGCGCCTGTCAGGTTCAACGACGTGCGGACGGGCCCATTCCGCGTACCCGGTGTGAGGAAGTCGACAGGGTTTCGGCGTCCGGACCGCGCGCAGTCTGTGTGGCCGGCGCGATCAGACCGTTCCGGCAATGAGGAAGCTGTCACCGGCGGGCTCGAGTCGCAGGGTCACGTTCTCGGTGAAACGGTCGCCCTTGTAGTCGTAGGAGTACGTGTAGGAAACCCGCATCTGCTCCGGATCGCCCTGCACCGACTGCACGACGGGGTCCTTGACCTTGCCCCAGAAGTTCTTGTAGCCCTTGAGCCCGCCGCTCTCGGCCTGGTAGCCGGGCGTCAGGAGGGCGTAGCCGTCCTCAGGGTCATTGCTCGCCGTGGTGAGGTAGCTGGTCGCGAATCCCTCGAGCTGCGCGGCCGTCGGCGCAGCCGGGGCATCAGACGTGGCAGTGGGGGTGCGCGTCGGCTCGGGCGTCCGGGACGGCGACGGGGTCTGGGTCGTGCGATCCGCCGCCGCGGGCGTCCGGGGCTCGGGGTCCTCCCCGCGGGTCAGCGCGATCAGCAGGACGATCGCCATGACCGTCGCGATGATGCCGCCCGCGACCCAGAGGCGACGGTTGCCGCCGCCGCCGCCGTCGCGCTGCTGCTGCGGAGCGGGCAGGTCGGCAGGGGGCAGGTCCGCAGGGGGCAGGTCGGCAAGGGCCGGGGTCGGGGAAGGCGCCGCGAGCGTCGGCGGCTCACCCTGCTCGAGCGGCGCGAACGCGACGGTCCCCCCGCCGGCGGTGGCCCCGGCAGCGGAGGCCACGGGCACGGGGACGGCGTCGCTCACGGCTCGCTCGATGTCGACCATCGTTGGCCGCGCCTCGGGATCGAGCTGCATCATCGCCTCGACGAGCGGGGCCAGGGCGCCGCCTCCGGCCAGGCGCGGGGGCTCCTCGTTGACGATCCGGTACATCCCGCCGAGCACGTTGTCGCCGATGTCGTACGGCGCGTGACCGGCCAGGGCGTGGAACATCGTGGTGCCGAGCGACCAGACGTCGCTGGCGGCGGTCGCGCTGCGGCCCATCGCGACCTCGGGGGAGATGTACGCGGGGGAGCCCGTGACCAGACCCGTCTGGGTCAGGGCGGCGTCGGCCTGCGCCCGGGCGATCCCGAAGTCGGAGAGCTTCGCGGTCCCGTCGGAGGTCAGCAGGATGTTGGACGGCTTGACGTCGCGGTGCACGATCCCGTGCTCGTGGGCCGCCGCGAGCGCGCCCGCGATCTGTCGGAGCACGGGAGCGAGCTCCTCGGACTCGATGGCACCGCGCTCCGCGACGAGTGCGGCGAGGGTCGGGCCGTCGACGTGCTCCATCACGAGCCACTGGTGGCCGCCGTCGTCGACGAGGTCGAAGACCGCGACAACGTTCTGGTGGTTGACCCGGGCCGCCAGGTGGGCCTCCCGCTGGGCCCGGTCGAGGTCCGGGGCCACGGCGCCGCGGGTCATGCCGATCTGTTTGATCGCGACGGTGCGACCGAGGACCGTGTCACGGCCGAGCCACACCGCGCCCATGCCGCCGCGACCGATCTCGTGGCCGAGCTCATACCTGTCCGCGAGCATCGCAGCACCTTTCTCCCGTCCCCCAAACTAGGGGGTGCCCGGTCGTCGCGCCCGCCTCCCGCGTGTTGTCTTGACTCATTCAAGAAAATGGGAGAGGCTTCAGAGGTGTCCGCATCCAGTACGTACGAGCAGCAGCTGCGCTCGGCCGACCTGCGCGTGACCAGGCCCCGGGTCGCGGTGCTGACCGCCGTCCACGACCACCCGCACGCCGACACCGACTCGATCCTCGGCGCCGTGCGTGCCGATCTCGGCGAGGTCTCCCACCAGGCTGTCTACGACGTGCTCAAGGCCCTCACGACTGCCGGCCTGCTGCGACGCATCCAGCCGTCCGGATCCGTCGCTCGCTACGAGTCGCGGATCGGTGACAACCACCACCACGTCGTGTGTCGCTCGTGCGGCGTCATTGCCGACGTCGACTGTGCCGTCGGCGGCGCCCCGTGCCTGACCCCGTCGGACCACCACGGCTTCTCGATCGACGAGGCCGAGGTCATCTACTGGGGCACCTGCTCCGACTGTGCGACCGCATCCCAGCCCACTCCTGCCACCCACTGACCGCCAGCTCGACCCGTTCGGAAGGAATCCCATGAACGACAGCCAGACCCCCGAGAGCCCACAGGGCATCGATCGCAAGGCCGAGGCCGGGTGCCCCGTCATGCACGACTCGGCAGCCGCCCAGGGCAGCGAGAGCGAGAACCCGGCGATCGACTCGCCGACGCCCAAGACCGGCGGCCGCCCGCACGGCAACAAGGACTGGTGGCCCAACCAGGTCGACCTGTCGGTGCTGCACGCCCACTCGTCCAAGAGCAACCCGCTCGGCCCCGACTTCGTCTACGCCGAGGAGTTCAAGAAGCTCGACCTCGCCCAGCTGCGGCGTGACGTCGTCGAGGTCCTCAACACCTCGCAGGACTGGTGGCCGGCCGACTTCGGCCACTACGGCGGCCTGTTCGTCCGCCTGAGCTGGCACGCAGCCGGCACCTACCGCATCTTCGACGGCCGCGGCGGCGCCGGCGAGGGCAACCAGCGCTTCGCCCCGCTCAACAGCTGGCCCGACAACGCCAACCTCGACAAGGCCCGCCGCTTGCTGTGGCCGGTCAAGCAGAAGCACGGCCAGAAGATCTCCTGGGCCGACCTGCTGGTGTTCGCCGGCACCGTCGCGATGGAGGACATGGGCTTCACGACGTTCGGTTTCGCCTTCGGTCGAGAGGACGTCTGGGAGCCCGAGGAGATCATCTGGGGTCCCGAGGACACGTGGCTGGGCGATGAGCGCTACAGCGGCGAGCGTGAGCTCGAGGAGACCCTCGGCGCGGTCCAGATGGGTCTGATCTATGTCAACCCCGAGGGCCCCAACGGCAACCCCGACCCGATCGCCTCGGCACGCGACATCCGCGACACGTTCGCCCGCATGGCGATGAACGACGAGGAGACCGTCGCGCTGATCGCCGGCGGCCACACGTTCGGCAAGACCCACGGCGCGGGTGACGCCGACCTCGTCGGTCCCGAGCCCGAGGGTGCGCCGTTGGAGGAGCAGGGCCTCGGCTGGAGGAGCGAGTACGGCAGCGGCAAGGGCGCCGACGCGATCTCGTCGGGCCTCGAGGTCACCTGGACCTCGACGCCGACCCGGTGGAGCAACGACTTCTTCAAGTTCCTCTTCAAGTACGACTGGGAGCTCACCAAGAGCCCCGCGGGCGCCTACCAGTGGGTCGCCAAGGACGCCGAGGACATCATCCCCGGCCCCGCCGCGGACTCGCCGAAGCGCAAGCCGACGATGCTTACGAGCGATCTGGCGCTGCGCTTCGACCCCGAGTACGAGAAGATCTCGCGCCGGTTCCTGGAGAACCCCAACGAGTTCGCGATCGCGTTCGGCAAGGCTTGGTACAAGCTGCTCCACCGCGACATGGGACCCGTCGACCGCTACCTCGGCCCCTGGGTGCCCGAGCCGCAGCTGTGGCAGGACCCCGTGCCGGCTCCCGAGGGTGAGCTCGTCGGAGACGCTGACGTCGCATCCCTGAAGGCCAAGGTCCTCGAGTCCGGTCTCTCGGTGTCCGAGCTGATTGGCACCGCGTGGGCCTCGGCCGCGACCTTCCGGTCCACCGACAAGCGGGGCGGCGCCAACGGCGCCCGCATCCGTCTCGAGCCGCAGCGCAGCTGGGCGGTCAACCAGCCCGAGCAGCTCGCGTCCGTCCTGGACACGCTCGAGGGCATCCGCGCGGAGTTCAACGCCGCCGGTGGCGCGCAGGTGTCGCTGGCCGACCTCATCGTCCTGGCGGGCAACGCCGCGGTCGAGAAGGCCGCCAAGGACGCCGGCGTCGAGGTCACCGTGCCGTTCCACGCGGGCCGCGGCGACGCGACGCAGGAGCAGACCGATGTCGACTCCTTCCGTGTCCTCGAGCCGCGGGCCGACGGGTTCCGCAACTACCTGCGGTCCGGCGACAAGCTGCAGCCCGAGACGCAGCTGGTCGAGCGCGCGTACCTGCTTGATCTGACCGCGCCCGAGATGACGGTGCTCGTCGGTGGCCTGCGTGCCCTCGGCGGCAATGTCGGCGGGATCCAGCACGGCGTCCTGACGGACAAGCCGGGCGTCCTCACCAACGACTTCTTCGCCAACCTTCTCGCACCCGGTGCGCGCTGGAAGGCCTCGGAGTCCGAGGAGAACGTCTACGAGATCCGTGACGGCGCGACCGACGAGCTGAAGTGGACCGCCACTGCCGTCGACCTCGTGTTCGGCTCGCACTCGCAGCTGCGCGCCCTCTCCGAGGTCTACGCCAGCGCGGACGCGCAGGACAAGTTCGTGCAGGACTTCGTCGCCGCGTGGACCAAGGTCATGGAGCTCGACCGCTTCGACCTGGCCTGATCCGTACCGGAGGCCCCTGACCCGCAGACCCTGCGGGTCAGGGGCCTCCGGGTCTACGGCTCCGACCGCGCGTCAACCCGCGTCGCGCTCGAGGGAGCGTCGCAGGTAGGGCGCGGTGATGCTCGCGGGGTCGTCGAGCAGGTCGGCCGGGGTCGCGGTCGCCACGACGGTCCCACCCTGGTCCCCGCCGCCGGGGCCCAGCTCGATGACCCAGTCGGCTGCCGCGACGACCTGCATGTCGTGTTCGACCGTGACGACGGTGTCGCCGGTCTCGGTCAGGCGGCCCAGGACGTGCACGAGGTCGCGGACGTTGACGGGGTGCAGGCCGCCAGTGGGCTCGTCCAGCACGAAGACCGTGCTGCCGCGGCGGGGACGCTGCAGCTCGGTCGCGAGCTTGATCCTCTGGGCCTCGCCGCCCGACAGCTCGGTGGCCGGCTGGCCCAGGGTCAGGTAGCCCAGACCCACGTCGAGCAGCGTCGTGAGCGAGCGGAGGATCCCCGGCACGTCCTCGAAGAACTCCGACGCCTCCTGCACCGTCATCGCGAGGACCTGACCGACGTCCTTGCCGCGGTGGTGCACCTCGAGGGTCTCGGGGTTGTAGCGCGAGCCGTGGCACGTGGGGCACGGGGAGTAGCTCGTCGGCAGGAACACGAGCTCGATGCTGATGAATCCCTCACCCTGGCAGGTCGGGCAGCGTCCCTCCTCGACGTTGAACGAGAACCGGCCCGCGGCCCAGCCGCGTTCCTTCGCCTCGGGAGTCGCGGCGAAGATCCGCCGGACGGCGTCGAACAGCCCTGTGTACGTCGCGAGGTTGGAGCGTGGGGACCGGCCGATCGGGCGCTGGTCGATCGAGACGATGCGCTGCGGGTCGGCCGAGGTCTCGTTGTCGGCCTCGATGCGCTCGGTCATCGCCGCCAGCAGCGAGGACTTGCCGGAGCCGGAGACTCCCGTCACGACCGTCATGACGCCCATCGGCAGGCGCACCCTGACGTCGCGGAGGTTGTGCAGCGTCAGGTGGTCGAGCTCGCGCCAACCGGTCGGCACCGCCGCGGCCAGGGGAGCGGGCGGGTGGGTCGGGAACATGAACTCGGCGGTCGACGAGCCCGAGACGTCCGCGAGGCCGGCGGGAGGTCCGCTGTGCACGACGTGCCCACCCAGGACCCCGGCGCTTGGGCCGACGTCGACGACCCAGTCCGCGTTGCGGGCGATCGCCAGGTCGTGCTCGACGACGAACAGCGAGTTGCCGTTCGCGACGAGCCCGCGCAGTGCGGCGTACAACGCCTCGGAGTCGGCGGGGTGCAGTCCGGCGGACGGCTCGTCCAGCACGTAGACGACGCCGAACAGCCCCGAGCGCAGCTGACCGGCGAGGCGTACGCGCTGCAGCTCGCCGGGCGACAGTGCTGTGCTAGACCGGTCCATCGACAGGTAGCCGAGGCCCAGAGAGATGATCGCCTCGACGCGGGCGCCGAAGTCCTTGACCAGCGAACGCGCGGCCGTCGACGCCGAGGCGCCGTGCCGGTCGGTGCCGCGGGCCTGCTCGTCGAGGCCCGAGTCGAGCAACGCGCACACCTCCGACAGGGGCATCGCGGCCATCTCCGCGATGTCGACGCCCGAGAACGTCACGGCGAGGGCCGCGGGCCGCAGACGCTTGCCGTGGCACGTCGGGCAGGGCCCCTCGGCCAGGAACGCCTCGAGCTTCTCGCGCTGCGTCGGCGACTGGGTCTTGGCGAGGTTGCGCATGAGGTACTTCTCCGCCGACGACCAATGACCGTGATAGGCGCTGGCCTCGCCCTGCTTGTTGCCCTGCAGGAGCATCCGTGGCTCCTCGTCGGTGAACAGGAGCCAGTCGCGGTCGGCCTGGGGGAGCGTCTTCCACGGGGCATGGATGTCCATGCCGAGCTTCGTGACCATCCGCCGCACGTTGAGGCCGACCCACGCACGGTTGGCCCACACGCCGATCGCGCCCTCGTCGATCGAGAGGGTCGGATCGGGGACCATGAGGGCCTCGGTCGTACTGCGGGCGACGCCGCTGCCGTGGCACGTGGGGCAGGCGCCGATCGCGGTGTTGGGCGAGAACGCCGAGGCGGGCAGGTGCTCGGCGTCGGGGGGATAGGTGCCGGCCCGGCTGTAGAGCAGGCGCAGGACGTCCGACAGCGAGCTCAACGTGCCGAGCGACGACCGGGAGCTCGCCGCGCCGCGGGCCTGCTGCAGGGCCACGGCGGGCGGCAGCCCCTCGATCGTGTCGATGTCGGGCGCCCCGACCTGCGACATCAGCCGGCGGGCGTACGGCGCGACCGACTCGAAGTAGCGGCGCTGGGACTCGGCGTAGACCGTGCCGAAGGCCAGCGAGGACTTGCCTGACCCGGAGACGCCGGTGAACACCACGAAGCAGTCACGCGGCAGGTCGACGTCGACCTCGCGCAGGTTGTGCTCGCGGGCACCGCGCACCTGGACCCAGCCGCTCGAGCCGTCCGGAAGGGGGGTGCCGTTCAGGTCGGGTCCACGGCGATCAGGCATGCGTCAACGGTAGGCGGTCCGGACGGGTCCCGCCGAAGTCGTCCCGGCGGTCCTCGGTCGGATGGGCGACGATGGGGGCATGGAATCCTCCTGCGACCTCCTGACCGAGCTGCTCGACCAGGAGCGGCGGCTGGTCTTCGACACGTTCGACGACGCCGTTGCCTGGGACGTCGGTGTCGCACTCCGCGAGGCCGGCGTCGCCGCGGGGCTGCCGATCGCGATCTCGGTGCGGCGCAACGGCCAGCGCCTGTTCCACGCCGCGCTGCCGGGGGCGTCCGCCGACAACGACGCCTGGCTCGACCGCAAGTGCGCCGTCGTCGACCGCTACGGCCACTCGTCGCTGTACGTCGGCGAGCAGTTCAGATCCCGTGGCGGCGACTTCGACACCGACGCGCGCCTCGACACGTCGTCGTTCGCGGCGCATGGTGGGGCGTTCCCGGTCGTGCTCCGGGGGACCGGCTGCATCGGGACCGTCGCGGTGTCAGGACTGCCGCAGCGCGAGGACCACCGGCTCGTCGTCGAGACGCTCACCGCCTACCTCGACGCGACACCGGCCTCACGTTCGGCGCCGGGCTCATCGCCTTCATCGGCATCCTGACGATCGTTCCGGAGTCCCCGGCGCCGGCCGAGATCGCCGCGGCCGCCCTGGTGCTGCTGATCCCGCACCGCCCCACCGCCGCCTGAGCGGCCCAGCGGGGTGGGGCGGCAGCGGGTCCGCGACACTGGAGGAATGACGATGCGACCCGTTTGGGCTGACGTGTACGCGCCCGGGGTGCCCCTGAACCTCGAGTACGGGCAGACCACGGTGCTTGATCTGTGGGAGCGCTCGGCGAAGGCGTACCCCGACCGTCCGGCGCTGGACTTCCTGGGCCGCACCTCGACCTACGCCGACGTCGCTGACGCGGTGCGTCGGGTGGCCGGGGGCCTCCACGGCCTGGGCGTACGTGCGGGGGACAGCGTCGCACTGGTCATGCCCAACTGCCCGCAGAACGTCATCGCGTTCCTGGCGGTGCTGCGTCTGGGCGCCACGGTGGTCGAGCACAACCCGCTCTACACCGCCGCCGAGCTGCGCCACCCGTTCGCCGACCATGGTGCCCGGGTCGCGATCGTGTGGGACAAGATCGTGCCGGTCATCGAGGAGCTGCGGGCAGGCTCCGCGCTCGAGCACGTCGTCGCGGTCGACATGACCGCCGAGCTGCCGTGGTCGAAGCGAATGGCGCTGCGGCTGCCGATCGCCAAGGCGCGCGCCGCCCGGGGCCAGCTGACCGTGCCGGCACCGGACGCGATGCCGTGGACCGCCCTGACCTCGGCGGCCCCGCTGGACGACGCGCACCCGCGGCCTGATTGCGAGGACGTCGCCCTGCTGCTCTACACCTCGGGGACGACGGGGGTGCCCAAGGGCGTGCCGCTGCGCCACCGCAACCTGGTCGCCGACGTCCTGCAGGGGCGGGCCTGGGTCCCCGGCCTGGAGGAGGGCAAGGAGTCGTTTCTCGTGGCGCTGCCGCTGTTCCACGCCTACGGGGTGACCGTCAGCGTGCTGCTGGGCGTGACGATCGCCGCCCGGCTGGTGCTGCTCCCCAAGCCCGAGATCAGCCTGATCATGGAGGCCATCGGGCGCGAGGTGCCGACCTTCGTGCCGGCCGTTCCGCCGATCTACCAGCGCATCGTCGACGAGGCCGAGCGTCGCGGGGTCTCAATCAGGGGCGTCCGCTTCGCCCTGTCCGGGGCGATGCCGCTCCCGGCCGAGCTCGTGGAGCGGTGGGAGACCGCGACAGGTGGCCTGCTGGTCGAGGGCTACGGCCTGACCGAGACCTCGCCGGTCATCGTCGGCAACCCCATGACCGCGGAGCGCCGGCCGGGCTCGATCGGGGTCCCGTTCCCCGACGTCGAGATCCGCATCGCCGATTCCGAGGACCTCGACCGGGACGTGCCCCAGGGCGAGGCCGGCGAGCTGCTGGTCCGGGGCCCGCAGGTGTTCTCGGGCTACCGGGACGCACCGGAGGAGACGGCCGCGGCGTTCCACAACGGCTGGTTCCGCACCGGGGACGTCGTGACGATGGCGCCCGACGGCTTCTTGACGATCGTGGACCGGATCAAGGAGATCATCATCACCGGCGGGTTCAACGTCTATCCGTCCGAGGTCGAGGCGGTCGTGCGTACGTACGAGGGTGTCCTCGACGTCGCGGTCGTGGGCCTGCCGCACGTGCAGGGGAGCGAGGAGGTCGTGGCCGCCGTCGTGCTGGAGGACGGGGCGACCGTGCGGCCCGAGGACCTGCAGGCGCACGCCCGCCGGCAGCTGACCCCCTACAAGGTGCCCCGCCGCTTCGTCGTCGTCGAGGAGCTGCCGACCAACCCCGTGGGCAAGGTCCTGCGCCGGGAGGTCGCGGCCCAGCTCAGGATCGCGACCCCGTGACCATCAGCGGAAGGGGACCGGGGTGCTGTCGAGCTCTTTGGTCAGCTTGTCGCCCTCGACGTCCAGGTCGGGGATCAGCCGGCTGAGCCAGCCCGGGATCCACCAGGCGGGCTGGCCGATGATCGACATGAACGCCGGGACGAGCGTCATGCGGACCAGGAACGCGTCGGCCAGGACGCCGAACGCCAGGCCGAAGCCGATCGACTTCGTGATCGGCTCGGGCGACAGGATGAAGCTGCTGAAGACGCTGACCATGATCAGCGCCGCAGCCGTGACGACGCGGGCGCCGTGCTCGAAGCCGACGTTGACCGCCTCGCGTGACTCAGTCCCGTGGACGTACTCCTCGCGCATGCGGGTCACCAGGAACAGCTCGTAGTCCATCGCGAGACCGAACAGGATGCCGGTCAGCAGCACCGGCAGGAAGCTCAGCACCGGTCCGGGGGTGTCGACCCCCATCAGGCCCGCGAGCCAGCCCCACTGGAAGACCG
>JAOPXL010000238.1 GCA_025965175.1 Aeromicrobium sp.
AGGTCCAGCGCGCCCTCGACCTTCTGGCGCAGGATCTTCTCGTCGAACAGGTCCTGGATGCGGATGCCGAGGCGGTTCATCTTGTCGGCGTACGTCGGGCCGATGCCACGGCCGGTCGTGCCGATCTTGCGGCTGCCGAGGAACCGCTCGGCGACCTTGTCGAGCGTCCGGTTGTAGTCGGCGATGACGTGCGCGTTGGCGCTCACGACGAGGCGCGACGTGTCGATGCCGCGCTCGTTGAGGCCGTCGATCTCCTCGAACAGGACCTTGAGGTCCACCACGACGCCGTTGCCGATGACGGGGACGCAACCGGGGCTCAGGATGCCGCTCGGCAGGAGGTGCAACGCGTACTTCTGGTCGCCGATCACGACCGTGTGCCCGGCGTTGTTGCCGCCGTTGAACTTCACCACGTAGTCGACCCGGCTACCCAGGATGTCCGTGGCCTTGCCCTTGCCTTCGTCGCCCCACTGGGCTCCGACGATGACGACTGCGGGCATGGAATGCACCACCCTCACACATGCGACAAGCCCCGTGGTTGCGGGGCTCTTACTGACGCAGTCTAGCCGATTTCACGATCGTGGTGCGGGCGCGTTCACGCCTGGCGGGCGCGATAGGCGGCGACCGCGGCCCGGTTGCCGCAGGCTGTGCTGCAAAAGCGCCGGGACCGGTTGCGCGACAGGTCGAGCACGACACCCCGGCAGTCCTCGTCCGCGCAGATGTCGAGCCGGGACATCTCGTCGGCGCGGATCACGTCGATCACGGCCATCGCGGTCTCGACGGCGATGCGCGTCGCGAGCGGCTCGTCGTCGTCGGTCGCGTGCAGATGCCAGTCGGTCTGGCCGTGGCGCACGAGCTGCGGCAGGGCGCGGCTGTCGCGGAGCATGCGGTTGACGATCTCGACGGCATCGTCGCGGGTGCTCGTGAGCAGCTGGCGGAGGGCGGGACGCAGGGCACGTACGTCCTCGAGCTCGGCGGCGTCGCCGACCAGGCGTCCCGTGTAGCCGTTGTCGACGAAGAAGGCCGCCAGCTGCTCGGTCGTCGTCAGCGTGTCGGGATCCTCGGCCGAGTTGGCCAGCCATGCGGCCGCCTGCAACGCCAGCTCGGTATCATGAGCAAAGACCATGTTGACACCTTACACCGTCGGGTCCTAGTGT
This sequence comes from Aeromicrobium sp., assembly GCA_025965175.1. Classification (GTDB taxonomy): domain Bacteria; phylum Actinomycetota; class Actinomycetes; order Propionibacteriales; family Nocardioidaceae; genus Aeromicrobium. The sequence continues at coordinate 1,155 of JAOPXL010000238.1, forward strand.
CATGGGTCATGAGCACCTTGACCCATGACACCGCGCTGGCCCCGTCCCGGGTCGCCCCGGGGCTGGTGCTGGCCGTGCTGTCGGCCGCGTCGTTCGCCCTGTCCGGCCCGCTGGCCAAGGGCCTCATCGACGCCGGTTGGACCGCGGGCGCTGCCGTCACGGCTCGCATCCTCATCGCGGCGGCGGCCCTGGCAGTGCCGGCGGTCCTCACCCTGCGGGGACGCTGGCACCTGCTGCGCGGCAACCTGGGGCTCATCACGGCGTACGCGCTGATCGCGGTGGCGGGATGCCAGCTCGCGTACTTCAGCTCCGTCGCCCGAATGGACGTGGGCGTCGCGATCCTCATCGAGTTCACGTCGCCCGTTGCGGTCCTGGTGTGGATGTGGGCGCGGCACGGCCAGCGTCCCGGACGGCTCACGATCGCCGGCGCCGTCGTCGCGCTCGCCGGGTTGATGCTGGTCCTCGACCTCGTGTCGGGTGTCGACATCGACCTGATCGGTGTCGCCTGGGCGCTCGGCGCGATGCTCGGCGCGGCGTTCTACTGGGTCATCTCCGCCGATGAGGACAACGGGCTGCCCGGGATCGTCCTGGCCGCCGGCGGGCTGACCCTCGGCGGCGTCGTCCTGCTCCTGGCCGGCCTGGTCGGCATCGTCCCGATCTCGGTGTCGGACGCCGACGTCGTCCTCGCCGACACGTCCGTCCCGTGGTGGTTGCCGATCCTGGGCCTGGGAGTCGTGACGGCGGCGCTGGCGTACGTCCTCGGGATCGCCGCGACCCGCCGGCTGGGCTCGCGGCTCGCCTCGTTCGTCGGCCTGTCCGAGGCCGTCCTGAGCGTCGTGTTCGCGTGGCTGCTGCTCGGCCAGGCGCCCGGCACGATCCAGTTCGCCGGAGGCGCGCTGATCCTGCTGGGGGTCGTCGCGGTGCGGCTCGGCGAGCCGGCGACCCGAGTCGTGGGCACGGGCGCGGACGGGTTGGTGTCCCCGTAGTCTGTCGGTCCTGATGACGTCTCTCCTCGCGATCGCCAACGCCGATGCCGGCACGTCCTCCGACGAGATCGTCGGGGAGGTCGTCACCGTGCTGCGGGACGACTTCGACGTCGAGCTCGTCACGACCTCCCGGCCCGACGACCTCGAGCGGGCAATCGCCCAGCACCCCGACGTCGACGCCGTCCTCGTCCTGGGCGGTGACGGGAGCCTGCACGCGGTCGTGGCCGCGCTGCACCACGCCGGCCGGCTGTCCGACGTGACGGTCGGGCTCGTCCCCCTCGGCACGGGCAACGACTTCGCGGCGACCCTGGGACTGCCGGAGGAGCCGCTGCGCGCCGCCGAGGTCCTGACGACGGGCCGCACCAAGACGATCGACCTGATCCTCGACGACAAGGACGGCGTCGTCATCAACGCTGCCCACATCGGCATCGGGGCCGAGGCAGCCGCGGCGGCGCGGCCGTGGAAGAAGATGCTCGGCCCGATCGGCTACGCGATCGGCGCGATCATCACGGGCCTGCGCGGGCTGACCTCCGACGGCGCCCGGCTGACGATCACGGTCGACGGCAAGACGCTCCCCCGCAAGGAGCCCGTGATCCAGGTCGCGGTCGGCAACGGTCGCTTCGTCGGCGGCGGGGCTCCCCTGCTCCCACAGGCCGACCCCTCTGACGGCCAGCTCGACGTGTCGGTGTCGTACACCGAGTCACCGCGGCGCCGGATCGCGTACGCCTTCAGCGTCCGCCGCGGCGACCATCACCGACGCGACGACGTCGTCTATCTGCGGGGCACCGAGGTCACGGTCCGCGGAGACGCCCTGCGGTGCACCAGCGACGGCGAGCTCACCAAGGCGTCCACGTCGCACGTCTGGCGCCTGAAGGCCGGGGCGTTGACGATGTACATCCCCTGACCGTCGGTCTACCACGGTCCCTCGGCAGACCTGCACTCCCCGGGGGAGATTTCCCGCAGGAGGCACAGGCCTGCCGTGGGGAGTCAGGGCTCAGCCCCGTGGCGCGACCAGCTCGGCGTACGCCTCGGGGCTCGACTCGTGCAGGAACTCACGGCACCGGTGCGCCTCGCCCTCGTCGCCAAGACGCTCGGAGGCATCCGCCAGCGCGGCGAGCGACCGGAGGAACGGGCGGTTGGGCTGGTGCTCCCAGGGCAGCGGCCCGTGGCCCTTCCAGCCGTTGCGGCGCAGGAGGTCGAGCGAGCGGTGGTAGCCCGTGCGCACGAAGGCATAGCCCTCGAGGTCCTCGCCCTCGGCCAGGGCAAGCTCGGCCAGGGTCACCCAGGCGAGGGCGGAGTCGGGGTGGAGCGTGGCGACGGTTCGCGGGCTGTCGCCAGCGGCCAGCTCGGCGGCACCGGGGTCTTCCGGCAGCAGGGTCGCGGGGGGTTCACCGAAGAGGTTCGTCATGACGCCATCCTCGCACCAGCCCCGTGACGATCCACCACCCGCAGCAACCCAGCACCTACCGCGGGAAGTCCGCGGTACGCGCAGGGTTGCCGAGGGACCGTGGTAAACCGACGCCCGACAGGTCAGAGCTTGGTGCCGGCGCTCCGCAGAGCGGCGCAGGCCTCGGCGACACGGGTCGCCATGCCGGCCTCGGCCGCCTTGCCCCAGGCGCGCGGGTCGTACTGCTTCTTGTTGCCGACCTCGCCGTCGACCTTCAGGACACCGTCGTAGTTGGCGAGCATGTGGCCCGCGACGGGACGCGTGAAGGCGTACTGCGTGTCGGTGTCGACGTTCATCTTGACGACGCCGTAGTCGACCGCCGCCGAGATCTCCTCCGGCAGCGAGCCGGAGCCCCCGTGGAACACCAGGTCGAACGGGGACTCCTTGCCGTACTTGCCGGCGACGGCCTCCTGCGCGGCCTTGAGGATCTCCGGGCGCAGGGTCACGTTGCCGGGCTTGTAGACGCCGTGGACGTTGCCGAACGTCAGCGCGGTCAGGTAGCGGCCCTTCTCGCCGAGACCCAGCGCGGCGGCCGTGGCCAGCGCGTCCTCGGGGGTCGTGTAGAGGTGCTCACCCATGCCGCCCTCGACGCCGTCCTCCTCGCCACCGACGATGCCGATCTCGACCTCGAGGATGATCTGCGCGGCGGCCGCGGTGGCCAGGAGCTCCTGGGCGATCTGGAGGTTCTCCTCCAGCGGCACGGCCGAGCCATCCCACATGTGCGACTGAAAGTAGGGCAGTCCGCCGGCGTCGACCCGCTCCTGCGACGCCGCGATCAGCGGCCGGACGAATCCGTCGAGCTTGTCCTTGGGGCAGTGGTCGGTGTGCAGGGCGACGTTGACGGGGTACTTCTTGGCGACCTCCTGCGCGAAGGCGGCAAAGGCCAACGAGCCGGAGACCATGTTCTTGACGGTGGGGCCGGAGAGGTACTCGGCGCCGCCGGTGGAGATCTGGATGATGCCGTCGCTCTCGGCCTCGGCGAAGCCGGCGAGCGCGGCATTGAGGGTCTGCGAGGACGACACGTTGATGGCCGGGTAGGCGAACGACTCGTTCTTCGCCTTGTCGAGCATCGCGGCGTAGACCTCGGGTGTGGCGACGGGCATGCGGATCTCCTGGGGACGGCGAGGGGTACGTGCGTGGCCAGTATTCCAGCCGGTACGTGCTACCGACCAGTCACGTCGCGAGCGCCTTGACCGCGGCGCGCGCGGCGACCTGGATCGGGCTCCAGACCGACGAGAACGGCGGGGCGTACGCGAGATCAAGCATCACGACGTCGTCGACCGTCATCCCCGCCGCGAGCGACGTCGCGGCGACGTCGATGCGCAGGGCGGCGTTCTCGGCACCGAGGATCTGCGCGCCCAGGAGGCGGCGGGACGCGCGGTCGGCCACCACGATCACCGTCATGGCGACGGGGTCCGGCATGTAGCCGGCGAAGTTGGTCGTCTCGATCGACGCCAGGACCGGATCGAAGCCGGCCTCGCGTGCCTGCTGCTCCCCCAGCCCCGTCCGGGAGATCTCGAGCGAGCAGAACTTCGTGATCGCGGTCTGGACGACGCCCGGGAAGCTCAGCTCCGGCTCCGTGCCGAGCAGGTCTGCGGCGATGCTGTCGGCCGCGACCATCCCCTGCTTGTTGGCGTGCGTGCCCAGCGGCAGGTGGATCGGGTCGCCGGTGACGCGGTCCTTCGTCACGACGCAGTCCCCCGCGGCCCAGATGCCGTCGAAGCCCCGCACCCGCTGGTGCTCGTCGACGACGACGCCGCCCTTGACCCCGAGCGGCAGACCCGCGGCCTCGGCCAGGGCCGAGCGTGCCGCAACCCCCAGCCCGAGCACGACCAGGTCGGCGGGGAACGCGCCGTGGTCAGTCTCGACCGCCACGACCCGGCCGTCGTCGAGGACGAATCCCGTGACTGCGATCCCGGCCTGCAGCTGGATCCCCCGGCCCCGCATCGCGTCGGCGATCTGCGCACCGAGCGACGCCTCGACGATCGGCAGCGGGGTCGGGGCCCGCTCGATCACGGTCGTGTCGAAGCTGCGGACGACGCACGCCTCGGCGATCTCGAGCCCGATGTAGCCGCTGCCGACCACGACGACCCGCCGCGGCCCCTCCGCCAGCGCGTCGATCAGGGCCTGCCCGTCGTCGAGGGACTGGACGCCGTGGATCCCCGTCCCGTCGATCCCGGGAAGGTCCGGCCGGATCGGCTCGGCGCCGGTTGCCAGGAGCAGCCGGTCATACGGGATCTGCTCACCGTCGGCCGTCGTCACGGTGCGCGCGGCAGGGTCGATCGCGGTCGCCTCGATGCCGGTCCGCAGGTCGATGCCGTTGCTGCGGTGCGCCTCTGGCGTGCGCGCCACGAGGTCCTCGGCGGCCTTGACGTCGCCGGCGACCCAGTAGGGGATGCCACACGCGGAGTACGACGCCCAGGTCCCCCGTTCGAGGACCACGACCTCGTCGTCGTCCGGAAGCCTCCGGCGCAGCCCCGCCGCGGCCGACATGCCGCCCGCGTCACCCCCGATGACGACCACACGAGATCCCATGCGGGCGAGCCTACGGGAGCCGCGAGTGGCGCGATCCCGTCCCCGAGCGGCGCAGATGTGGAGGACCCGCCGTCTCATTTTCTTCGATCTGCGCCACTCGCGGATCTGGTTGGGGGCCGGGTCAGACAGTGGCGTGCTGGCGGATCCAGGCGTGCATCGCGATCGCGGCGGCGGCGCCGGCGTTGATCGAGCGGGTCGAGCCGAACTGGGCGATCGAGAGCGTGCGTTCGCAGGCCGCGCGCGCCTCGTCGGACAGGCCCGGCCCCTCCTGGCCAAACACCAGGACGCACTCCCGCGGCAGCTCGGTGGACTCGATCGGCTGGGAGTCGTCGACGTTGTCGATGCCGACCACCGCGAGCCCGGCCTCGCGCGCCCAGGCCGCGAAGGCCTCGACCGACCCGTGGTGGCGCACATGCTGGTAGCGGTCGGTGACCATCGCCCCGCGCCGGTTCCACCGCCGTCGGCCGATGATGTGCACCTCGGCGGCAGCGAACGCATTGGCGGTCCGCACGATCGAGCCGATGTTGAAGTCGTGCTGCCAGTTCTCGATCGCGACGTGGAACGCGTGTCGGCGGGTGTCGAGGTCGGCGACGATCGCCTCCAGCTTCCAGTAACGGAACCGGTCGACGACGTTGCGCCGGTCACCGTCGCGCAGCAGGTCCGGGTCGTAGTGCTCGTCGGTCGGCCATGGGCCCTCCCACGGGCCCACGCCGACCGGCTCGACCGGCTCGGTCACGTCCTCGCTCATGCGCGGGTGCCGAACTCCTCGCGGTAGCCGCGGACCGCGTCGAGGTGCTCGGCATGCCGACCGGTCTCCTCGACGTACTCGATGATCTGCTCGAAGCCGATGATCGAGATGACCGGGACGCCGAAGTCCCGCTGGACCTCCTGGATCGCCGACAGGTCACCCGCTCCCCGCTCCTGGGGGTCGACCGCCACGACGATGCCGGCGGCGGACGCGTCCGCGGCGGCGATGATCTGCATGACCTCCCGGATCGCGGTGCCGGCGGTGATGACGTCGTCGACCACGAGGACCCGTCCGGCCAGCGGGGAGCCGACGGTGAGGCCGCCCTCGCCGTGGTCCTTGGCCTCCTTGCGGTTGAAGCACCACGGGACGTCGCGGTCGTGCAGCGCCGACAGCTGGACCGCGGCGGCCGAGGCGATCGGGATCCCCTTGTAGGCCGGCCCCATCAGGACGTCGAAGTCGACACCGTTGTCGACGATCGCGTCGGCGTAGAACCGGCCGAGGCCGGCCAGCCGCGCTCCGGTGTTGAACAAGCCGGCGTTGAAGAAGTACGGCGAGCGGCGCCCGGACTTGAGGGTGAACTCGCCGAAGCGGAGCACCTCGTGCTCGAGGGCGAGCTCGATGAAGTCGCGCTGGTAGTCCTGCATACGAGTCAGTCCGAGGTCGCGGTGTTGGCCGCGGTCTTGCGCACCGTCGAGATCAGGTCACCGATCACGACGCTGCGGTTGCGGGTGTGGAAGAGCTCCGAGCAGGTCACCATCGTGAGGACCGCCTTCGTCGGCGTCTCGGCCTTGGCGTCGGGGTCGGGGACCGACCACAACGGCCAGGATGTCGTGAAGTCGACCGTGATCGAGGTACCGGAGTTGCGGAGCGTGTAGGTGTAGATCGCGGTGCGGGTCTCGACGACGACCCGGTCGCCGCGCTTGAGCTTGGGGAACTTCGCGAACGGCTCGCCGTGTGTGACCCGGTGCCCCGCGATGACGAAGTTGCCGATGTTCCCGGGCTTCGCGGTGTCGGTGTCCCAGCCGACGCCCTTCGCCAGGGACTTGTCGTCGACGCCCTTGACGATCGGCGCCTCGTAGTCGGCGCCGAAGCGCTCGACACGCAGGAGCCCGATCGCGTCGCCGTCGATCCCCTTGCCCCAGTCGATCTTCAGGGTCTGCTTGATCTCGGCCTGCTTGTGCTTCGCCACGACGTTGGTGCCGAAGTACTGCCACGCGAACCAGGCCAGCACCCCGATTCCGGCGAGGATCAGGGTGACCCCGATGAACAGGGCGAATCGGCGACCACCGCTGCGGCGGGGGGTCAGCCGGCGGCCCGGCGGCGCGAGATGGGTCGTCATGGGAGTGATCCTCTCACCCCCGCTGCCGAGGGTCTCACCGTGCGGCCCGAAAAGTCCGGCACAAATTTCTTCAAAACTTGTTGTGCACTTGGTCGGTCGCGTAGAATCGTGGGTGCAGGGTCAATGTGCTTCATTGCTGTTGGCGCCTGTTGTCACCCCACCGTTTCACCCCCCGAGAACGGTGGGGTGACTTATGTCCGCAGCCGGTAGGCCCTTCAGCCTGCGGCGGCGTCCACGTGGAGGTCCTCGACCGTCCGGTACGCCCGGGCGAACAGCAGCACGACGGGCACCAGCACCAGCGGGATGACGAACGCCCAGCGCAGGTGGCCCGAGGAGGCGGCTGCCCCGATCAGACCGCCGCCGAGGATCGCGCCGACATAGTTCGCGATGTTCATACGCGCGATCGCGACGTCGACCGACCGCGCGGGGACCGCACCCGCCAGGGCCGCGAACGACAGCGGGGCGAGGATCGCCAGGCCCAGCCCGACGATGAAGAACCCGATGATCGCCGTCACGGGCACGGGCGAGACCACGACGATCGCGAGCCCTACGATGCCGGTGACGGTGCCGGCGGTGACGACCAGCGGGGCACCGACCCGGCGGACCAGGACGTCACCGCCGAACCTCGAGACAAGCGCGCCACCCTGGTACGCCCCGTAGGCCAGCGGCGCGACCGACCTCGACGCGTGCAGCGCATCCTTGAGGTAGACGCTGCTCCAGGTCAGGATCCCCGTGTCGGATGAGTAGAACAGCAGCACGACCAGGCCGAACACGAGCACGGGTCGCCACGGCAGGTCGAGGCCCTTCGCCGAGAGCCCCGGGTCGCGCTCCCGGACGCGGAGGAAGTGCGGGGCCGCGAGCAGTGCGACGACCCACGTGAGCACCGCGACGATCGCGAGGGAGATGCCGAACGGGACCTCGAGCCCGGCGACCCCCGCGGCGTACAGCGCACCCGCGATGCCGGCGACCGACCACATGCCGTGGAAGCTCGCCATGATGCTGCGCCCGTACGCTCTCTGGACGCGAACGCCCTGCATGTTCATCCCGGCGTCGACCGCACCGACCCCGAGCCCGTAGACCACGAAGGCCGCCACGAGCGCCGGCAGGTTCGGCGCGACGCCGACCAGCAGCGCCCCCAGCCCGATCGTGAGCAGCGCGAGCCGGAAGGCAGCGGCACTGGTGTGCCGCTCGGCGATCGTCCCGGCGACGACGCTGCCTACGCCCGAGACGACGGCGACCAGCACGAGGATGCCGGTGAGCCCGCTGTCGCCGAGGTCGAAGCGGTCCTTGAGCCGGGGGGCCTGCGTGACGATCGCGGCGAAGACCAGGCCCTGTAGGGCGAAGCCGGCTGCGACCGCGACCCGGGCCCGTCGCAGTTCGTTCACCCGCGACATCGTAGGGGTGACGGGGACCGACGTGGCTACAGTCGGTGGCGTGAAGACCTCCAGCGTCCGCCTGTCGGGGCTCGGCACGACAATCTTCGCTGAGATGAGCGCGCTGGCGCTTCGGACCGGCGCGGTCAACCTCGGCCAGGGCTTCCCCGACACCGACGGGCCGGTCGAGGTCGTCGAGGCCGCCGTGACCGCGCTGCGCGACGGACGCAACCAGTACGCGCCGGGGTCCGGGGTCCCGGAGCTGCGCCGCGCCATCGCGGCCCACCAGCACCGGTTCTACGGGCTCGCGGTCGACCCGGACGTCGAGGTCGCCGTCTCGACCGGCGCGACCGAGGCGATCGCGACGGCGTTGCTGGGCCTCGTCGACCCCGGCGACGAGGTCGTCGTGCTCGAGCCCTACTACGACTCGTACGTCGCGATGATCCAGATGGCCGGGGGCGTGCGGCGTCCCGTGACGCTGCGGGCACCGGACTTCCGGCTGCCGATCGACGAGCTGTGGGCCGCCGTCTCCCCGCGGACGACCGCGATCCTGCTCAACAGCCCGCACAACCCGACCGGCTCGGTGCTGCGCCGCGAGGAGCTCGAGGCGATCGCCGCCGTCGCGATCGAGCACGACCTGGTCGTCATCAGCGACGAGGTCTACGAGCATCTGACCTTCGACGGACTCCCCCACATCCCGATCGCGACCCTGCCCGGGATGGCCGAGCGGACGCTGACGATCTCCAGCAGTGGCAAGACCTTCTCGCTGACGGGGTGGAAGATCGGCTGGGCCACCGGGTCGGAGCCGCTGATACGCGCGCTGGTGGGCGTCAAGCAGTTCCTGACGTACACGTCGGGCTCACCGCTGCAGCCCGCGATCGCCCACGCGCTCGACGTCGGCGACGACTACTTCACGGGCTTCACGGCCCGTCTGCAGGCACAGCGTGACCAGCTGTGCGACGGGCTGGCCGCTGTCGGCTTCGGCGTGCACGTGCCCGAGGGCACCTACTTCGCTACGACCGACATCCGACCCCTCGGCTTCGAGGACGGCGTCGAGTTCTGCCGGCTGCTGCCCGAACGGGCCGGCGTCGTCGCGATCCCGCACCAGGTGTTCCACGATGACGTCGACGCCGGACGGCCGCTCGTCCGGTGGGCGTTCTGCAAGCGGCCCGAGGTCATCGCCGAGGCCCTCGACCGGCTCCGGGTCCTGGCCTGATCCCGGGTTTCCCCTTCCCCCCTCGCGGGTAACCGGGCTTGGACACCACCACCCGGAGGAGATCCCCGATGCGCACCACCACCGACCGCGCCCGCGATGCCGCGGACCCAGAGGACGATCGCAAGCCGGACTCCCTCGGCGACATCCGGAAGAGGTCGTGGATCTACGTCGCCCGCAAGACGCTGCGCGAGTTCTCCAAGGACCAGTGCACCGACCTGGCCGCCGCTCTGACGTACTACGCCGTGCTGGCGCTCTTCCCGGCGCTCGTCGCGCTCGTCTCCCTGCTCGGCGTCTTCGGGCAGGGGCAGAGCACGGTCGACTCCCTGCTGGAGATCGTCGATCAGGTGGGCCCGTCGTCCGCCGTCGACAGCCTCCGCCCGACGATCGAGCAGCTCAGCTCCTCGCAGGGTGCCGGCATCGCGCTGGTCGTCGGCCTGCTCGGCGCGCTGTGGTCCGCCTCGGGCTACGTCGGGGCGTTCGGCCGGGCGATGAACCGCATCTACGAGGTCGGTGAAGGTCGTCCGGTCTGGAAGCTGCGCCCTGTCCAGCTCCTCGTGACGCTGTTCGCGATCCTGCTGGTGGCCGTCGCCGCTGCCGCGTTGGTGCTGACCGGCCCCGTTGCCGAGGCGGTCGGCGAGCAGATCGGGCTCGGGTCCACCGCGATCCTGGTGTGGGACATCGCCAAGTGGCCGGTACTGCTCGGCATCGTGGTGCTCATCGTTGCGGTGCTCTACTACGCGACACCCAACGTCAAGCAGCCGACGTTCCGCTGGGTCAGCGTCGGTGCGGTGTTCGCGATCGTCGTGTGGATCCTCGCCTCGGTTGCCTTCGGCCTGTACGTCGCGATGTTCGCCAGCTACGACAAGACGTACGGATCGCTGGCAGGTGTCATCGTCTTCCTGCTGTGGCTGTGGCTGACGAACCTGGCGCTGCTGTTCGGTGCCGAGCTCGACGCCGAGCTGGAGCGAGGCCGTCAGCTGCAGGCCGGCATCGCCGCGGAGGAGACGATCCAGCTGCCGCCGCGGGACACCCGAAACATCGAAAAGGCCGAGGAGAAGCACGAGGCCGACGTCGCCGCGGGACGCGAGATCCGCCATGACGGGCCGGACGACGGGGACGCCTAGCCGGTTCCTGCTCGGGGCGGCCCGGTCGTTTGACCGGGCGCCGGCCGGGTACGTCAGCGAGATCAGGAGAGGGAGAAACGCATGAGTGAGTCATCGATCGAAACCGAGGCAGAACCCCAGCCGCAGACCGTCGACGCGACTGGCTACGGACCCGAGGACGTGCTGGGCAACCCATCCCCGGACGCCGGGACGAAGCGGGCGCCGGACACGATGTCGTGAGGAACGGTGCCGGGAGGAAGCGCCCGGCACCGCATGGATAAACTGGGGTCGCCGGTTGTGCCCCCAGACGGCGCCTTCTCAGGAAAGGTGCGCCGTGAGCCCCGACGACGGTCCGTACGACCACAACCCCGCCTATCCGGCGCCCCACCTCACCAACTGTGAGCAGGAGCCGATCCACATCCCCGCGCGATCCAGCCTCACGGGCTGCAGCCGGCGCGCGACCAGGACCGGCGCATCGTGACGGCGACCAACACCACGCGCCTCATCGGCAACGGCCCGGACCGGTGGATGCTGTGGCTGCGTCCCGAGATCGAGCGGACCGTCGACTGGGGTGGTGACCCGACCAACAAGGCACTCGCCGCCGCCGAGGGCCCGTCGATCCGGCTCAGCCCCCGCAAGTCGTTCGAGAAGTGGCAGCACGTCGTCCGTGGCCACAGCGCGCCGTGGGCGGCGTGGCAGCTCGGGGTCTGCGAGGCCCTGCCCACCGCCGGGCGAGAGATCGACGACGCGATCGAGCGTTTGCGCACGACGGCCCAGGCCCTCCTGACTGACCACGGTCGCGCTCTCGACACCTGGATCGACGACCTCCTCACTGCAGTCCCCGGAACCCTCGACGACGACCTCACGATCGTCGCCCTCCGCCCGACAGGAGCACCCACGTGTCCTTGACCATCTCCGACCGCCAGAGCGACGGCTTCCACGTCATCGAGCTCGCCGGCGACATCGACCTCAACTCGGCCCGCGACCTGCGGGCGCACTTCGTCGAACGCATCACCGATCCGGCCAGCCGGGTCGTCGTCGACCTGACGGGGATCGACTTCATGGACTCCTCCGGACTCGGCGCCCTGGTCGGCGGATGGCAGCTGACCCGCGACCAGGGGTTGTTCCGGATCGCCGGGGCCAACCGCACGGTCCGGCGCGTCCTGGAGATCACCGGCATGGACGGCGTGTTCCCGCTCTTTCCTGCCGTCGCGGACGCGACCGCCGGCTAGTTCTCCGGGCTCAGCAAGACACCGAGTCACGACGCTGGCGGCCGGAGTCGATGCCGCGCGCTGCAGGTAGCCGCGGGCGGGGACGCCATCATGGCGGTCGGCAACCTGGTCCGCTATCTGATGATCAGCTGCTACCTCGGGTGGTTCTTCCGCCCGGGCATCGCCCGGACGACCGTGGCCGCCCAGTTCGCCGTCCTCCTGCCGGACACATCTGCGGCGGCAGCAGCGGCCACGTGGAACGCGTTCGAGGACTCCTGGACACCGTGGACGTTCGGCCTCGCCGTGGCGGTTCCGTCGGACACCCAGGAGATCCTGATGCGTCGCGCCGACGACAACCTCTACGTGCAGAAGCGGGCGTCGTTCCGAGTTCTCGGGCGGACTGATCTCGCCCGGGCCTCAGCTGCGGCTGGACTCGACCGGAGCCTCGAGCTCCTTGACGCTTCCGGTGCTCAGCCCCAGTCCGACCAGCGCGAATCCCGTCCACCACTGCCCGAGCAGGCAGAACTCCAGGCCGATCAGGGTGACGGCCGCGCCGATGACAGCGATCAGGACGGGGGTTCGGGAGTCGAGGTCAAGCACTCAAGAAGCATAGGCACATCGCGCCCCAGAACTGGCATCCCGCGCGGGTCACCGGGACATCGTGTCGTACGTCCGCGAGCCGGCGGCTCGAGGAGGCGGTCGACCTCCTGCACAGGAGACCGGTCACGGTGTTGCCGGCGTGACGACGAGCGCAGCCTGGACCGCAGCGGTCCCGCCGTTCGTGGCGAGCTCGACGCACCCGTCGAGTCCACCAACCGCCTCGAGCTGAGCTTCGGACAGCTCGGTGCTGCAATACACGGTCGCCCACTCCGGCGTCAGGGGCTGCTCCGTGGGATCAGTCGTCGGTGGCGGGCTCGGGTCGGGGGTCGAGGTCTGCGTCGGCGTCGGCGTGGGGGTCGGCGTCGACGTGGAAGGTGTCGGGCCAGGCTCGGCGGGCTGGTCCTTCGTCGGGCGACCCGCTCCCGACCCGTTCCCGGCATCGGCGGTCTTCGACTTCTTGCGCTCGATCGTGCTGCTCCCGCTGGCGACCTGCACCGAGTCGGAGCCGTTCGTGCTGGTTCCGTCGGTGAGCGCGGGAGTGAGGCCGTCGTACTTGCCCATGCGCGCGAGCACCGAGTCGACGTAGTCGGTGCTGTGGTTGTAGCGGAAGACCGCGGTCCGCAGCCCACTCCTCGAGCTCATGTCGATCTCGCTCGCGCACAGGTAGACGGCTGCGCCGAAAGCCGCGTCCTGGACGTCCTGGGGGTTCTTGTGGCCATCGTCATCGCCGTCGACGGCCACGGCCTTCCAGGTGGAAGGAATGATCTGCATGGGTCCGACTGCGCGGTCGTGACTCGTGTCGCGGTCATACTTTCCGTGGTCTGTGTCGCCCACGGTCACCGTGGCGTTCGACCCGTCGAGAGGGGGGCCGTAGATGCCGGGGGCGCTGGTGCCGTCAGACCTCACCTCGTTGCCGTTGGTCCTGCCGTGGTCGGACTCGATCTCGCCGATCGCGGCGAGCAGCGTCCAGCGCAGGTGGCACGACGGCGCCACTGAGTTCACGACGCGACTGGCGTTCTGATAGGCCGCCAGGGTGACGGCCGGTACGTTCGGCCGCCGGTTCGACACTGGGACGTTGCCGTCGTGGTCGGCCGCGGCGGGTGTCCTGACCAAGTCGTCTGGAGCAACCGTGACGCTGGCGCGGGAATCGGGCGCAGCGTGCGGGGCCTTCGCGAAGCTGGGAGCCGGAGGCTGCTGGTGGCCGGCGTACGCCAGGGTACTCCCTGCGACCGTGACAACGGCGACGACTACCGCGGCATGACGCATGCGGTCGGTCGCAGCACGGCGACGCCGGTGACCCGGGGACGGTCCTGAACGGAGGCGCATACCGCACCATATTCAGCGAAGGCGCGGCACGAGGAGCGAATTTCGCCCCGTTTTCCGCATCTGGTGCGCGGGGATCCGCACTCTTCGGGTGCGGGTCACGACTCAGCTTGCTCAGCCTGGGGCAAGCCGGTCAGGCGGCACTGCGCAGGTGGAGGCACCTCCGCGAACGAGCGACGATCGATCAGACCGTTGCCCTGCAGCTTGCGCAGCGTCCCAGTCGGGACCTTGCGGGAGATGCCACCGGTCCGCGTCAGCCGGCAGGTCCGGGTTCCACAGGTGGAGCGGACGCGAGGATTTGAACCTCGACTCATTCCCTGGAAGGGAAGCGTGCTGCAACTACACCACGTCCGCGAAGCCAGCCTCTGTCAAGCCTGACAAGTCCAAAGTATGAACCATCTCCAGGACCATCCGGGCGGCAGGGTGCGGCCCCGTGCGGCGGCCGCTCGTAGCCCCTGGGCTCGGGACGCTCGGCAGCGCCAGCGTCGGCGGCGGCACCTCGATGTAAGGGATGGTTGACAGCAGGTGGGCCTCATGTTCAGCCGGGCGGGCTTCTTGGAGTCCCGTGGAGGGAGGGTCGGGAAGCCGGGCAAGCTCGGGACTGGCCACTTCAGGCGCCGCCGGGCCCCGGGCCGCCGCTGACGCCGGTCTCCTGTGGTTCCCGCGCTCAGCCGTCCACCCTCAGCGTGCCTACCGACTCAGCGCTTGTCGCCGATGCGTCGAACAGCGAATGCAACGCGGTTCCTGGATCAGCCAACAACCCGCGGTTCGGCGCTAGCCCCTGAGCAATCGCGCGCTTGCTGAACATGAATTCCGGCGCCCGGTTGACACAGTCGGCTGCGATGAGCCGGCCGTTATCGAAGTAGAAGCAGGCAAAATCGCGGCCCGTTCTTGGGTCGCCACGCAGCACGATCTCGTCATAGCCGGTGTTGAGGCCCACGATCTGCAGCTTGAGATCATATTGGTCCGACCAGAACCACGGCAGCGCGGAGATCTCCTTGGCTTTCCCGCAGATCGCCGCTGCGACGACTTTGGCCTGCTCGCCCGCGTTGGGCACCGACTCCAGGCGCAGACGACAGCCGTATCGGGGATCGAAGAAGTTGGCGCAGTCGCCGGCCGCAAAGATGTTCGGGTCACTGGTTCGCCCGTGCGGGTCGACGAGGATGCCGTTGTCCGTGTTCAGGCCAGCCGTCTGGGCGAGTTCGACGTTGGGTACGACGCCGATGCCGATGATGACCAGGTCAGCGGCGATGTAGTCACCGTCTGCAAGTCGAACGCCGCGGACGTGGTCCTCACCCTCCAGCGCGGTGACGCCGACGCCGACGCGGAGGTCAACGCCCTCCTCGCGGTGAACGCGATCGTAGAACGCGGACACATCGGGTGCGGTGACCCGTTGCAGAACTCGGTCGGCATTCTCCAGCACCGAAACGGTGACGCCCAAATTCCGGAGCGACGCCGCCGTCTCCAGCCCGATGTAGCCTGCGCCGATGATGACAGCGTGGCCGGTGGTGGTCAGGCCTTCGCGGATAGCCTCGATGTCGGCAGCATCGCGCAAGTAGTGGACTCCGGCGAGATCCGCCCCCGGCAGGCTCAACCGGCGCGGCCGAGCACCCAGGCAGAGAGCGAGCTTGTCGTAGCCAAGAGCTTCGCCGTCGGCCAGCGTGACCGTACGGGCTCGGCGGTCGAGTCTCGCGACACGTGCCTGGCGGAACGCGACCTGTTGCTTCTCGTAAAAATCCGGCTTCCGGATCAGGAGTTCCTCAAGGCTGGATTTGCCGGCGAGATAGGTCTTGGACAGCGGCGGGCGGTGGTAGGGCAGCGATGGCTCATCGCCAATCAACAGGACCTCTCCGCTCCATCCCTCCTGACGCAAGCTCGCACACAACTGTGCGCTTGCGTGGCTGGCGCCGACGATGATCACACGACTGTTGTCCATGGCGCTTTCCCGCTCGCTGCCGTCACTCGAACCTAATTTCTCGCCTTGGGCGTCAGCTTGACCATCATCTTCGAATAGCCCTTGACAAAGTTGGACTGCACGTACTCCGGCCGGCCGATGACCTCGATGTTGTCGAACCGATCCAACAGCTCCTCCCACAGGATGCGCAGTTGCATCTCGGCAAGTCGGTTACCCATGCAGCGGTGCACGCCGAAGCCGAACGACATGTGGTTGCGCGCGTTCGAACGGTCGATGATGAAGGCGTCCGGGTCCTCAAACTGGCGCTCATCACGGTTGCCGGAGGCGTACCACATGACAACCTTGTCGCCCTTACGCATGAACTGTCCGCCGAAGTGAACGTCCTGCTTGACGATCCGGCGCATGTACGCCAACGGCGTCTGCCAGCGGATGATCTCCGACACCATGTTGGGGATCAGCGAGGGATCTGTCTTCAACTTCTCGAACTGATCCGGGCTCTCGCTGAGAGCCAGTACGCCACCGGACATCGAATTGCGGGTCGTGTCGTTGCCGCCGACGATCAGCAGGGTCAGGTTGCCGAGGAACTCCAACGGTCGCTTGATCAGGTCCTTGGTGTCCTCGGAGGTCTGCATCAAGGTGATCAAGTCGAAGCCGGCCGCCTCGCCCGCCTCCCTCCGCGCCGCCTTGTCGTGCCAGAGGGCCATGAAGTTGCGTGCCATGTCCCCGAGGGCGTCGTAGAAGTCGTCCTGGTGAGTGGTGCCGCCGGTGGCCTCGGCGACGCCGCTGATCGTGTCAGACCAATAAACCAACTTGTGGCGCTGGTCGTACGGGAAGTCGAGCAGGGTGGCGAGCATGCGGGCGGTCATCTCTTTCGAGACCCGCTCCACCCAGTCGAACGGTCCGTCGGTCGGCAGGTTGTCGAGCACATCCTGCACCCGCTCACGGATGAGTGACTCCATCTCCTTCAGGTTCCTGGGAGCCACAACGCCCTGGACGGCCTTGCGCTGGAGGTCGTGCACTGGTGGGTCCATCGCGATGAACATCTCAACATCGAGCAACGGGTCGCCGATGATGATGGCAGGCTCGGCCGAGAAGACATCAGGGTTCGTGTCGACGGCACGGATGTCTTCGTAGCGCGTGATCGACCAGAACGGTCCGAAGGGACTGTCCGCCAGGTAGTGGACCGGGGCTTCCTCGCGGAGCCGCTTGAAGTACGAATGCCACTTTCCTTGACGAAACAGGAAGGGGTTGCTGACATCGAGCTCGGTCAGCCGCACGTCCGCTGCGTCCGGGATCGGTCGCTCGGTGAAGATGAGCGGCTCGCCCCTGCCCACAAGGCGTTTCGCCTTCTCCACCAAGTGGGCGGCCCTGACCTGCCGATCGACAGGGACCGTCGCCTGGACCTTCTTCTGCACTTTGGCCTTCGCCTTTTCGAGCGCGCTCTCCATGGTGGTCATGAGTCCTGTGTCCGCCTGTCCTGAGAATGGGAGAAGTGATGGATTACATCTGGAATTCGGGGAGGCGGACCTTCAGCCCGTCCATGCCCGCGGCCGCAACCACCTGACAGGCCAAGCGCGAGTTCGGCTCGTACTCCGGCGACATCTCGAGCATTCGGCTCTCCTCGCCGGTACGCCTTCCGGTGGTGGAGATCCAGCCACTGTCGACAAAGATGTGGCAGGTGCCACATGCAGCTTCGCCGCCACAGTCACCATCAATGCCGGGGACGGCGCTGTTCATGGCAATCTCCATGAGCGACTCGCCCTCGACGAGGTCTGCATCATGGGAGGTACCGTCGTGCTCGACGAAGGTGACGGTCGACATATTTCTCCTCGTTGCATGTGATGGTTGCC
>JAOPXL010000008.1 GCA_025965175.1 Aeromicrobium sp.
GAGCCGAGGAACACGATGCGTTCCTTGAGGAGTCGCTGGTAGATGTGGCCGTCGAGATCCGAGGGGCCGGCCTCGCCGGCCATCCTCGGCGACAGTGGGCTGGTGCTGGCAGATAGGTTCACGTCCCCAAACCTAGACGGGCCGCGACGCGAACACACGCGAAAACACGGCTGTTCGCTGACGGCATACGCCGCGCCGGCCCGACACGCCTCAGTCCAGGCCGCCGATGACGTGCTGGTCCCAGTCGATGACCGAGCCCGTCACGACACCGCTGCGGTCGGACAGCAGGAGCACCACCAGCGCCGCCATGTCGTCGACCTGGCCGAGCTGCCCCATCGGCTGCGTCGCCGCCGCCTTCTGGAGCCACGTGTCGTCGGCGTTGTGGAACGTGCGCTGCACGAGGTCCTCCCCCTCGGTGTCGGTCCAGCCGATGTTGACGCCGTTGATCCGGATGCGGTCCCAGCGGTGCGCGTGCGCCGCGTTGCGGGTCAGGCCCGCCAGGCCGGCCTTGGTCGTCGAGTACGGCGTGAGGTACGGCTGGCCGCCGTGCGCTGACATCGTCAGGACGTTGACGATCGTGCCGGGTGCGCCCCGGCCGACCATGTCGGCCACGGCCGCCTGCATCAGGAAGAACGGCGCCTTCAGGTTGACCGCGACGTGGGCGTCGAACAGCTCCGGTGTCGTGTCGAGCAGCGAGCCTCGGCTGGTGAGGCCTGCGGCGTTGACGAGGCTGTCGATGCGTCCGAACGCCTCGATCGTGGCGCTGACGGTGTGACGCGCCTGATCGAGGTCGGCGACGTCCGCCTGCACGAACAGGGTGTCGTCGCCGCCGAGTGTCCGCAGCTCCTTGGCGAACGCCTCGCCGACGTCGGCGCGGCGCCCCGTCACCACGACCGAGGCACCCTCTCGGACGGCCGCCCGGGCGATGCTGGCACCGACGCCCTGCGTGCCGCCGCTGACCAGGACGACGCGGTCCGTCAGGAGGTCAGCCATCCGTGCGCCGCCGATCGGCGTAGCCGCTGAGGGCCTCGTCGACCCGGTCCGCGGGCCAGCCCTCGTCAAGAGCCTGGTGCAGGATCTCGGCCTGCGACAGCGGCGTGAGCCCGTCGATCGGCTGGTCAAGGTCCAGGTTGGTCGGGAACGGGTAGCCCTCGGCGGTCGCGGCGATCGCGTTCGCGAGCCGGCCCGGGTCCGCCCCGGCGGCCCGCTGCGCCGCCAGGACGGGATAGACGACGCTCGACACGCGGGCCCGGTCAACGACCTCCATCGCCCGGCCGAAGCCCGACGAGACCTGCAGCAGGTTGGCCATGCGCTGGACGTCGGCGGAGACGTTGTTGCCGGCGCCGTGGAACACCGCGGGGTTGAAGAACGCCGCGTCGCCCTTGGCCAGTGGCAGCTGGACGTGGTGCTCGGCGAAGTACGCCCGGAACTCGGGACGGCGCCACGCTAGGTAGCCGGGGGCGTACTTGTGCGAGTGCGGCAGGTACATCGTCGGACCGCTCTCGACCGGCATGTTGGAGTGCGCGACGGCGCCCTGCAGCGTCAGCACGGGCGACAGCATGTGGACGTGGGTCGGGTACTGCGCCACGACATCGTTGGCGAGGAAACCGAGGTGGTAGTCGCGGTGCGGGTCCTGCGCGACCCCTCCCGGACGTACGACGTTGACCTGGGAGGTGACCTGGTAGCCCGGTCCGAGCCAGGACCGCGAGACCAGCGCGAGCAGGTCGTTGGCGTAGTAGTCGACGAACGCCTCCGGATCACGGACCGCGAGCTTCTCCAGCGCGTTCCACACGCGGCTGTTGGCGCCGGGCCTCGCGAAGTGGTCACCGGGGGCCGTGCCGGCCGCGTGCTCGGCCTCGATGACGTCGTCGAACACGGCGGTGACCCGGTCGACGACGGCGTGGTCGTCGAACGCGCCGGCCAGCACGACGATGCCGGGGCCGTCGCTCAGCGCACGGACGAGCTCGGCCTCGACCTCCTCACGGCGAGCCGGGTCGGCGATCGCGGGCCGCAGCGCTGCGGCCTCGTAGACCAGCACGCCCTGCTCGAGGCGGGCGGCGAGCGGGTAGTCGGCGACGTCCGTCGCGACCTCGACGACAGCAGCGAAGTCGTCGAGATGGCAGTCGTCCTCGCGCAGCCGGGCGGGCCAGGCCTGCGAGCCGTGCAGCGTGCTGGTCATGATCTTCTCCTGGTTTCGGGGTATGTCTCGACGGTAGTCGCGCCCGCACGCTGACGCGTGGGTTACGCCGGCTGACGCGTGGGTTACGCCGGCTGACGCGTGGGTTACGACGGCTGACGCGTGGGTTACGCCCGTAGGCAACCCACTCCTCACCGTGCGCAACCCACTCCTCACCGTGCGCAACCCACGCGTCAGCGGGGGGTCAGGGGGTGAAGGCTTCGCGGAAGCTTTCCAGGGCGCGGTCGGAGCCGGCTGTTCCGGCGGTGGAGGCGAAGGCCTCCATCGCGACGACTCCGTCATAGCCCGCATCGGCCAGCGCCCGGGCGACGAACGACCACCGCACCTCGCCCGTGCCCGGCTCGCAGCGACCGGGGACGTCTGCGACCTGCACCTCGCCGACGTGCGGGGCCGCCCGGCGGATCAGCTCGACGAGGTTTCCCTCACCGATCTGCGCGTGATAGAGGTCGAGGTTCATCTTCAGATGTGCGCTGTCCACCGCCGCCACCAGCGCCAACGTGTCCGCCGCCCGCGCGAAGGGGGTTCCCGGATGGTCGACCTCGGTGTTGAGGTTCTCCAACACGAACGTCACGCCGTGCCGCTCCCCCAGCTCGGCGATCCGCGACAACGTACGTCCAGCAGCCAGCCACATCTCGCCCGTCACGACCTCGACGGGCCGCACCGGAACGCCGCCCTCCCCCAGCCCCGTGCCGTGCAGGTTCAACGCGGGGCACCCGATCGCCTGGGCGAACGGGATCGACAGCTCAGCCGTGCGGAGCAGGTCCTCGGACCCCTCCGGAGTGATCAGGTCACCCGAGACGTAGCCCGTCATCGACGTGAACGCCGCGCCCGTCGCCGCCAACGCCGCCGCGTCCTTCTGCGTCCAGTCCCAGATCTCTACCGCGAAGCCCGCAGCGTGGATTCGCTCGACCCGCTCCAGCAGCGGCAGGTCGGTGAACACCATCTCCGAGCACACCGCCAGGGTGAAGCTCACGTGTAAAGACCTGGGCACTCCGGCACGTCGACGGCCTCGCGGGCGCCGGAGTGCAGCGCGGCGACACCCGACGCGGCGACGAGGTTGGCGACGTAGCCGTCCCACGCGGTGGCGCCCACGACGTCACCCGCCAGCGAGGCATCGGCCCAGGCAGCCAGCTCGAGCCGGTAGGACTCGATGAAGTGCGCGACGAAGTCGCTGCCGATCGAGCTGCTCCCCTGACCGGCGATGCGGCGGACCACGGGGGTGCGGGGCTCGAGGCTCGCGGAGCCGCCACTGCCGACGACCTCGACGCGGACGTCGTAGCCGTAGGCGGCGTTGCAGTAGACCTCGGCCGTGATCATCTGGCCGGCGGCCATCCACAGCGTCGCGATCTGCGGGTCGCGGAACCCCTCGGAGATCGGCGACTCGACGCGGATGCCCACGACCTCGTCGTCGAGCAGCCAACGGAACGTGTCGAACTCGTGGATCATCGACCCGGTCACGAGGGTCGCGTCGTCGGTGCTGGTCGTATTGGACGCGTTGCGGTGAATGCCGTGAAGCAGGCGCACGTCACCCAGGGACCCGTCGACGATCGAGCCCTTGAGGTCCACGAAGCCGGGGTCGAAGCGGCGGTTGAACCCGACCTGGACGAATTGGCGGCCCGCCGCGACCTCGGCGTCGACGACACGACGCGCGTCCTCGGCGGTCACGGCCAACGGCTTCTCGCACAGGACGTGCTTGCCCGCCGCGATCGCCGCGACGGCCAGGTCGGCGTGGGTGAAGTCCGGGGAGGCGATGACGATCGCGTCGACCTCGGGATCGGCGATCAACGCCTCCGCGGAGTCCGAGGCGCCGCCACCGACGGCCTCGGCGACGGACTTGGCCCGCGCCGTGTCCATGTCGAAGACCCGGGTGACCTGGGCGGACGGGACGCCTGCGGCGAGCGTCGCGACGTGCGAGGTCCCCATCGCTCCGGCGCCGACGACGCCGACCTTCAGCTTGCGGCTCACAGCACTGCGTCCGTCGAAAGGGCAACAGCGTACGCACGCAGTGCGGTGATGCTGACGTGATGGTTCTTTCGCTGGCGCTCACTCACAAGGAGACCCACTTTCGTTCGTTGGAGGACAGGATCATGGCGTCGACGACCTTCGCCGCCGCGAGGGCGTCATGGATCGTCGCGCCGAGCGGTTTGCCGGTCGCGATGGACTCGACGAGCCGGCGGGCCTCGACGACCTTGAGGTCGTCGAAACCGATGGGGTTGTTGGTGCCGGGCTGGAAGACGCTCAGCTCACCGTCTCCGGGGCCGGCGTACTCCGTGGCGTAGAAGCCGTTGAGGTAGTCCTGACCGGCACACACCCGCAGCTCGTTCATGCGGCGGAAGTCCCATCCGACGGCGCCCTTGGTGCCGTGCACCTCGAAGCCGTACGTGTTCTGCTCGCCGACCGCGGTGCGGCTCGACTCCAGGATGCCGCGCGAGCCGTCGGCCAGACGGAACAACGCGTTGACGTAGTCCTCGTTCTCGACGTCGCCGAGCTCGCCGGCACCCTTCTCGTAGTGCATCGCACCGGGCAGCGCCGCCCGACGCTGCGGGATGAACGTCGCCCGGTCGACGACGAGCTCGGCGATCGGTGCCACGACGTGCTGCACGAGGTCGGCGGCGTGGCTGACCAGGTCACCGAGCACACCGCTGCCGGCGTACTGGTTCTGGAACCGCCACGACAAAGCGGCGTCCGGGTCGGCCGAGTAGTCCGCGAGGAAGCGGACCGTCGTGTGCTCGACGGTGCCGATCCGGCCCGACGCGACGATCTCGCGTGCCCGCTCGACGGCCGGCACATTGCGGTAGTTGAAGCCCGTCGCGGCCTGCACGCCCGCGGCCTCGACCGCAGCGACGATCTCGGCGGTCTCGCCCGCGTCACGTCCGGCGGGCTTCTCGACCCACAGGTGCTTGCCAGCCCCGGCCGCCGCGACGGCAACGTCACGGTGGATGAAGTTCGGTCCCGTCACGCAGACCAGGTCCACCTCGTCATGCGTGACGAGCTCGCGCCAATCGCTCACGAGGTGCTCGAACCCGTACGCATCGGCGGCCCGCTTGGTGCGGTCGTCGGGCGCGTTGTCGGCCACCGCGACGAGGCGGGGGCGCAGCGGCGCGTCCGGATAGTGCTGGAGCAGGCGGGACAGGGCACGGGCGTGCACCTGGCCCATCCAGCCGAAACCGACGATGCCGACCCGGAGCTCCGTGGTCACTTAACCTCCGCCTTCATGGCCTGTGCGACCTCGGAGTCCGCGCCCATCTCCTTCTCGAGCTCGTGCGCGAGCGACTCCAACTCGGCGCCACCGGCCATCATCGCCGTCAGCTCCTCCAGGGTCATCTCGCTCTTGGGGAAGTCGCCCATGCTCTTGCCGCGGCGCAGCAGCATGAAGCGGTCGCCGACCGGGTAGGCGTGGTGTGGGTTGTGGGTGATGAACACGACGCCCAGACCGCGGTCACGGGCCTTGGCGATGTACTTCAGCACGACGCCCGACTGCTTGACGCCCAGCGCGGCAGTCGGCTCGTCGAGGATCAGCACGCGGGCACCGAAGTAGACCGCACGGGCGATCGCGACGCACTGGCGCTCGCCGCCGGACAAGGTCCCGATCGGCTGCTCCACGTCCCGCAGGTCGATGCCCATCGCGGCGAGCTCGGCCTTGCTGATCCGCTTCATCGCCTCGACATCGAGCTTGCGCAGCGGGCCTGCGCCCTTCGTGATCTCGCTGCCGAGGAAGAAGTTGCGCCACACCGGCATCAGCGGGACGACCGCGAGGTCCTGGTAGACCGTCGCGATGCCGAGCTCGAGCGCCGCGCGGGGGCTCGACAGGGACAACGCGGTCCCGTCGATCAGGAGCTCGCCGTCGGAGTGCTCGTGCGCTCCGGCGAGGATCTTGATGAAGGTCGACTTGCCGGCTCCGTTGTCGCCGAGGACACAGGTGACCTCGCCGGCACGGACCGACGTGGAGACATCGCTCAGCGCGATGATGTTGCCGTAGCGCTTGCCGATGTCCCGCACCTCGATGACGGCGGTACCGCGCTCGGCGGGTCGCGACGTCGTCTCGACGGTCTCGGAGGAAGTCTTGGACTTCGAGGACATACCGATCATCGTGCTGTCTCCGCTCGCTTGCGAACCCACTCGTTGAGGAGCACCGCTCCGAGGAGCATCACTCCGAGGAATGCCTTGAGCCAGTTGTTGTCCCAGCCCGAGTAGACGATTCCCTGACTGACCATGCCGTAGATCAGGGCGCCTAGCGCCGCCCCGATCGCCGAACCGTAGCCGCCGGTCATGAGGCAGCCTCCGACCACGGCGCAGATGATGTAGATGAACTCCTGGCCGACGCCGGTGTTGCTCTGGACGGTCGACGTCGTGAAGAGCAGCAGCATGCCGACCAGCCAGCCGGCTCCCGCGGTCGTCATGAAGAGGCCGACCTTGGTCTTGAACACCGGCACGCCGATCTGGCGGGCGGCGGTCTGCTGGCCGCCGACCGCGAAGATCCAGTTGCCGGTCCGCGTCCGCAGCAGCACCCACGTCGCGATCGCGGTCAGGCCGATCCACCAGAAGACCGAGGCGTAGATCGCGCCACCGGGTGCCGAGCCGTTGATGTCCAGCGACGAGCCGAACAGCTTCTTGGCCTGGTCGTAGTAGGGCACGTTGGACATGCCCTGGATCGCGACCTGACCGATCAGCGACTTGGTCCCGGCGAGGTCGATGCCCTGCAGCACGAAGAATGTCCCGAGCGTCACGATGAAGCTCGGCAGCCCCGTGCGCATGACCAAGATGCCGTTGATGGCCCCGATCAGAATGCACAAAGCCAGCGACACGAAGATCGCGGCCCAGATATTGACGCCGTACTCCGTCGTGAGCACGCCCACGACGAGACCGCTGAAGCCCGTGATGGCGCCGGCCGAGAGGTCGAACTCGCCACCGATCATCAGCAGCGCGACCGCGACGGCCATGATGCCGATCGTGGAGGCCTGCCGCAGCCAGGTGCTGGCCCCGCTCGCCGTGGCGAAGGCGTCTGTCGTGACGGCGAAGAAGACGAAGATCACGATGGCGGCCGCAAGAGCGCCGACCTCCGGACGTTTCATGATTTTGGTGAGGGTCGACGTGCGCGCGATGCGCTCGTCTCCCACGGTGGCTGTCGCCATGGTCTGCTCCAAATGTCGGGGCTGGCTGCCCCCGGGGCCCGGACGGACCGGGCCCCGGGTCAGCGTCAGCGAGTTCCGTTAGCGGCGAACTTCAAGACCGCGTCAGCGTTGTCCTTGGTGATGAAGGCGGGACCCGAGTTGATGGGCTGGCCGCCACCGAGGTCGTTGCCGTTGATGTCCTTCAGGTACAGCGTCGTGACGCCCAGGAAGCCCTGGACGTACGGCTGCTGGTCGACCGCGAAGAGGATCTTGTCGGACTGGATGTCCTTGATGACGTCCTCGGAGAGGTCGAAGGTGGCGACCTTGGCCTTGCTGCCGGACTCCTCGACCGAGCCGACGGCGTCGATCGCGTACTGGCCACCCAGGGTCAGGACCGTGTCGATGTTCTTGTCGGCCTGCAACTTGGAGGTGATCGTGGCCTGGACGGCGGAGTCGTCCGTGCCGTCGACCTGCAGGTTGGTCATCTTGCCGCCGAACGTGGCGGCGACCGCCTTGCAGCGCTCCTCCAGACCGATGTTGCCGGCCTCCTGGATGACGCAGATGCCGTTCTTCAGGCCCGCAGCCTTGAGCCGCTCGCCGACGGCCTCGCCGGCGATGGTCTCGGTCTGGCCGATGTGGGTGATCGCGCCGAATGCCTTGAACTTGTCGACGCCGGAGTTGATCGTGACGACCGGGACGCCGGCGGCGACGGCCTTCTTGATGCTGCTCTCGAGGCCGTCGGGGTTGGCCATCGAGACGACGATGCCGTTGACCTTGTCGGCGACCGCGCCGTCGATCAGCTGCGACTGCTTGGCCGGATCGGGGTCTGAGCTGTACTCGACCTTGACGCCGTAGTCCTTGCCGGCCTTCTCGGCACCTGACTTGACCCGGTCCCAAAAGGCGTCGCCCGAGCTGCTGTGGGTGATGACGGCGTAGGTCAGGTCCTTCGAGTTGTCCTTCGTGGCGTCGTCCTTACCGGTGCCGCTGCAGGCTGCGAGCAGCGAACCGGCGACGACGATGGCGCCAGCGAGCTTGAGCTTGTTTCTCATCGGTATGTTCCTTCTCTTCTTCTGGTGACCCGGCGTCATTGTGCCGTCGGGAAATTGAGCTGGGCGAGTGATTCCTCACTGACGTGCGGCCACCGGGTGGTGACCACCTTCGCCTGCGTGTAGAACCTCACACCTTCGGGACCGTGGATGTGGTGATCGCCGAAGAGGGAGTCCTTCCAACCCCCGAAGGAGTGGAAGGCCATGGGGACGGGGACCGGCACGTTGATGCCGATCATGCCCACATGGACCTTCCGCTGGAAGGTTCGTGCCACCTCACCCGAGGAAGTGAACACTGCGGTGCCGTTGCCGTATGGATTCGAGTTGATGAGCTCGATCGCGGCATCCAGCGTCGGAACCCGCAGCACGGTGAGCACGGGTCCGAAGATCTCGTCGGTGTAGACCGACATGTCAGTGGTGACGTCGTCCAGGAGCGAGGGGCCGACGAAGAAGCCCTCCTCGAGTCCCTCCACAACCAGGTCGCGCCCGTCGAGGACGACCTTGGCGCCGGCAGCCTCACCCTGGCCGACGTAGTCGACGATGCGGTCACGCGAGGCCTTGGTCACGACCGGGCCCATCTCGGCGTCCGGGTCGGTGCCGACGCTGACCTTGAGGTCGACGCTGCGCTCGCGGATCTTGTCGACCAGCGTATCGGCGGCGGGGCCGACCGCGACGACCGCCGAGATCGCCATGCAGCGCTGCCCAGCCGAGCCGTAGCCCGCGGCGACGATGTGGTCGGCGGCGAAATCCAGGTCGGCGTCCGGCATCACGACGGCGTGGTTCTTGGCACCGCCCAGGGCCTGGACCCGCTTGCCGGTGCGTGAGGCGCCCGCGTGGACGTACTTCGCGATCGGGGTCGAGCCGACGAACGAGACGCCCGCGATGCCGGGGTGCTCAAGAATCGCGTCGACCGCGACCTTGTCGCCGTGGACGACGTTGAAGACGCCGTCCGGCAGGCCCGCCTGCGTGTAGAGCCGGGCGACGAGGTCGGACGCGCCGGGTACGCGCTCGGACGGCTTGAGGATGAACGTGTTGCCGGTCGCGATCGCGACAGGATGCATCCACAGCGGCACCATGATCGGGAAGTTGAACGGCGTGATGCCGGCGACGACCCCGATGGGCTGGCGGAACGTGTGCGAGTCGATGCCGCCGGAGACCTGGTCGTTGTACTCGCCCTTGAGCAGCTGCGGGATGCCACACGCGAACTCGACCACCTCGCGGCCGCGGACGACCTCGCCCTTGGCATCGGCCAGCGTCTTGCCGTGCTCGGAAGAGATGATCGCGGCGAGCTCGTCCTCGTGCTCGACGAGCAGCTGGCGGAAGTCGAACATAACGCGCGAGCGAGCCGTCACGGACGTCTCGCCCCACGTCTGGAACGCCTTCGCGGCCGCAGTCACGGCGGCGTCGACGTCGCCCGCGGTCGCGAGGCGGACCTGCGACTTCGCGATGCCACGCGCCGGGTCGTACACGTCGCCGAGGCGGTCGCTATCCCCCTGGAAGCTCTGTCCACCGATGTAGTGCTCGTACTGGGTCATGCGTTGCCCCTCTCGTGGGGTGTCTGGTCGGCAGCCGGCGCGAGGTACGCACGCTGGCGGGTCTTGTGGTCCTGGTATGCGAGGCGGGCCTGCCGGGTCGAGGTGAGGACGGAGACCTCGGAGACCGGGACGTCCCACCACGCGGGGCTGTCGGGCGCCGGGACCAACGGATCGGTCTCGACGTGGATCACGGTCGTGCGGGTCGACGCCTTGGCCTTGAGCACCGCGGCGCGGAAGTCCTCGATGCCGGCGACCGCGAGAACGTCGGCGCCGAGGCTCGCGGCGTTGGCCGCGAGGTCGACCGGCAGCTTGTCGCCGTCGAGGCCGGAGTCCGTGCGGTAGCGGTAGGAAGTGCCGAACCGCTGCGAGCCGAGCGACTGCGACAGGGCGCCGATCGACGCGTAGCCGTGGTTCTGCACCAGCACGACGATGATCTTGACGCCCTCGGCCACGGCCGTCACGAGCTCGGTGTTCATCATCAGGTAGGAGCCGTCGCCGACCATCACGAAGACGTCCCGCGGGTCATCCTCGTCCAAAGCCGCCATCTTGACGC
Organism: Aeromicrobium sp.; assembly: GCA_025965175.1. GTDB lineage: Bacteria > Actinomycetota > Actinomycetes > Propionibacteriales > Nocardioidaceae > Aeromicrobium. The sequence goes on from JAOPXL010000008.1 coordinate 10,443, forward strand.
CGAGACCGCCGGCGATCTCGTAGCCCATGCAGGAGAAGCCATACTCGACGTGGTATCCCTTGCGATCCCGGGTGCGCCACAGCTTGTGCAGGTCGCCGGGCATCGATCCGGCCGCGCAGACGACCACGTCGCGCGGGTCGGACAGCTCGTTGACCGCACCGATGACCTGGGACTGGATCGCCAGGCCGTCGGCCACCTGCGGGGCACCCTTGCCGTCGTACGCCCCCTGGACGATCGTGTCCCACTCACCGGCGAGCTGCGTGGCCCGGGCGGTGTACGCCTCCTCGGCCCGCCAGCCCTCGAGCTCCGCGGTCAGGGCGGTGAGGCCCTCACGGGCGTCCGCGACCAGTCCGGTCGCGGAGTGCTTGTGGGTGTCGAACGCCGACACGTTGAGGTTGACGAATCGCACCCCGTCGCCCTGGAAGGCCGTGCGGGAGGCGGTCGTGAAGTCGCTGTAGCGGGTGCCGACGCCGATCACGACGTCAGCATCCTCCGCCAGCGCGTTGGCCGCCGTCGTGCCGGTCGCGCCGATCGCGCCGACGGACTGCGGGTGGTTGTACGCCAGTGAGCCCTTGCCGGCCTGCGACTCCCCCACCGGGATGCCTGTGGCCTCGACGAACGCCTGCAGCGCCTCGTTGGCCTGCGAGTAGGCGACACCGCCGCCGGCGACGACGAGCGGCCGTCGGGCCGAGCGGATGACCGCGACGGCGCGCTCCAGCGCTGCCGGCTCGGGCACGGGTCGGGCCACGTGCCAGACCCGCCTGGCGAACAGGTCGTCGGGGAAGTCGTACGACTCGGCCTGCACGTCCTGCGGCAGGGCCAGCGTCACAGCACCGGTCTCGGCCGGATCGGTCAGGATGCGGGTCGCGTGCAGCAGCGCCGAGGCGAGCTGCTCGGGGCGATCGACCCGGTCGAAGTGCACCGACACGGGACGGAAGACGTCGTTGACCGAGATGTCGCCCTGCTGAGCGTTCTCGAGCTCCTGCAGGACGGGGCTGGCGACGCGGGTCGCGAACGTGTCGCCCGGAAGCAGCAGCACGGGCAGGCGGTTGATCGTCGCGAGGGCGGCGCCGGTGACCATGTTGGTCGCGCCGGGCCCGACCGAGGCCGTCACGGCCATCGCCGCGAGCCGGTCGCGCTGGCGGGCGTATGCCACGGCGGCGTGCACCATGGCCTGCTCGTTGCGGCCGTGGAAGAAGCGCAGGTGGGAGGGGTCACCGGACTGCTCGCGCTCGAGCAGGGCCTGGCCGACGCCGGCGACGTTGCCGTGGCCGAAGATGCCCCAGCAGCCGGCGAAGAACGGGCGCTCGACGCCGTCCCGCTCGGTGAGCTGGGCCTCGAGGAAGCGGACGGTCGCCTGCGCGACGGTGAGGACGGTCATTGGGAGGCTCCCTTCCCGAAGGGCAGACGGGGGTCGACGGACTGGTCGGCCCAGGTGTCCCGGATCCAGGCGTGGGCCGGGTCGTCACAGATCAGCCAGGCCCGCTCCTGCCCGGGGCCGGCCATGACGTTGAGGTAGTAGAGGTCGTAGCCGGGCGCGGCGATGGACGGTCCGTGCCAGCCGTGCGGGATCAGCACGACGTCGCCGGTGCGCACCTCGGCCGAGATGTCGATCTCGGCGTCGTCGTGGCCGTAGACACGCTGGAAGCCGATGCCGGGACCGGCGGGGCCGTCCGCGACCTCGAAGTAGTAGATCTCCTCGAGGCGGGTCTCCCCCTCGCGCTCCTCGTCGTGCTTGTGCGGCGGGTACGACGACCAGTTGCCACCCGGTGTGAGGACCTCGCACGCGATGAGGCGGTCCGCGTCGAGCACGCCCGGGACGCCGAAGTTGTTGACTTGCCGGCTCGACTGACCGGCACCGCGCATCTCGACCGGGACTTCGGACTTCGGCAGGTAGGCGGGCTCGAGGCGCCGCTGGCACACCGCCGAGGCGAGCGCGAAGCGTCCCCCGTCGGTGCTGGCGACGATGAGCCGGGCGTCCCGGGGTGCGTACACGACGTCACTGGGGCCGTCGAAGACGCTGGTACGCCCGCCGAGTGTGAAGGTGTGACCGTCGACGGTCACCTCGGCTGACCCACCCAGCGACAGCACGACGACCTCGCAGTCGTCGGTGTCGAGCTCCTCGCGCTGCCCGGCGCCGAGCTCGAGGACACGCAGCCCGCTGAACTCCCACCCCGCGGTCTTGGGGGTGACCTCCAGGGCGAACGGCCCGCTGGCCGCCTCGCCGGACCGCAGCACCAGGCTCATGAGGTCATCATCTCCACCGTCGCGTCCACCGCGGCCTCGACGTCGCCGCCGGGCGGGAAGAGCAGGGAGCGGCCCACGACCATCCCACGGACGGTCGGGCTGGTGAGCGCCTTGGACCAGGCGGCGAACTGGGCGTCCTGATCCGACGAGACCTCACCGCCCAACAGCACCACGGGGAGCGTCGACGCCGCAAGCACCGCCTCCATGTCCTCGACGACGGGCAGCTTGAGCCAGGTGTACGCCGAGGTCGGTGCCAGTCCTGCGGCGACCGTCGCCGAGCGGATGACGGCCTCGGTGGTCAGGTCGTTGCGCATGCGGCCGGACGCGTCGCGGCCGGAGATGAACGGCTCGACCATCGACATGAGCCGGTGGGACGCGAGCTCGCCGGTCGCGTCGGCGCAGGCCTGCATCGTGGCGGGGGTCGCGGGGTCGTTCGGGTCGATCCGGAACAGCATCTTGCCGCCCTGGTAGCCCGCCGCGGCGATCGACGCGGCGTCATAGCCTGTGAAGCGGTCGTCGATCTCAAAGACCGTACCGGCCAGGCCACCGCGGTTCATCGACCCGATCACGACCTTGCCCTCCAGGGCGCCGAGCAGCAGCAGGTCCTCGATGATGTCGGCCGTGCCGAGCACGCCGTCGACGCCGGGACGCTCGAGGGCGCGCACCATGCGGGCCAGCAGCTCGGGGCGGTCGCCCATCGCGACGGGGTCGTCACCCGCGCGGAGGGCGCCGCGGGCGGCGTGGTCGGCGGCGACCAGCAGCAGGCGCCCGGTGCTGCCGACCAGGCCGGTCGGCTGCCTGCGCGCCGCCGCCATCTCGGCGATGCGTTCGGGGTGCTGGACGCGCGTCGTGACGAGTGCGGCGATGTCCTGGGCAGTGACGGTGGTCATCAGACCCTTCCTCGAGAGAGCACGGAGTCGACCTGGTCGGTGGTGGGCATCGCGTCGGCACACGACAGCTGGCCGGCTACGTACGCACCGGCGGCATTCGCGAACGAGAGCATGCGGGTGAGGTCCCAGTCGTTCAGGAGGCCGTGGACCAGCGAGCCACCGAAGGCATCGCCGGCACCGAGGCCGTTGACGACATCGACCGGGACGGGCGGCACGACGACGTGCTCGTCCCCCCGCACCCCCAGGACGCCGGCGGGCCCCTGCTTGACGATGGCGAGCCCGATGCCGGCCGCGCGGAGCGCCTTGGCGGCGGCCTGCGGCTCGGTCTCGCCGACCGCGACCTCGCACTCTTCGCGGTTGCCGACGGCGACCGTGACATGTGGGAGGGCGGCCTGCACCTGGCCGGTGGCCAGCTCGGCCGACTCCCAGAACATCGGGCGGTAGTCCAGGTCGAGCACCGTGGTCCCTCGCCTACCTCGGGCCTCGAGCGCGGCGAGGGTGGCCTCGCGGCTCGGCTCCTGGGACAGGCCGGTGACCGTCACCCAGAAGACCTCGGCGGCGCGGATCGCGTCGAAGTCGAGCTCGTCGACGTGGATCTCCATGTCCGGCGCCTTGGGCTCGCGGTAGAAGTACAGCGGGAAGTCGTCCGGCGGGAAGATCTCACAGAACACGACCGGCGTCGGCAGGCCCGCGACCGGGCTGACGTACTGGTCGTCGACACCGAAGCCCACGAGCTCGCGGTGGATGAACCGCCCGAACGGGTCGTCACCCGTGCGGGTGACGACGGCCGAGCGGTGCCCGAGCCGGGAAGCGGCCACCGCGACGTTGGTCGCGCTGCCGCCGAGGAACTTGGCGAAGGTCGTGACGTCCTCGAGTCCCACCCCGATCTGCTCGGGGTAGATGTCGACGCCGACGCGTCCCATCGTGATGAGCTCGTGGGGGTTCGTCACGCCAGAACATCCTTCACGAAGTCGAGGCACGACCGTACGTCGCCCACGGGGCCGGCGCCGGCAGGCTCGCCGTCCTTGAACATGACGTCCTGCTCCAGGACGTACCACCCGTCGTAGCCGTGGCTGCGCAACGCGTCGATCATGGCGCGGATGTCGACGTCGCCCTGGCCGAGGACCTGCCACATGCCGGCGGCGACGGCGTCGGCGAAGGGGACCTCGCCAGAGACGACCTTGGCGGCCGCCGCGGAGTCAACGTCCTTGAGGTGGACGTGCTTGACCCGGTCGAGGTTCGCGAGCGTGATCGCGACAGGATCGGCGCCGGCTGCGGCGAGATGACCCGTGTCGATGCAGAGTCCGATGTGCGAGCCGTCGAGTACCCGCTGGACGTCGTCGGCGTTCTCGACGAGCGTGCCGATGTGCGGGTGGATCGCGGCGACAACGCCGCGCAAGGCGGCGTGCTCGGCGATGCGGTCGAGATTGGCCAGCAAGGTCTTCCACTGCAGCTCGTCCAGGACGGGCCGCGCGTCGTAGCCGTCGGCGCCGGTGGACGCGGCGAGCACCATGACGCCGGCACCGGCGGCGAGGCACGCGTCGATGAACGGGTCGACGTCGGTCAGCGGGTCGTGGTCGGCATCGTGCAGGACGACCGGCAGGAAGCCACCGACGGCCTGGAGGCCGTAGCCCTGGAGGAACGCGGCCTTCTCGGCCGGGTCCTCGGGCAGGAACCCGTCGGGCCCGAACTCCGTCGCCGCGAGTCCCAGGGACTGCATCTCGGTGAGCACGCGGTCGGCCGGCATCTGGTAGCCCCAGCCCGGGACCTCGCAGACGCCCCACGAGATGGGGGCACCGGCGATGCGGAGCGGGGTCAGGCCCTGGGGCTCAAGGGTCGTCGACACGGGATCCTCGGATTTCTGTTTGTCGTGACAAAGTCGATACGTCCGAGTGTGTCCCAGGGCACACCGAGGTGTCAAGCGTATGTCATGACATATTGACATGACTGGATTGGCCGATACATTGATTCGCATGCCCGGCCCCCGTTTCACGCTCGATCGCTCGAGCCCTGTCCCCCTCTACTACCAGATCGCGGAGCAGTTCGAACGGGCCATCCTGGACGGGACGATCGCGCCCGGCGAGCGGATCGATAACGAGGTCGCCCTTGCGCAGAAGCTCGGGTTGTCCCGGCCGACGATGCGCCAGGCCATCCAGGTCCTCGTCGACAAGGGCATGCTGGTGCGCAAGCGCGGCGTCGGCACGCAGGTCGTGCACGGCAAGATCCGCCGCTCGGTCGAGCTGACCAGCCTCTTCGACGACCTCAGCGCCGCGGGGCAGAAGCCACGAACCGACGTCCTGGCGGTCGGCAAGGTGCCCGCCGACGAGGACGTGGCCCGCGAGCTGCAGCTGTCGAAGGGCGCCGACGTCTGGTCGCTCGAGCGACTGCGCTGGGTCGATCGGGAACCACTCGCCCTGATGCACAACTTCATCCCCCTCGACGTCGTCGACCTGGACGGGGTCGATCTGTCCGTCACCGGGCTGTACGCCCACCTGCGCGACTGCGGCGTCGTGATGGCCGTTGCCCGGCAACGCATCGGCGCACGCGGAGCGACGGTCAAGGAGGCCGCCCACCTGCGCGAGCGCAAGGGCGCCCCCCTGCTGACGATGCAGCGCACGGCGTACAACAACGCAGGTCGGGCGGTCGAGTACGGCCGGCACGCCTACCGCCCCGACCTGTACGCCTTCGAGCTCAC
>JAOPXL010000018.1 GCA_025965175.1 Aeromicrobium sp.
CGAGTTCGAATCTCGTTGTCCGCTCGGAGAGGGTCTCCATACCCATCCAGCGGTGGGTTGGCCGAGAGGCGAGGCAACGGACTGCAAATCCGTTTACACGGGTTCAAATCCCGTACCCACCTCGCACCAGACAATTGAATACGCACGGGCGATTGGCGCAGCGGTAGCGCGCTTCCCTGACACGGAAGAGGTCACTGGTTCAAACCCAGTATCGCCCACAAGACCAGAAGACCCCCGGCCCAGCCGGGGGTCTTCTGCATTCCCCCGGGGTCGTCGGTCCCTGCTTGCCCAACCGTGCGCCCCGATCCGACGAAATGTGGTCCGGATCATGTGTAGGTGACAGGGCGTCGGGTACGTCAGGAGTGTCGATGGTTGAGCAGACAGCCCCGGCACGCACGTGCCCCACCTCAAGCAGAGCGAGGCGGGGCACATGCATTTCCCCCACGATCACACCGCGGTGGACCGAGCAGACTCAGTCGAGCTGGTCGCGGGCGCGCGGCGTCCGGGTCCCCCAGCGGCTGTCCTCGATCATCCGCTCCACGGCCTCGTTGAGCGCGGCGCCGATGAGGACCGCAATCGACAGGACGTACAACCACAGCAGCACCGCGATGGGCGCCGCCAGCGGACCGTAGATCGAGGTGCCGCCGGTGGAGAACCCCAGCGCCCAGCGAACGAAGTAGCTGCCGAGGATCCAGAACGCCAGTGTGAACACCGCGCCCGGCAGCCCGACCCGCCACTTCTTCCGCACGGGCACGGCCAGGTGGTAGAGCGTCGTCAGGAAGCCGATCGACAGCAGCAGCACGGCCGGCCAGTAGAACATCCGCAGGAACGACAGCTGGTCCGACAGGATGTCGGCGGCCAGCTCCGGACCGATCAGGACCATCGGCACCAGCACGATGCCGACCAGCAGGGCGATGACGTAGAGCAGGAACGACAGCGCCCGGGTCTTGACAATCCCCCGGTGGCCGCCGAAGCCGTAGATGATCGAGATCGTGTCGAGGAAGACGTTGAGCGCGCGGGACCCCGACCACAAGGCAAGGACGAAGCCAATCGAGATGACGTCGATGCGTCCACCGCCCAGGACCTCGTCGAGCGTGGGGGCGATGACCTTGTCCACGGTGCTGTCGGTCAGCGCCTTGGACGACAGCTCGATGATGCGGTCCTTGAGGACGTCGACCTGTGTCACGTCGTAGCGGTCGGCGATGAACCCGATCGTCCCGGCCAGGCCGAACACGAGCGGTGGGAGCGACAGGATCGCGAAGAAGGCGGCCTCAGCGGCCAGACCGGTGACCCGGTAGCGGAAGCAGCTGCTGACCGTCCGCGCGACCAGGCTGCTGAACGCTTCGGGGATCCCCGGTCGGTCTACCGGTTGCACCGCCATGCCTCTACCGTAGCGACATGGATCCCCTGCAGCGCGCACCTTCCAACCAGGCGACCCCACTTGTCGGCTACAACGTCGCGACCGCGGACCAGGCGCTGATGGATGCCGTGGGAGCCTTCGCCGGGGACCACGCCGGCACAGTCGTGGACGCGATCACGCCCATCGGCAGCCTGGCCGGCTCGGCCGAGGCCCGCGAGCACTGGCACCTGGCCAATGAGAACGAGCCCGTGCTGCGCACGACCGACCGGTTCGGCAACCGGGTCGACGAGGTCGACTTCCACCCGTCGTGGCACTGGCTCATGTCGCAGGGCGTCGGATTCGGCCTGACCGCCGAGCCGTGGCTCTCGCAGAGCCCCGTCGCCCACCTCCAGCGCGCCGCCGGCTTCCTCACCTGGGGCCAGGTCGAGCAGGGCCACATGTGCCCCATCACGATGACCTACGCCGTCATCCCCGCCCTCCGGGTCGACGATGCGATCGCGAAGCAGTGGACGGCGGGACTGGCCTCGCGGACGTACGACTTCGGGCTGCGCCGGTCCGAGGACAAGGCGGGCCTGCTCGCCGGCATGGGCATGACGGAGAAGCAGGGTGGTTCGGACCTGCGGACCAACACGACACAGGCACGGCCGACCCAGACGCACGGCGAGTACCTCCTGACGGGTCACAAGTGGTTCACCTCCGCGCCCATGAACGACGTGTTCCTGGTGCTGGCCCAGGCCGCCGAGGGCGTCACGTGCTTCGTCGTCCCCCGGGTGCGTCCGGACGGCACGCGCAACGCACTGTCGATCGTGCGCCTCAAGGACAAGCTCGGCAACCGGTCCAACGCCTCAAGCGAGCTTGAGTTCAACGACGCCTGGGCGATTCGCCTCGGCGACGAGGGACGCGGGATCCGCACGATCATCGAGATGGTCTCCGCGACTCGGCAGGACTGCATCCTCGGCTCGGCCGGGATCATGCGCAAGGCCGTCGCCGAGGCCGCGTGGCACACGTCGCAGCGGGCCGCGTTCGGATCGACGCTCGCCGATCAGCCGGCCATGGTCAACGTCCTTGCCGACCTCGCGGTGGAGAGCGAGGCCGCGACGATGGTGTCCCTGCGTCTCGCCTCGGCGGTCGACAAGCCGCACGACGTCCACGAACAGGCCCTGCGACGCCTCGGCCTGGCCCTGGAGAAGTTCTGGGTCTGCAAGCGGACCCCGTTCATGGTCGCGGAGGCACTGGAGTGCCTCGGCGGCAACGGGTACGTCGAGGAGTCCGGCATGCCGCTGCTGTTCCGCGAGTCGCCCCTCAACTCGATCTGGGAGGGCAGCGGCAACGTCAATGCCCTGGACGTCCTGCGCGCCTTGGCCCGCGAGCCCGAGAGCCTGGACGCGTGGATCACCGAGGTCGGGATGGTCCGCGGCGAGGACTCCCGGCTCGACGCCGCGGTCGACGAGGTGCTGGCAGAGCTCGCCGACCTCAGCGACGTCGAGACGCGCGCCCGCCGCATCGCCGGCCGCATGGCGGCGGTCCTGCAAGGCACGGTCCTGCTGCAGCACGGCGACCCGGCGGTCGCCGACGCGTTCTGCGCTTCCCGCCTCGGCGGTGACTGGGGTGGCACGTTCGGGACGCTGCCCCGCGGGCTCGACCTTGCCGGCATCGTTGCCCGGACCACCCCTCACCTGGACGCCTGAATGGGCCGCCTGCTCGTCATCGCCGCCTCGATGTCGGCGATGATCACGTTCGTGTCCGCGATGGCGCTGCGCGCTGCCGACGCCACCCTGGCCGTCGTCGCCGTGGCCGCCCTGGTCGTCCTGCTGAGCTGGTACGCCCAGCTGCACGCGACCGACGTGCGTTCCTCGGTCGAGCTGGCCAACCCGGCCGCCGCCGTCACGCTCGCCGTCGTGGGGCGACGCCCGTGGGCCACGCTTTTGCCGACCGTGGTCGCGCATGTCGTGGGAGGTGTCCTCGGGGGCCTCCTGGCCCTGGTGCTGGAGGACCGGCTGGGCGACACGTTGGTCTTCACCGATCCCAGTCTCGCGCTCACCGCGGTCGGCGCGGCGGTCGTCGGCCTGGTGGGCGCCTGGACGACGCTCAGCATCGACGGAGGCGGGCCGGAGGCGTTGTCGAGCGTCCCGGTCCTCGTGGGCGGCGCGGTCCTCCCGCTGGGGCTGCTGGCGGTCTTCCAGCCGGCCGTCGTGATCGGTCTCGCCACGGCCGGCCTCGTGCCGTGGGACGTGACGCTCGTGGCCGCCGGGACCGTGCTCGTGGCGTCGGCCGCGGGTGCGTACACCGTGTCGGCTCTCGTCCCGGCGGAGTGACCCAGCACACACCCGGCCACGCGATTCCGCGGGGATTGACGTGTCTGTTTCACATTATGGACAGTCGTCCCGAATGGTGGGACGAGTCCTTGTCCTACGGCCCGCGGCTCCCCAGACTGGGGACATGCTTTCGGCGCAGCAACTTTGGCTCGTGGGACGACTCCACGTCGACCTCGGCCGCGCCCGCAACATGATGTGTCGCTGATCAACGCGCGACCTCTGCACTGACTCGAGTCAATCCAGGCGCGCGGCGACCATCCCGTGACGAACCTGTCCTGATCGCCGTGCGCCCTGCCCCAAGGGAACTTCATGGCATCAGCTACCAGCACCAACACCCCCGCCCGCCGACCGCGCCCCAAGCGCGGCGAGGGCCAGTGGGCGTTGGGCTACCGCGAGCCGCTGAACGCCAACGAGCAGTCCAAGAAGGACGACAACCCGCTCAACGTGCGCGCTCGCATCGAGAACATCTATGCGCACGGCGGCTTCGGGTCGATCGATCCCGGCGATCTGCGGGGGCGCTTCCGCTGGTGGGGCCTTTACACGCAGCGCAAGCAGGGCATCGACGGCGGCAAGACCGCAACCCTCGAACCGGAGGAGCTCGATGCCGAGCACTTCATGCTCCGTGTGCGCATCGACGGCGGCCAGCTCAACCTCGAGCAGCTGCGCGCCGTGGCCGACATCTCGGTCGACCACGCCCGCGACACCGCTGACCTGACGGATCGACAGAACCTTCAGTACCACTGGATCGACGTTCGTGACGTCCCGACGATCTGGAGCCGGCTGGAGGCCGTCGGCCTTTCGACCCAGGAGGCCTGCGGCGACTGCCCCCGCGTCATCCTCGGCTCCCCCGTCGCCGGGATCTCCCAGGACGAGATCATCGACGGCACCTCGGCGATCGAGGCGATCGAGAGCACGTTCATCGGCGACCGGAACTTCTCGAACCTGCCGCGCAAGTTCAAGACCGCGATCAGCGGCCACCCCGACCACGACGTCGTGCCGCAGATCAACGACGTCGCCTTCACGGGTGCCGTGCACCCCGAGCACGGCCCGGGCTTCGACCTGTGGGTCGGCGGCGGCCTGTCGACCAACCCGATGCTCGCCGAGCGGGTCGGCGTCTGGGTCTCGCTCGAGGACGTCCCCGAGGTCTGGAAGGGCGTCGTCAGCATCTTCCGCGACTACGGCTACCGCCGCCTGCGCACCCGGGCCCGCCTGAAGTTCCTCATCGCTGACTGGGGCATCGAGAAGTTCCGCGAGGTCCTCGAGACCGAGTACCTCGAGCGCACGCTGCCCGATCTCGAGGCGCCCGCGATGCCCGAGACACCCGCTGACCACGTGGGGGTCTTCCCGCAGAACGACGGTAAGTTCTACGTCGGCGTCGCGGCCACCGTCGGCCGCATCTCCGGGACCCTGCTCAACCAGCTCGCCGACATCGTCGAGGCCCACGGCAGCACGCGCATCCGCACCACGCCGATGCAGAAGCTCGTCGTCCTCGACGTCGAGGAGGACCGGGTCGAGAGCCTGGTCGCGGCGCTGGACAAGATCGGCCTGCACGCCCGCCCGTCGCAGTGGCGACGCAACACCCTGGCGTGCACCGGCATCGAGTACTGCAAGCTCGCGATCGTCAACACCAAGGACCGCGCCGCGACCCTCATCGACGAGCTCGAGCAGCGCGTCCCCGAGCTCGACACCCCGATCACGGTCAACGTCAACGGCTGCCCCAACTCGTGCGCCCGCATTCAGACCGCCGACATCGGCCTCAAGGGGATGCTCGTCAACGACGCCGACGGCAACACCGTCGAGGGCTTCCAGGTCCACCTCGGTGGCGCGCTCGGGTTCCAGGCCGGGTTCGGCCGCAAGCTGCGCGCCCACAAGGTTGCCGGCGACCACCTGCCCGACTACATCGAGAAGCTCTCGCGGACCTACCTTGAGCAGCGGGAGGACGACGAGTCCTTCGCCCGCTGGGTGTCCCGCGCCGACGAGGAGATCCTGCGATGACCGCCCGCGCCGTTCCGTTCCACTGCCCGTACTGCGCCGACGAGAACCTGCGTCCCCACGGCGAGACGCACGGCGAGTGGGAGTGTCGCTCGTGCCTGCGGGCGTTCCGGCTGGGATTCATCGGCCAGCTGTCCCCCACCAACCTGACCACCCTGTGAGCACCACCACCGCACCACCAACTGAAAGGAGGCACGCATCATGACCGCACCAGCACTCATTGCCCTGGCGCACGGCAGCCGCGACCCGCGCTCCGCCAAGACCATCACAGCCCTCACGGAGATGGTCGCGTGCATGCGTCCCGATCTCCGGGTGGAAGCGGCATTCCTCGACCTGGCCGCACCGAGCTTCGACGACGTGGTCGACCGGCTCGTCGCCGAGGGCCACCAGGAGATTGTCGTGGTCCCGCTGCTGCTGACCGAGGCGTTCCACGCCAACGTCGACGTCCCGAACGTCATCGCCGGCGCCCTGGCGCGTCACGACGGCATCAAGGTCCACGCCACGCACGTCCTCGGCATCGAGAACGCGTTCTTCCACGTCCTCGACAAGCGACTGCGCGAGGCCCTGTCCAAGAACCGGGTCCGCGAGCTCGACGCGCTGGTCCTGGCGGGAGCCGGCTCGTCGGACCCGCTGGCCAACGCAGCGATCTCCCGGGCGGCGCGTGCTTGGGGAGCCCATCACAACCTCCCGACCATCGCGGCGTTCGCCTCCAGCGTCCCGCCGGCCGCCGGCGAGGCCGTCCGGCAGCACCGTGCCGACGGGCGTCGTCACATCGCGGTCGGACAGCTCTTCCTCGCGCCGGGCGTCCTGCCCGACCGGGTCAACGAGCTGGCCATCGAGGCCGGGGCCGTCGCGGTCGCCGAGCCGCTGGGCGTCGACGTCGAGGTCGCGCGAGTCATCCTGGCCCGCTACGCCGTCGGCGCCGTCGACCTGGTCCCGCTAGAAGCACTCTTCGCCTGACGAGTCGCTGAGCGTGACGTTTGGGCCCCTGATCGGGCGATCTGAGGGCTCAAACGTCACGCTCAGCGGTGCGGGCTACATCGTGGCGAGGCGCGCCTTCTCCGCGTCGACGTCGAAGTCCGCCGCCGGCCACTGCAGATCCAGGGCGCGCAGCTGCTCGACGAGGAGCGTCGCCACGGCCCAGTTGCGATACCACTTGCGCCCGCTCGGGACCAGGTGCCACGGCACGGTCGAGCAGCGCTCGATAGCGACGGCGTACGCCGCCTGGTAGTCGTCCCAGAAGGCCCGCTCGTCGAGGTCGCCGGTGTTGTACTTCCAGAACTTCGTAGGGTCCTCGAGCCGGGCCTCGAGACGATCCTTCTGGTCCTCGGGGGTGATGTGCAGGAAGCACTTGAGCAGCACGCCACCGGAGGCGGTGAACGCCTGCTCGAAGTCGTTGATCGCGCCGTAGCGGCGCTCGATCTCGGCGTCCGGCGCGAGCTTGCGGACTCGCCCGATCAGGACGTCCTCGTAGTGCGACCGGTCAAAGATGCCGATCATGCCCGGCCCGGGCAGGGCCTTCTCGACCCGCCACAGGAAGTCGCGCTCCAGCTCCTCAGGCGTCGGCTTCTTGAACGACGTGATCGCCAGTCCCTGGGGGTCGACGAGGCCGGCGACGTGGCGCACGATGCCGCCCTTTCCGGAGGTGTCCATGCCCTGCAGCACGACCAGCACCCGTTGCGGACCGACGTCGGCGCGGCCGTTCGCGAAAAGCTTCTCCTGCAGGTCGCCGAGCTCGTCACCGAGTGCCCGCAGCGCGCCCTTCGCCTCGGCCTTGCCGCCGTCGAAGCCCGTCTTGGCGCGCGAGTCGTACGAGGTGAGGTCGACGGGTCCGGTCACGCGCAGCCGGGAGTCCAACGAGTTCGCCATCTGTGCAGTATGCCGTGCCCGTAGGGTCGGGACATGCTGCCCGACGACACGGAGATCGCGCGCCTGTACGCCTATCCGGACACCGAACACCCCTGGGTGCGGTCCAACTTCGTCACGACCCTGGACGGCGCGGCGCACGCCGCCGACGGGCGTTCCGGCCCGCTGGGCGGGGAAGCCGACACCCGCGTGTTCGGGATCCTGCGCTCCCTCGCCGACGTCGTCGTGGTGGGCGCGGGCACGGCACGGGCGGAGGACTACGGACCGGCCGACGTGCCGATCGCCGTGGTGAGCCGCCGCCTCGACATCCCCGAGCGGCTCGTGACGCCCGGCCAGCTCGTCATCACGACCGCTGACGCCCCTGCCGAGGAGCTCGCCCGTCTGCGCGACGTCGTCGATGTCATCGCCCTCGGGACGGGCACGATCGACTGGGCTGCCGTCCTGGCCGAGCTGGGCCGGCGCGGGCTGACGAAGGTGCTGTGCGAGGGCGGACCCTCCCTGCACGGCGACCTCGTGGACCTCGACCTGGTCGACGAGCTGTGCCTCACGATCGCGCCGGTGCTGTCGTCCGGCGACGCCCCCCGCATCGCCCACGGGCCGACCGCCGTCGACCGCCCGATGACGCGGGGTCACGTCCTCGACGTCGACGGGGTCCTCCTGACCAGATGGCTCCGGACTCGCGCGTAGTCTGAACCCGACGAAGGGATCCCCCACTCATGTTTGACGTCTCACTCCTGATCGAGCGCCGGCTCAACCCGCTCGATGCCGATCAGATCGTCGCCCTCCACGAGGGCCTCGACGACACCGTCCGCTACCACCTGCTGCTCCCCGTGGAGAGCTCGACGGCGATCATGTCGTCGTCCATGTCGGCGCTCGGCGGCCAAGTCGTGCCGCTCGTCGAGCCGTCCGCGCTCGACGGCATCCAGGACGAGATCATCAACATCGGTCAGGACGACGTCGCGGCCAGCGCCCAGCTGCTCGTCGACCGCGGCCAGGACGTCACCGCGACCCTGACGGAGGACGACCCCGTCGACGCCCTGCTGGCCCTCGTCAAGGCGACCAGCTCGTCGGAGGTCATCGTCCTCACCGAGCCGCACCTGGTGAAGGAGTTCCTCCACGTCGACTGGACGTCGCGCGCCCAGCGCAAGCTCAACGTCCCGAGCGTCCACCTGCTCGAGCACGTCCCCTTCGACGCCCAGCGCTGAGCCGCCGGGCCTTTTCGGGTCCCCCGATAGGCTGAGGTCATGGCTTACGACGTGGACAAGACCGACGCGGAGTGGAAGGCCGAGCTGAGCCCGGCCGAGTTCGAGGTCCTGCGCAAGGCGGGCACCGAGCGACCGTTCACCTCGTCCTACGAGACGGATCCGACGGTCGGCGTGTACGCCTGCCGGGCCTGCGGCTCCGAGCTGTTCCGCAGCGAGACGAAGTTCGACGCGCACTGCGGCTGGCCGGCGTTCTACGCGCCGCTCGCCGAGGACCGGGTCGAGTACATCGAGGACCGCTCGATGTTCGGTGGGGTTCGCACCGAGGTCCGCTGCGCACGGTGCGGCTCACACCTCGGGCACGTGTTCGAGGGCGAGGGCTTCGACACCCCCACCGATCAGCGCTTCTGCATCAACGGGATCAGCCTCAAGCTCGACCCCGACGCGTCCTGACCCCGGGCCTGACGACCTGACCGACACGCCGGGCCGTGCCGGCAGCACAACGTCAGGCCCAGCGGGATCTGGACAGCGGGCTCAGGGCCAGAGGGTCGTGAGCTCGCGGACGGTGTGCACCTTGCCGGTGTAGAAGGGGATCTCCTCACGGACGTGGCGACGAGCCTCCGTCGCGCGCAGCTCCCGCATGAGGTCGACGATCCGGTGCAGCTCCGCGGCCTCGAACGCGAGGATCCACTCGTAGTCGCCCAGCGCGAACGACGCGACGGTGTTGGCCCGCACATCCGGGTAGTCCCGCGCCGCCATGCCGTGCTCCTTGAGGATCGCCCGGCGCTCGTCGTCGGGCAGGAGGTACCACTCGTACGAGCGGGCGAACGGGTAGACGCAGACGTACTGCTGCACCTGCTCGTCGGCCATGAACGCCGGGATGTGTGACCGGTTGAACTCGGCCGGACGGTGAAGCGCCAGCTGCGACCACACCGGCACCATGCGCGACCCCAGCGCCGTGCGGCGGAACCCGTTGTAGGCCGCCTGCAGCGCGTCGCTCGTCGGGGCGTGCCACCAGATCATCAGGTCGGCGTCGGCCCGCAGGCCACTGACGTCGTACGTCCCACGGACCACGACGTCGTCGGCGGCGAGCTTGGCGAACAGCGCCTCGACCTCGTTGGCCTCGGCCTGGCGGTCGGCGTCACCGAGGACCCGGTCCAGGCGGAAGACCGACCACATCGTGTAGCGGATCGAGTCGTTGATCTCCTTGGCCAGCTTCCCCCTGTTCTTGGGGCGCTCTGCGGGGATGTGCGGTGCAGCGTCAGTCATGAGTCGATTGTCCCAGCGTCGAGCAACCGGCGGGCGGCGGCCCGGCCCGACGCGATCACGGCGGGGATGCCGACACCGCGGTACGCAGCGCCACAGACCTCGAGCCCCGGCACCCCGGCGACCGAGCGCTCGACGGTCTCGATCCGGTCGAGGTGGCCGACGTCGTACTGCGGCAGGCCGCCGCCCCAGCGCTGCACGACCAGGTCGGTCGGATCGGGCAGGCTGCCGAACGCCGCACGCAGGTCGGCAAGGGCGCGGGCCGCGAGATCCGCGTCGTCGTGCTGCAGCAGCGTCGTCTCGCCGGCCCGGCCGACGGACGTACGGATCACGGTGCGCCCGGACTCGCCGATCCAGCCCCACTTGCTGGAGGACACTGTGGCCGCCTTGATGAATGTGCCGTCGACCGGCGGGACCAGGAAGCCCGATCCCTCGGGCACGACGGCGTCGTCGAGGACGAACGTCACGATCGCCATGCTGGCGTAGTCGATTGCGGCGAGGGCGAACGCGGCGTCGGGTGCCTCCTCGGCGAGCAGGCGCGCCGAGGCCGGTGCCGGTGCGGCGATGACGACGGCGTCGACATCGACGATCTGGACGTCGGTCGTCGGACCGACCGACACGCGCCACCCCTCGGACGTACGTCGGACGGCCCGCACGGTCGCGTCGAGCCGGACCTGGATGCCGGGCGTGGCGGCGACGGCGGCCGGGAGCTGTCCCACTCCCCCGACGAGCCCGGCGAACACCGGTCCGGTCGCGGTCGCGGCGGCACGGTTCTCGGCGGCGGCGGTCAGCAGGTCCTCGCCGAGGGCGGCGATCTGCGGGGTCGTGGCCCGCAGCGAGAGCTGGTCGGTGTGCCCGGCGTAGACGCCACCCAGCAGCGGCTCGACGAGACGGTCCAGGACGTCGCGGCCCAGCCGCTCGGTGACGAACTCGGCGACCGAGATGTCCCTGCCGGGGGCCGGCAGGATCCGGGGATCGGGCATCTCGGCGATGCCAGAGGCGGCCAGCGCGGCAGGATCCGCGGGGATGCCCATGACGGTCGGCGGCATGGCCCGCAGAGCGCCGTGCGTCCAGATCGAGGCCGTGACGGTCTCCGGGTGGACGACCATGTCGTCCAGACCGACGGCGTGGATCAGGTCCAGGCCCTCGGGCCGCCGCGCCAGGATCGACTCCGCCCCGAGGTCGAGGGTCAGGCCACCGACCTCCCCAAGGCGCAGCTTGCCCCCGAGCCGGTCCGATCCCTCCAGGACGACGATCTCGACGCCCGCCGTCGCGAGCTCGTGGGCCGCCGCGAGCCCCGCCATCCCCCCACCGACGACTGCGACTCTCATCGGGCTACGCGAGGTCGTACGCGTGGACGAAGTCGACCAGGCGCGCCAGCGCGTCCGGGTCGGTGGCCGGCAGGACGCCGTGGCCGAGGTTGAAGACGTGCCCCTCGGCGACCCGGCCGGCCTCGATGATCTCGGCCGCGCGGGCGTGCACGAACTCGGTCGGTGCGAACACGGCGGTCGGGTCGAGGTTGCCCTGGACCGCCTTGCCGGGGCCGATCCGCTTGATCGCCTCGTCGAGCGGCACTCGCCAGTCGACGCCCACGACGTCCGCGCCCGCGTCACCCATCGAGTGCAGGAGCTCGCCGGTGCCGACACCGAAGTGGATGCGGGGCACGTCGAGATCGGCGACCGAGGCGAGCACGGCGGCCGAGTGCGGCTTGACGTACGTCTCGTAGTCGGCGAGCGACAGGTTGCCGGCCCACGAGTCGAACAGCTGGACCGCCGAGGCGCCGGCCTCGACCTGGAGGCGCAGGAACTGGCCGGCGATCGCGGCCATGCGACCCAGCAGGGCGTGCCACAGGTCGGGATCGGAGTACATCAGCTGCTTGGTCAGCCGGTGGTCACGCGACGGGCCGCCCTCGACGAGGTAGGACGCCAGCGTGAACGGGGCGCCGGCGAATCCGATCAACGGCGTCGAGCCGAGCTCCCCGACCAGTGCCGTCACGGCGTCGGTGATCGCCGTGACGTCGTCGGGCTCGACGTCACGGAACTGCGCCAGCTGCGAGGCGGAGCGGATCGGCTCGGTGACGACGGGCCCCGTGCCCGGCACGATGTCGAGGTCGACACCGATCGCCTTGAGCGGGACCACAATGTCGGAGAAGAAGATCGCTGCGTCGACGCCGTAGCGGCGGACGGGCTGCATCGTGATCTCCACGACCATGTCGGTGCGGAAGCACGAGTCGAGCATCGTCGTGCCCTCGCGGAGCGCGAGGTACTCCGGCAGCGAGCGTCCCGCCTGTCGCATGAACCAGACGGGCGTGTGTTCGGGGCGTTTGCCGCGGCACGCACGCAGGAAGGCACTGTCAGTCAAGGTCGCGGTCACCCGACCAGTCTCTCAGGTCGTGCGGAGTGTCGAGGCCCAGCCCTGACCCCATCGCGCCTACCATCGCAGGGTGGGAGTCAGAAGCGAGATCGATCGCACGCCCGCGCAGTTCACGCAGGCCGTGGACCATGTGCGCCGCGCCGTCCTTCGACCCGAGGTCGTGGTCGACGAGATGCCCGCG